>NZ_JBYOKH010000006.1:0-174025 GCF_057799415.1 Achromobacter sp. 18P8.1.1 | reverse complement strand
GACGGGCGGGCGCGGCGGGCGCTTCCAGCGCGGTTTGCGGACCGGCATCCCCGTTAAGCGCCAACATGCGCAGGCAGGCCATGATGAAGCCCGCGTACTCGTCCGGGGCCAGCGTCAGTTCGCTGCGGCTATGCACGGCCACCGAATAGAACAGTTGCACGGCGTCGGGATGCAAGCCGAGCGCCAGGCGGGCGATATCGGCCGCCAGCGGATCCTCGGCCGGCGTCACGCCGGTCACGCGCTGCTCGATCGCCACGCGCGAGAGCAGCACCGCCAGATCGGCCAGCGCACCGGCGTAGGACAAACCACGGGTCGCCAGTTCGTCGGCCACCGCCAGCACGCCCTTGGCGTCGCCGGCGGACAGGGCGTCCAGCAGGCGCACCAGGTGGCGTTGGTCGATGGTGCCGAGCATGCCGCGCACGGCGTCCTCGGTCATGTTGCCGGCGCTGTAGGCGATGGCCTGGTCAGTCAGGGACAGCGCATCGCGCATGGACCCCTGGGCAGCCTGCCCGATCAGCCGCAAGGCCGGCACTTCGAAAGCGACTTCTTCCTGGCCCAGCACGGCCTGCAAGTGCCCGACGATGGAGTCGGCCGGCATCTGCTTCAGGTTGAACTGAAGGCAGCGCGACAGCACCGTCACCGGGATCTTCTGCGGATCGGTCGTGGCAAGGATGAATTTGACGTGCGGGGGCGGCTCTTCCAGCGTCTTCAACATGGCGTTGAAGGCGTGGCCCGTCAGCATGTGCACTTCGTCGATCATATAGACCTTGAAGCGACCCGCGCCCGGCGAGTACACCGCCTGCTCAAGCAGCTGCGTCATCTCTTCGACGCCGCGGTTCGAGGCCGCGTCCAGCTCCAGGTAGTCGACAAAGCGCCCGGCGTCGATTTCCGTGCACGCGCGGCAGACGCCGCACGGCTTGGACGTGATGCCGGTTTCACAGTTGAGCGATTTGGCCAGGATCCGTGACAGCGTGGTCTTGCCCACGCCCCGGGTGCCAGTGAACAACCAGGCATGGTGCAGGCGTTGGGTGTCGAGCGCATGAGTCAACGCGCGCACCACGTGATCCTGTCCCACGAGGGTATCGAACGATCGCGGCCGCCACTTGCGGGCCAGTACCAGATAAGTCATGGCTGGATTGTAGAGCCTGTTTCGCGTGCTGGCTGAAATGCAAAGGGGACGGGCTTATTCCCGTGGAACGAATCCCTGGAAAATAACCCCGTCCCCCTTGAAAGCAATCGAGCGGTGGGTTGAATGACTACCCGTTGCTTTGAAGAATCCGGTTGGCGAGCCTTACTCCGGCACTGACCCTAAACGACTATGGCTGCTTCGTTCCCGACCTGACCAGGTTCACCGTCGAACCATGCGGAGGGGCCCGCCAACCGGAATTCTAGCAGAGCTGCGCTTCGCTTGCTTGCAGCCTTCCGGTTGGCGGGCCCCTGAGGGGCGGTATGTTGCCCCCTCCCCGGCCCTCCCCCCGAGGGGGAGGGAGGGATGGCTTTGCTTCGCTTGCCATTTTTGGCTCGCTTCGCTTTGCCTTGCTTGCTTGTTCGCTTCGCTTTGCTCGCTTTGCTTTGCGGGCGGCTGTCTCGGGGTGTGGGCCTCTGGCTTGGGCGCGGTCCTCTCGCTTGGGCGCGGTTCTCTGGCTTAGGCCCGGTCATCTGGCTGGGCACGGTCCTCTGGCTGGGCGCGATCCTCCAGCTTGGGCACGGTCCTCGGGCTGGACGCGGCCCTCGGCTTGGGCGTGGATGCGTAGGATGGGTGGAGCGCGCGGGTGTCGTCTTTAGGGGGACGGGGGCCAGCGCGCGCAACCCATCGTGCAGGTTGCGGTCGAAATCGCTATTGCAGGTCTATCCAGGCTTTGGCTCTGGGGAAGTACAGGGCGGCTCGGGCTACGCGGCCGTCCAGGGCGGTGACCTGGGTGCAGTAGCGCAGCAGTTGTTCGCCGTGGCGCTGGCGCATGCGGGTGGCGAAGGCGGCGGGGGGTTCGCCGGGGTGGGGGCGGCCGGTTTTGTAGTCGACGATCAGCCAGCCGTCTTCGGTGCTCAACGCCAGATCGATGACGGATACCTTGCCGGCGGCGTCGATCAGTGGCCATTCGCGGCGGGCGCCGGATTGGGATAGCAGCCACAGGCCGCGGTCGTCCGATAGCGTGGCTTGCAGGGTTTCCAGCACGGCTTCGGCGGCGGCGTCTGCCTGGCTGGCGGGGATGCCTGCGCGCGTCAGTTGGCGGCGCATGGCGGGCAGGCGGTCTTCCAGGGCGTCGGCGGGCCACGCGTGCACGCCGTCCTGGCCGATGCGGGCGAGCCATGCGTGGGCCAGGGTGCCGATGGCGGCGTCGTAGCCGGCTTCCAGTTGCCAGGCGGGATGCTCGCTGCCGTCGCCCCAGGCGCCGCGGGCGGCAGCGCCAAAGCCGGGGCTGACCGTGATGTCGGACAGGCGCGCCAATTGCGCCAGGCCGACGCTTGCCACCCGCCGCAAAGGTTCACCCTGCCACTCGGGGCCGTCGGCGGCGTCGGGTTCGGCCTCGCCCTGTAAGGAGGGCGGCACCGGCGTTTCCAGGCAGGGCCACAGGCGGCCCAGGAGGCTGGCCGCGGGCGGGGTCTTGATCTGCCCCGTGGCCTCGTCGAGCGACACGTGGCCCACCAGATGCAGACGCTTGCGCGCCCGGGTGGCCGCCACGTACAACAGCCGATCGATTTCGTACGAGGCGCGGCGCGCCTCGCGTGCGCCCAGGTAGCGCGAGACCGGGTCGGCCTCGGTTTCGGCGCGCGGCTTGACCGGGCCGAACAGCACGCGGCCGCCGCTTTGCTCGAAACGCACCAACGGCGCCTGGTCGCCGCGCGGCGCGCGGTGCAGGCCGTACAGGATGACGGTTTCGAATTGCAGGCCCTTGGACTTGTGCATGGTCATGATCTCGACCGCGCCGTCGTCCTCGTCCGCCGCATCGGGCGCGGCGAAGAGCCTCGATATGCCTGCGTCCAGCGCTGCGGGGTCGATGCCGCCGTGCGGTGCCAGGCGTTCGACCAACTGGAAAAGGCTTTCCGCGTCATTGGCCACCGACAGGCCGGCATATAGCGCGGGGCCGCCCAGGCGGCGCCACAGCGATTCCACCCACGCCGCGAATGGCATGGCGCCGGAGTCGTTGCGCTTGTCCAGCAAGACGGCCGCCACCTGGCGCAGGCGCTCGAATTCGTCGGCGCTGAGCAGCGCCTGCGCCGACGGGGATTCGGGTGCGGCCGGAGCGGCGTCGAACAGGGAGCCCTGCGGCGCCATGTCCACCGCCGCTGGCAATGTCGGCCGCACGATGCGCAAAGCGCGCTCGAGCAGCACCGGCACCGGGGTGATGTGGTCGTCGCCGAACAGGCGCTGCAAGGACGTCAGCGTCAGGCCGCAATAGGGCGCGCGCAGCACCGACAGCCACGCCAGCCGGTCGCCGGGATGCGACAGCGCGCGCACCAATTGCACCAGGTCCGCCACCACCGGCCGCAAGGCCAGCGGCACCAGGTCCACGGCGCGGCAACGGATGCCCTCCTGCGCCAGACGGCGGGTCAGGTTGCCCAGGTGGCTGCGGGCGCGCACCAGCACCGCGACCGGATGCTTGGCGCCCTTGTGGTCGACCAATGCCTGGCGCACCAGCCCCACCGCGATGTCTTCGGCCTGCTCTTCGGCGGGCGCCGCGCCGGCCCGCGACCAGGCGGGATGAAAACGCACCGCCGGGTCCGGCAGCGCGTCGTGGAATGCCGTGGACGGGCTGTAGGCGATCGCGCCCGCGGCGGCGTCGCTGCGCTTGGGCAACAACGACACGAACGACCGGTTCACCCAATCGACGATACCCGCCTGCGACCGGAAGTTGTCGGTCAGGTTGAGAAAATCGGGCTGCAACTCGCCCACGCCGATATCCGCCACTTCCAGGAACAGGCCCACTTCGGCCTTGCGGAAACGGTAGATGGACTGCATGGGGTCGCCCACCAGGAACAGGCTGCGGCCATCGCCCGCCTGCCAACCAGAGGTCAACGTGCGCAACAGGTCCAGCTGCGTCTGGCTGGTGTCCTGGAATTCGTCGATCAGCAGATGGCGGATCGACGCATCCAGCTTCAACAGCAATTCGCCCGGATCATCGGCGCTGCCCAGCGCCGAGGCCGCGCGCTGCGCGATCTCGATGAAGTCGACTTCACCCGTGTCCGCGAAGCGCAGGCGCAACTGCGCCACGGCCAGCGCCAGGGTCATCAACTGGGCGCCCAGCACTTCCCACTGCGCATCAGTGAAGCGCGGTTCCGGGATGTCGCGCACGGCGTTCAGGCGGCGCACCCAGGCGGCCTGCCCGTCGGCCGCTTCCAGCCACGCCACAAAGGGTTCCTTGTGCGCGCACTTGGCCGGAAATCCCAGGTTCTTATTGACCGTCTTGCGCAGGCTGCCGGTGCCGGTCAGCAACAGATGCGCCACCGCACGCCACTGGTCCAGCACGTCGGCGTCCGGCGGCAGCTCTTCCGTCCAGTCCAGCAGCGCCAGCAGCTTGTTGTCGTCTTCGCCGTCCTGCAGATGGGTGGCGGCCAGCCGGGCAGGCCCGCACAGCGCTTCGGCCCAGCCGTACGGCATCGCTTCGCTCAGCGCGTCCAGGTCTTCGCCGATGGCCTCGGCAAGCATGGCTTCCATGCCCGCGCGGTCGGAACCGTGACGCAGCAGCGGCAGCCATTGGTCGCGTTGACCCAGCATGTCGGCAATGGCGTCCTTGGCCGCCTGCACGTCCACGTCCAGATGCTGCAGCAGCACGCGCACGGCGTCGTACTCGTCGGCCAGATCAAGCGTGGCGCGCGCCGCGGCTTCGTAGTTTGCGCGGGCGTCATCGGTGATCTCGGGCATGCCGCCCAGTTCCGACAACCACGGCATGCTGCGCACCAGCCCCGCGCAGAAGGAATCGATGGTGCGGATGGCCAGGCGCGCCGGGTGATCCAGCAGATGCCAGCCCTGCGCTTCGTTGCGCGCCAGCGCGGCACGGGCCAGCTCCCAGCTGCGGCGTTCGTGCATGGCCTCGGGCGGCCCGTCCAGCCCGCGGCGCAGCTTGCTCAGCACGCGGGCGTGCATTTCGGACGCGGCCTTGCGCGTGAAGGTGATGGCGACGATCTCTTCCGGACGGTTCACCGTGGCCAACAGGGCCAGGATGCGGTCGGTCAGCAGTTCGGTCTTGCCCGACCCGGCGGGGGCCTGCACCAAAAACGAACGGGTGGGGTCCAGCGCGTCGGTGCGCGCGGCGTGGTCCTGCGGCAAGCGTTCTTGTTCAGCCATGCTCATGCGTCCTCGTCGTCCAGATGCAAACGCAGGAACGGCAATGCATCGCAGTATTTCAAATCATCCCGGCGGTAGGCGACGTTGGTGGCCACCCCGGCCACATACTCGTCGGCCAGCGCTTCGATCGCCCCGCGCCAGCGCTGCCGGATCTCGGGCCAGGACAGGCCATCGAAGAACTTGCTGTCTTCGGCCAGCGTGACGCCCGGCATGCCCAGGTCTTCGTCGGCCAGGCCTTGGGCAGCCACCTGCCGCGCGTGGATCTGCGCCAGCACCAGGCCAGCCACCTCGCCGCCCGCGGCGTCCGCCAGCACCGATGCGTAGAACGGCAGCTGCACGTTCACCGGCCGGCTTCGCGACCAGTCGGGCTCGGGCTTGGCGGCGGCCACGCCCGTCTTGTAGTCCACGATGACATTGCGGCCGTCGGCCAGGCTGTCGATGCGGTCCAGCCGCAGTTTCAGGTTCAATGCCCCGCGCTGCCACTGATGGTTTTTTTCAACCTGGGCGACGGCGAACGGCAGGCGCTGCGCCTCCATGTCCAGCCATGAGGCCAGCACGGTCCGGGCACGCTGGCATTCCAGCGCCTTGAGCGCGGGCGCGTAATCCTTGAGCTCGACCTCCGCGGCCTGCGCCACCGCCTGCTCCAGCAGCGCGGGCAGGCGGCCGGTGGCCAGGACCTCGTGCAGGGTTTCCTGGTCAGGCATCATGCCCCACACCAGTTCCAGCGCCTTGTGCAGGAACTGGCCGCGCACGTTCACGGTGGCGATGTCGGCATAGGGCGCAAGTTCGCGGCCGCCCAAGCGGTGGCGCACGAAGGCCCACAGCGGGTTGCGCGCCTGCGTATCCAGGACGTCCAGCCCCCCGCCCCCGCGGTTTCCGGGCGCCAGCGGCGGCCCCTGGTTGTCGTCCAGCGATTCCTGCGGCAGCGCGGCCACCAGATCAGCGGCGGCCGGCGCCCAGTCCGTCAACGCGGTCGCGGCGATCAGCGGCGAGGGGCGCAATTCGCGCTCGCCATCCATGTGGGCATGGCTGACGATGATGTCAGGCGCGCAGCGGCACAGCGCGGCATACATGCCTTCGGCCCATTCGCGTTCCCGCTCGGGCGTAGCCCGCGGCGCCTTGGCCTGCCGCAGCACGGCCAGGGGCAACAACGGGTTGGGCTTGGGCGATGCGGGCAGCACGTCGTCGGTCAAGCCCAGCATCCAGACGCCGTCCCAGTAGCCGCCTTCGGCCTCCAGCAAACCCAGCACATCCAGGCGCGCCAGGGGATCGCGCTGCGGCTGAAACGATGCGGACCGTGCCACGCTTTGCAGCAGGTTCACCGCCGCCACGCCGCCCAGCCGGCCAGCCGCCGGCGCCAGCGCCGAGAAGCTGCCCAAGGCGTCGCCCAGCGCGCCCATGACCTGATACCCGACGCTATCCAGCACGGCTTCGCCGGGAAAGCCCAACGCCGTCAGCGCGGCTTTCATGCGCAGCATCCAGATGTCGCAGGTCGCCTGGCGGCCGCCCTGCGTCCAGATCTCCATCGCCTGGTTCCAGGCTTGCGCCAGGGCGGGCATGTCGGCCAGCAACTTTTTCCAATCCTGCGGACCCACGTGCTGCACGGCCTGCCGACGCCAGCGTGCGTCGATCGCAGCCAGGCGCGCGCGGTCGCGCACGTCGCCGGCGCAATAGCCGGCCAGCACGGCGGCGCCCAGCACGTCCACGCCGCAGCCCTTGCCCGCGGCGCATTCGGCCAGCGCACGCAGCCACGCCAGCGCGGCGCGCGCCATCGGCCATTCATCAAGCGGCCGGCCCACCGCCACGTTGAACGCAAAAGCCGGCGCGCCATCGCGGCCGGCCAAGGCCTGGCTCAACACGCGCCGTGCGAACGGGGATTCGGCCTCCAATTGCGGCGACACGATGGCGTAGCGCCCAAGCGGATTTGCCTTCAACCGGCTGGCGGCCCACGCGGCGGCGGCGCGCCATTCCGCGCCCTGATCCGCGGCCTCGAACCGCCGCGCCACGGTTTCGACCCGCTGCGCGTCGCGCCACTGCGCAACTACGGTGCCCTGCGCCTCAAATGCGCTGAGCAGCCGGCGAAAGCGCGGGGAAATGTCGGTGAAACCCGCCAGCACCAGTTGGCCAGGGGTGGCGAGCCGGCCGTCCTCCAGGGCGCGCAGCACGCGCGCATACCCCTGGTTCGCGTCTTCGGCGTCGATGCCTGCGAGCGTTTGGCGGTAGCGCGAGCGCCACCGGGCAAAGCCGCGGTATTCGTCGGTGTCCGCGCCCGACGGCACGTGCAGGTCCCACTCGTCCATCAGCAAATCGGCGTCCATGGACAGACGCGCAGCCTGGCTGGCGTCCAGCAGCACCCGCTCCGCCTCTTCCGCGCGAATGGCTTCGGTCCACACCAGCTGCGTGGCAAAACTGTCCAGCCGGTAAGCGGGCACGTCGTCGTCCGCTTCGAATGCCAGCTCGTTGGCGGACTCGGCCAACCACGCCGACAGCGGCAGGATGCGCGGCAATTCGCTGACTTGGCGCTCCTGGCGCAACAGGCCGGCCAGCTCCAGCGTCAAGCGGCGCGACAGCCGGTTGTTCACGGTCAGCACCAGCGTGTCGGCGGCGGGCATGGCGCCGATGTCCGGCAGCGATAGATCGGAAAAGGAAAGCGATGCGTCCTGCATGGGCACCTACAAAGCGCGTACCG
The DNA here is from genome assembly GCF_057799415.1 of Achromobacter sp. 18P8.1.1. Taxonomy (NCBI): domain Bacteria; kingdom Pseudomonadati; phylum Pseudomonadota; class Betaproteobacteria; order Burkholderiales; family Alcaligenaceae; genus Achromobacter; species Achromobacter sp. 18P8.1.1. The sequence continues at coordinate 166,052 of NZ_JBYOKH010000006.1, read as the reverse complement.
AAACGGCAGGCGCGGGCGACGAAAAAAACGACGGAGGAAACTCCGTCGTAGGATACCGCGAGCCGAGGGGATGGATGCGCCTAAAAGCCGCAGAGCGCGGCCAGGTTTTCCCAGTGGATCTGCATCTCGGGCGTGGTGTAGCCCCAGAACGCCAGGCCCAGCACGGCCGCCAGCGCCAGCACGCCCACGGCACGCCAGCCTCGATGGCGGCGGACGGCGGGAGGATGAGCTGGGGTCATGGACGGATCTCCGGATCGCAAGGTTCTGGCGCCGGCCTCATGCCGAAGCGGGGCGGGGTTCGACGGGCGTCACCGGCTGTTCCCGCACCGGCAGGCACAGCAACGCGGCAATCACGGCCAGCGCCACGCCCAACCACCAGACCATATCGTAATTGCCCGTCTTGGCGTAGGCGTAACCGCCCAGCCAGACGCCGATGAAGCTGCCCAGCTGGTGCCCCAGGAAGACGATGCCCGACAGCGTGGCTGCATAACGCAGGCCGTAGATCTGCCCGATCAGCCCTTGTGTAAGCGGCACCGTCCCCAGCCAGAACAGGCCCATCCAGGCCGCAAAGGCGTACAGGACCCACGCCGACAAGGGCATGGCCAACAGCAGCAGAATGCCGAAGGCCCGCATGAAATACACGATCGCCAGCAAGCGCTTCTTGCTGTACTTGCCACCGAGTTTGCCCGCGTAGAACGAGCCCAGCACGTTGAACAGGCCGATCAGCGCCACGGCAGTCGCGCCCTGCCCTGGCGTCAGGCCGCCATCGGTCACATAGGCCGGCAGGTGCAGCGTGATGAAGGCGGTATGGAAACCACAGACGAAGTAGCTCCAGAACAGGAAGTGGAACGACGGGTGGCGCACCGCCTGGCGCACGGCCGCGGCGAGCGACTGCTGCGGCCCCGATTGCGCTTGCGGACGCCCACGCAGGAAATAGGCGAGCGGCGCGGCGCAAGCCACGAACAGCGACAGCACCCACAGCGCACCCGGCCAGTCCATGCCGGTGATCAATGCCTGCCCGGTAGGCACCACGGCGAACTGGCCGAGCGAACCCCCGGCGCTGGCGATGCCCATCGCCGTGCTGCGGTAGGCAGGCGGCACCGCACGCGCCACCACCGGCAGGATCACCGGGAACGTGGTGCCCGCCTGGCCCAGCCCGACCAGCACGCCGGCGGTCAGGTACAGCGTCGCTTCGTCGGTGGCAAAACGGGTGCCGATCATGCCCAGCATGTACAGCACCGCGCCCAGCGCGATGGTGCGCCCCGATCCGTAACGGTCGGCCAGGATGCCCATGAAAATGCAGGCGACGCCCCACACCAGGTTCTGCAAGGCGAAGGCCATTGAAAACACGTCGCGGCCCCAGCCGTGAGCCAGGCCCATCGGCTGCATGAACAGGCCAAAAGTGGCGCGCACGCCCATGGCAAGCAGCACCACAAGGGTACCCAGGATGAGGGTGCGCGTGGAAATCTTATCGGTTTGGATAGACATGAAACCCGTGTCTGGTTGTTGTATGGGTTTGCGCCCCCTCCTCGGGACGACCCGCACATCATATACAAATCGGCCGGGGCAGAACGGCAATAGCCATGCTGCCGCGTCGCGCTTTGCAGGGCTGTCACTCGGGCCTTGCCCCTACGACTAAGGTCGCATGTCCCCCGAATTGATGCGTCTCTATATTGGCCGGAGGCTCGTTCGCCAATAACGATAAGGAGACCCTCGCAATGACTTCGCCCGAAGGCGTGGTTGCCGCTGTCATGCGTCATCCCAAATATCAGGAATTGCTGCGCCGCCGCAGTCGCACCAGCTTGCTGTTCTTCGCCATCACCGGCGTGATCTACGCGGGCTTCATCCTGACCCTGGCATTCGATCCCGCATTCTTCGCCCGCCCGCTGCCCGGCATGACGATGAGCATCGGCATCTTGACCGGCATCCTCGTGGTGGGCAGCGCCGTGGTGCTGATTTCGGCTTACGTCCACATCTCCAACACGGTCTTCGACCCGCTGCTGGCCGCCATCCTCAAGGACGTCTCATGAAACGCAAGACAGCGGGCGCCGCGTTGATCTTCGTGCTGGGCTGCGTACTGGCGGGCTCGGCCCGCGCCGCCGCAACCGGGCAGGCCAGCACTTCCGCCATCGTCATGTTCCTGACCTTCATCGCAGGAACCATGGGTATCACCTACTGGGCCGCCAAGCGCACCCGCACCACATCGGATTTCTACACGGCGGGCGGCGGACTGACGGGCTTTCAGAACGGCTTGGCCATCGCAGGTGATTACCTTTCCGCCGCCTCGTTCCTGGGGATTGCGGGCATGGTCTACGTCAGCGGTTTCGACGGCATGATCTACGCCATCGGCTTCCTGTTCGGCTGGCCGGTGGTCATGTTCCTGATCGCCGAACGGTTGCGCAACCTGGGCCGCTACAACTTCGCGGACGTGACCTCGTTCCGCTTGGCGCAAACCCCCATGCGGGTGCTGGCGGCCAGCGCGTCGCTGCTGATCATCGCGCTGTACCTGATCGCGCAGATGGTCGGCGCGGGCAAGCTGATCGTGCTGCTGTTCGGGCTGGACTACAACATTGCGGTACTGATCGTCGGGTCGCTGATGATGATCTACGTGGCCTTCGGCGGCATGACCGCCACGACCTGGGTACAGATTATCAAGGCAGTCCTGATGCTCTTCGGCGCCACGCTGATGACCATCCTGGTGCTGGCGGCCTTTAACTACAGCCCCGATGCGCTGCTGGCGGAGGCCGCCCGCGTGCACCCGTCTGGCCTGGAACTGCTGGCGCCGGGCGCGCAGGTCAGCAGCAATCCGCTGAACGCCTTGTCGCTGGGCATCGCGCTCGCCTTCGGCACCGCCGGCCTGCCGCACATCCTGATGCGCTTCTTCACGGTGTCCAACGCCAAGGAAGCCCGCAAGTCCGTGATCTACGCCAGCGCCTTCATCGGCTACTTCTATCTGCTCACGTTCATCATCGGCTTTGGGGCAGTCGCGCTGCTGGTGCGCCACCCGGAGTATTTCGCGACGGGCCCGGACGGCGGGTTCGACATGATGAAAAACCTGATCGGCGGCACCAATATGGTCGCGGTCCACCTGGCCAACGCCGTGGGCGGCAATCTGCTGCTGGGCTTCCTGGCGGCCGTCACGTTCGCCACCATCGTGGCGGTGGTGGCCGGTTTGGCGCTGGCTGGCGCCGCAGCCATTTCGCATGACCTGTACGCCAACGTCATCGCGCGCGGCCGCGCCACGGAACACCAGCAGATGCGCATTTCGCGCTTGTCCACCATCGCCCTGGGCGTCATGGCCATTCTGCTGGGCATCGTATTCGAGAACCAGAACGTGGCGTTCATGGTGGGTCTGGCCTTCGCCATCGCCGCCAGCGCCAACTTCCCCGTGCTGGTGCTGTCGATCTCCTGGCGCGGATGCACCACGCGTGGCGCGACCATCGGCGGGTTCCTGGGCCTGACCAGCGCGACAGTCTGGGTCGTGCTCAGCCAGACCGTATGGGTGGACGTCTTGGGGTTTTCCTCGCCCGTCACGCCCTTCCCCAACCCGGGCATCCTGTCCATCCCGCTAGCGTTTTCCTCGATCTGGCTGTTCTCGAAACTGGACCGCAGCCCGCGCGCCCGGCAAGAAGCCGAGGCCTTCGACGCCCTGACCGTCCGCAGCCAGACCGGTATCGGCGCCACCACCGCCGTCGGCCATTAACCGTTCAGAGGAACCATCCATGAAACCCATCCGCGATCTCTATCCCGTGCCCGAGGGCTTTGCCGGCCCGCAGACGATCACGCAGGAACACTACGAAAACCTGTACGCGGCATCGCACCGCGATCCGGACGCCTTCTGGGCCCGCGCCGCGCAGCGCCTGCAGTGGCATCGCGCCCCGACGCAAATCCGGGACGTCAGCTTCGCCGCTGAAGACTTCCATATCCGCTGGTATGCCGACGGAGAGCTGAACGTCAGCGTCAACTGCCTGGATCGCCACCTTGAGACCCACGGCGAAAAGCCCGCGCTGATCTGGGAGCCGGACGACCCCGGCACGCCTTCGCGGCGCATCAGCTACCGCGAATTGCACACGATGGTCTGCAAGATGGGCAATGCGCTGCGACGCATCGGGATCGGCCGCGGCGACCGCGTCACGATCTACATGCCGATGATCGTGGACACCGTGGCCGCCATGCTGGCCTGCGCGCGCATCGGCGCCGTGCATAACGTGGTGTTCGGCGGATTCGCGCCGGCCTCCATCGCCGACCGCGTGCGCGACTGCGGCGCCCGCGCCATCATCACCGCCGACGAAGGCCGGCGGGCTGGCCGCGCCATTGCGCTGAAAGCCAATGTGGACGCCGCGATGAAGATGCCGGGCATGGAGGGCGTGCGCAACGTGCTGGTGGTCAGGCATACGGGCGCGCCCGTCGACATGACGGCCGAACGCGACTATTGGCTGGACCGCCTGATGGACCGGGAAACCGAAGAATGCGTCCCCGAGCTCATGAACGCCGAAGACCCGCTTTTCATCCTCCATACCTCGGGCAGCACCGGCAAGCCCAAGGGGATGCTGCACACGACCGGCGGTTACCTCGTCTATGCCGCCTACACGCATGCCACCATCTTCGACATCCGGGACAGCGATGTCTTCTGGTGCACGGCGGACGTGGGCTGGATCACGGGCCACAGCTACATCGTGTACGGGCCGCTGGCCAATGGCGCCACAACGGTCGTCTTTGAAGGCGTGCCCAGCTACCCGGACGCCTCACGCTTCTGGCACGTCATCGACAAGCACGAGGTCAGCATCTTCTACACCGCGCCCACGGCCATACGCGCCCTGATGCGCGAGGGCCCCGAGCCCGTCCTCCGCACCTCCCGGAAGTCGCTGCGCCTGCTGGGCACGGTGGGCGAGCCCATCAACCCCGAGGCCTGGCGCTGGTATCACGACGTCGTGGGAGAAGGTCGCTGCCCGATCGTGGACACCTGGTGGCAGACGGAAACGGGCGGCATCCTGATTGCGCCCTTGCCCGGCGCCAAGGCCTGCAAGCCGGGCTCGGCCAGCATGCCCTTTTTCGGCATCCGGCCGGAGCTAGTCGATGTGCAGACGGGCGAAGTGATAGAAGGCCCCGGCGAAGGCAACCTGTTCATCCGCGACTCGTGGCCTGGGCAGGCGCGCACCGTCTACGGCGACGACCGGCGCTACGTTGAAAGTTGCTTCAAGGACTATCCCGGCATGTATTTCACGGGCGACAGTTGCCGCCGCGATGCCGATGGCGACTACTGGGTCACCGGCCGCGTGGACGACGTGTTGAACGTCAGCGGACACCGCTTGGGCACCGCCGAACTGGAAAGCGCGCTGGTATCGCACCCGAAGGTGGCCGAAGCGGCGGCGGTGGGCTTTTCCCACGACATCAAGGGCCAGGGCATTTACGTGTATGTCACGCTGAAAGCGGGTCTGGAAGCGTCCGACACCCTGCGCCAGGAACTGGTGGCCCACGTACGCCGCGAAATCGGCCCCATCGCGACGCCCGACCATCTGCAATGGGCGCCCTCCCTGCCCAAGACGCGCTCGGGCAAGATCATGCGCCGCATCCTGCGCAAGATCGCCGAGAACAACGTCGACGACCTGGGCGACATCACCACGCTGGCCGATCCCTCGGTCGTGCAAGCACTGGTGCAGGAACGGGGTATGGCATGATCGGCCATGCCCGTATTCCTGATTGCCGATGACCACCCGCTGTACATCGACGCCCTGCGCGGGCTGATCGGCCGCTTATACCCGAACGCCGTCATCCGCGATGCCGAAGAGATCAGCGTGCTCTACGGCCTGGTCCAGGCCAAACCGCACGCTGATCTGCTGTTGCTGGACCTGAACATGCCTGGCGCCACGGGCTTCGACACGTTGACGCAGGTACTCCGCCTGCGGCCTCAATTGCCGGTTGCCATCGTGTCGGCGCATGACGACCCGCTGCTGATGCGCCGCGCGATCGATCATGGCGCGATGGGTTTCATTCCAAAGTCGGCCAACGCCGACACCATCGGCCGGGCTCTGCGCCAGGTGCTGAACGGCGGCACATGGCTGCCCTTTGATGACGGCAAGGCTGGTCGCGCCTGCCTCGAAGACAGGCAGTTGGCCGCAAGGCTATGCGAGCTGACGCCGCAGCAATACCGGGTACTGCGGATGGTGGGCGCGGGGCTGCTCAACAAGCAGATTGCGCATGAGCTGAACGTGGCGGAAGCCACGGTCAAAACGCACATGACCGCCGTGATGCGCAAACTTGGCGTCTCCAACCGGACACAGGCGGTGCTGATCGCGCGGCGTCTGGGCTTGACCGACTGGGCTTGAACCCCTGAGGTCGAATACTTGGCGCCAGGTCGCATCCGACCCCCACCCAATGCCCCATTCATTGCTTACGAATATAGTTGATATTATCAACTAACTGACCGAAAATGGGATTTTCCCGACGGCAGGTAGGCCATGATTCTGCAAACTCCGCTGACCCGATTGCTGGGCACGCGTTATCCCATCATCCAGGGCGGCATGAGCTGGGCTTCATCCAACGCGGCGCTTGCGCTGGCGGTTTCCCGCGCGGGCGGGCTGGGCGTCATCGCCGCCGGCCCGATGTATCCCGAGGCCCTGCTTGCCGCGGTGCGCGAAGTACGCCGCGGCACCGACGCACCGTTCGCCGTCAACATCCCGCTGTACAACAAGCGTGCCCAGGAGCACATGGACATTGCCATTGCGGAAGGCGTGCCGGTCATCATCGCGTCTCAGGGCGGACCGCAAAAGCATATCGGCCGCGCACGCGAGGCGGGCATCAAATGGCTGCAAGTGGTGGCCAGCCCGCTGCATGCCGAGAAAGCGCAGGCGGCGGGCGTGGACGCGGTCATCGCCGTGGGCCTGGAAGCCGGGGGGCATCCGGGGCCAGACGAAATCGGCCTGCAGGTCCTGCTGCGCGCCACGGTGCGCCGCGTGTCCCTGCCGGTGGTGGCCGCGGGCGGCATTGCCGACGGCGCGGGCATTGCCGCGGCCCTGTGCCTGGGCGCGGCCGGCGCACAATTGGGCACCCGTTTCCTGCTGACGCCCGAGGCCGGCGTGCATGCCGACTACAAGGCGGCGGTTCTGGCTGCCGGCGTGGCCGACACCACGCTGATTGGCCGCGGAAGGTCGCCCGTGCGGATGCTGCGCAATACGTTTGCCCGCCAATATCTGGCGGCCGAGCGCGGCAGCGACGATGCCGCATTGGACGCGCTGTTCTCCGTCAGTTCGCTGAAACAGGCGGCCCACGACGGCGACGTGGAAGGCGGCAAAGTCGAAGCCGGACAAAGCGCCGGATTGATCGACAGCCTGCAACCGGCAGGCCTTCTGGTTGCGCAGTTGATGGACGAAACGCGGCAGGCGCTTGCCCGTGCCGCGGCACTGGCGGGCTGAAAAGAGGAAGCCGCCCGAGAGGGCGGCTTCGATTGAAAGGTCCCGTCGTCGCGCCTACTTTTTCATCAGGCCGGCCGACTCCACCAGCTTCTTCATCGCAAGCTGGTCTTTCTCTACGAAAGCCGTCGCTTCGGCCGGCGTCATGTTCCACAAATCCACGCCCTGCGCCTGCATCAGCTTGCCGTATTCGGCATCCGCATTCACGCGGCCCATGGCATCGTTCAGCCGCTGCAACACGTCGACCGGTGTCCCTTTGGGCGCGGCCAGGCTGTACCACGACGCAGACTCCGCTCCCGTCACGCCCGACTCCGCCAGCGTGGGCACATCTGGCAACAGCGGCGAACGCTTGCCGTTGGCGTAGGCCAATGCCTTGAGGCGCCCGCTGCGGATGAACTGCAGGCTGGCGGCCAGGTTGAGCACGGCGATGTCCACCTGCCCGCCCACCAGGTCATTGATGGCCGGCGCCGCGCCGCTGTACGGAATGTGCACGATATCCACGCCTGCCCGCTCACGGAACAATTCGGCGCCCAGGTGCGGGGAACTGCCCGGCCCGGCGGACGCGTAATTGATCTTGCCGGGATCCTTGCGCGCCATTGCCACCAGGTCGGCAACGCTGGCGGCATTCAGCGTGGGACGCGCAACAAGCATGTTCGGCTGGTTGGCCACGATGGACACAAAGGCGAAATCCTTGATGCCGTCGTAGGGCGTGCGCTGCATCAGCGGCGTCACCACATGCGCGGCCGACGTGCCCAGCAACAGGGTGTAGCCGTCGGGCTTGGCGCGCGCCACGAAGTTCGCACCGATCGCCGCGCCTCCGCCCGCCTTGTTCTCCACGATCACGGGCTTGCCCAGCTGTTTCTCCAGCTCGCGCGCCAATGCACGGCCCAGCACATCGGCGGGACCGCCGGCGGCATAGGGATTGACCAGCGTAATCGGCTGGGACGGATACGGGTCAGCGGCCACCGCGGTGGCGCAAAATGCCCCGGCGGCCAGGCCGCACAGCAGGCGTCGATAAGCAAACAGACGCTTTAAAGTCTTCATGGGTTGTCTCCTGCAGGTTTATTTTTTTGGTGTGGCGATGAAATGCCTAGATCGCGCCCTCCGCGCGTAACGCCTGAATCTCCGTATCCGACAGGCCCAGCGTTGACCTCAGCACACTGTCGGTGTGTTCGCCCAGCAGCGGAGGGCGATCCAGGCGCGGATCTTCATATCCCTTGAACTTGAACGGCACAGGTACGGCGCCGAAGCGGCCGATGGCGGGATGCTCGTAGCTGGACACCATGCCGCGCGCCAGCACGTGTTCGTTGTGCAGGATTTCCTCCACATCCAGGATCGGTCCGGCGGGCACGCCCACGGCATCGCAGCGCCGGCAGAGTTCGTCGCGCGTCAGCCGCCGTGCGGCAGCGGCCAGGCCGGCCATGACTTCATCGCGCCGCGCCACCCGCACGGCATTGCGCGCCAGTTCCGGGTCATCGGCCCATTGCGGCAGGTCCAACGCATCGCACAAGGGTTTCCAGTGCTGGTCGCTGCCGGTGATCTGCACCCAGCGCCCATCGCCGCATTCGAACGCGGCCGACGGCACGCGCCCCGGATGCTCGGTGCCCAGCCGTTGCGGCACTTCGCCCAATGCGAAGTAGCGCGCCGCCGCCAACGACAACAGGCCGACCTGCCCGTCCAGCATCGAAAAGTCGATGTGGCAACCTTGCCCCGAGTGCGCCCTGCCCACCAAGGCGGACAGGATGCCGATGGCCGCCCACAGGCCCGAGGTCAGGTCCGCCACCGGAAGACCCGGTTTGACGGGGCCGCCGCCGCGTTCGCCCGTCAGGCTCATGATGCCGCCCATCGCCTGGAACACCGTGTCGTATCCCTTGCGGGGCGCATACGGGCCGGTCATGCCGAAGCCCGTGCACGAAAAATAGACCAGGCCCGGATTGCCGGGCGCGATCGTGTCGCGGTCCAGCCCGTACTTGGCCAGGGTGCCCACCGGAAAATTCTCCACCACCACATCGCAAGTCTCGGCCAGCCGGCGGATCAGCGCCTGGCCAGCAGGCTTGCGGAAGTTCACGGTGATGGATTGCTTGCTGCGATTGAAGGCCAGGTAATAGGCGGACTCCGTCCCCCCCTCGCCCTGCACCTGCGGTTCGAACCCCCGGGTTTCATCGCCCGCGCCGGGTTGTTCGACCTTGATCACGGTGGCGCCCAATTCCGCCAGGATCATCGAGGCGAACGGGCAAGCCAGCACCCGCGACAGATCCAGGATCGTCACGCCATCCAGCGGCCTCATCGCGCGCCTCCCTGGCGAAACCCGCGCATGATCACATTGGCGTCGCGCCCGACGCCAAGCGCCTCGGCCAGGCCCAGGTCTGCGGCACGGTGGAAGGCGCGCTTGGTCAGCCCCATCGCTGCGGGCTCCCAGCCCGCCAGCCGCCCGGCCATCGCCAAGGCCGCATCCAGCACGTCGGCGGCGGGCACGACACGATTGGCGATACCCAACTGCAACGCGCGCGCACCATCGATGGGTTCGGCCATCGCCACCAATTCAAAGGCGTGCTTGCGTCCTACCTGCCGCACCAGATTCGCCATCACGACGGCGGCCACGATGCCATGGCGCAATTCGGGATAGCCAAATCGCACGTCCTCGGCCATGACGGTCAGGTCGCAGGCCAACGCCAGGCCGGCGCCGCCGCCCAGCGCATTGCCGTGCACCGCGCCTACGACGGGTTTGGTCATGCGCGAGAACACCAGATGCAGGTCGGTCGTCAGGTCGGCGCGGGCCAGGACCGCCTCAGGCTGTTCCGGCGTCAGGCCCGAGAACTCCGTGGTGTCCGCGCCGGCGCAGAAGGACTTGCCGTTACCGGTCAGCACGACGGCGCGCACCGCCCTCTCCCGTTCGGCTTGCGACAACGCGTCCAGCAACGCCGTGGTCAGGGCCGTGTTCAGCGCGTTGTGCTTTTCGGGACGGTTCAGGCGCAGCAGACGCACGGCGCCCTGGTTTTCGACGATCAGTTCGGGCATGGCGCAAATCCTCTTGAATAGTGATCAGGCATTTGATTGATTTAATCAACAATATGGGTAAAAAAAGGCGCCCGGCAGGCGCCACGCATTCACCGCGGCTGCACTCCACGGCCTCGGCGGGCCGGCACCTCGGCCTTGAATTCGTTCAGCATTTCCAGCGCATGGGCCGTCAGCTTGTCCAGCATCCGTTCCATCTCGTCGCGCTCGGCGGGCGACAGGACGGAAAGCATGGCCTCGTTGCGCTGCACGGCGGCGGGGAACATTTCTTCATACAACGCACGCCCGGTCCGCGTCAGGTCCAGGCTGACGCCGCGGCCGTCCTGGCTGTCAGCGCTGCGGCAGATCAGCCCGCGTTCAATCAGTTCGGACACCGTGCGGCTGGCCTGGCTCTTGTCGATGTTGGCCTCGCGCGCCACGGCGTTGAGCGACATGTCGGGCGCCGCGCCCAACAGCGCGATAATCCGCCACTCTCGCGGCCCGACGCCGTAGCGGCTTTCGTTCAAACCCGCCGCGATGCGGCTGGACACATAGGCCAGGCGATTCAGCCGGTACGAGAACAGCTCCTTCAAGGCGGTCGGCTGGTCGCGCGCGGAGGAGGCAGACTTGTGTGCGTTCAGGGATGCCATGGCTGGGCTCTGCAAAGATGAGGAAAAAGCATATGGGCGCGCCAGGCGCCCTCCTGGCCGCATGATATACAAATGCGGCTCGTCCCTGTCATGGTGCGGCCGGCGCTTGCCGCGCGCCTGGAATCAGCGGATTCAGGCCGCTTAACGCAACCCGGCTATGCAGCGGCCGCCCCAGCGTTTGCTGGCAGAACTGCGAGACCTCGTCCATCGCATCCAGGTCCAGACCGGTGCGCACACCCATGGATTCAAACAGGCTGACCAGGTCTTCCGTTGCCACGTTGCCCGTATGGCCGCCGCCATACCGGACCTTGGCCGGATGCCCGCCGACACCACCGAACGCGCAATCGAAATGCCGCACGCCGGCCTCCAGGGCGGACACATAGTTCACGAGCCCCGTCCCCCGCGTATCGTGAAAATGCGCAACCGGCGTCAATTGGGGAAACGCGCTCGCCATGCGGCGATACAGGTCGCGCACAGCCGAGGGCGTTGCCATGCCGGTGGTGTCGCCCAGCGTGACGATGCCCACGCCCAACTGCGCGAACCGCCCTACGTCTTCCAGCACCGAGTCCGGATCCACCGCGCCTTCGAAGGGGCATCCGAACGCGACCGAGATCGTGCCGACCATCCGCAAACGGCCGTTGGCCAAACCCGCCATTTCCGCGATGTTTTCCCATTGCGCGGCGCGCTCGCGCTTCAGGTTGCGCAGCGAATGCGACGCGCTGGCCGACACCAGCAGGCTGATCTCGTTGGCGCCGATACCCGCATCCTGATCCGCCAGCGCGCGCTGCACGGCGCGGGCATTAGCGCAGGTCGCCTTGTACCAGACGCCCGCGCGGCGCGGCAGCATGGCCAGCAGCTCGCTGGCGTCGGCAAACTGCGGCACGACTTTGGGATTGGAATAGGACGTCGCTTCCACCCGCTCGAATCCCATGCGCGCAAAGCGGTCGACCAAGTCCGACTTGATCGCCGTGCCGATGAATTCGGGCTCGTGCTGCAAACCGTCGCGGGCGAAGCATTCGCACAGCACCACATCGCGCGCGCTCATGCGGTTTGCTCCAGGCCGAACAATGCGATCGCATGCGCGCGCAGCTTGTTCTTCTGCACTTTGGAACTGCCCGTCATGCCGATGTGCTCAAAGCTGTCGACCACGGCCACATGGCGCGGCACCTTGTAGTTGGCGCAGCGTTGCTTGCACCAGGCGGTCAACTCATCGGCGGTGCAGTCCTGCCCGTCTTTCAGCAGCACGAAGGCGGCGGGCACTTCGCCCAGGCGCGCGTCGGGCACACCCACCACTTGCGCCATGCGTACGGCGGGATGAGCATGCAGCACTTCCTCCACTTCAGCTGGCGCGACGTTTTCGCCGCCGACGCGGAACATGTCTTTCAACCTGCCCACCATGCGCAGGCGCCCTGCCGCGTCCATTTCGCCCAGGTCGCCCGTGCTTAGCCACCCGTCTTCGCTCAGGGCGCGCGCGGTCGCCTCCGGCATGTTGTAGTAGCCCTTCATGACGCTCCAGCCACGCGCCTGGATTTCGCCTGCCTCGCCGACGGCCACCGGCACGCCCGTGCCCGGATCCACCACCCGCACTTCCATGCCGGGATGCGGCAGCGCCCAGCCCGCGGCGCGCAGCGCAAACGGATCATCGTGGGACGACAGCGTGATGTTGGGAGACGCCTCGGATTGGCCATAGGCGTTGCACATGCCCGGCACGCCCATGACGTCGCGGATCTTCTGCATCACCTGCGGCCCTGCGGCCGCCCAGCCGCCGCGCAAATGAATCCGCGAGCGGTCGAAATCGGGATGGCCCATCAGCATCAGGAAGATCGTGTCGTTGCCGGAAGTCAGCGTGCAGCGCTCGGCATCCAGCATTTGCAGCGCATCCGCCACCTCGAACTTGGGCAGCGTCAGCAAGCAGCACCCCGTCACCAGGCTGACCAGGATCGACAAGGTAGTGCCGGCCACGTGAAAGTACGGCCGGATGCTGAAATAGCGGTCATCGGCGTTGACGCCGATACGCTGCGCCGCCGCCCACGCGTTGGTCAACATGTTGGCATGCGTCAACATCACGCCCTTGGGAAACGAGGTCGTTCCAGAGGTGTACTGGATCAGCAGCACATCGTCAGGCGTCACCGCCTGCACGCAAGCCTGCAACTGCGCATCGTCCACCGCATTGCCCGCAGCCAGGAAGTCACGCCAGCTTCGCGCCCCCGGCGGACACCGCTCTCCCAACACCACGACCTGGCGCAGGCGAGGCAGGCGCTCGCCCGGCAAGCCATTGGCGCGGTCCAGCGCCGGTTCCACCTGGCTCAGCAGCGCCAGGAAATCGATGCCCAGGAACGTGTCCGCCGTAAGCAGCAGCTTCACGTCCGCCTGCTTCAGGCAAAACTCCATTTCTTCGGTCTTGAAGCGCGTATTGACCGGCACCGTGACGGCGCCCAACATCGCGCAGGCATAGAAGATCTGCACCCACACGCCGCTATTGCCCAGCAACACGCCAACGTGGTCGCCATGCCGCACGCCTGCGGCGTGCAGGGCCCGCGCAATGTGTCGTGCCTGGTCGCGCATCGTGCGCCAGTCATGCCGTTCGCCCGGCGCAACAAACGCCTGCGCGTGCGGGCGTTCAAGCGCCACCCGCTCCAATGCCTGAGACAACGTAATCGGAGCGGCGATCATGCGCGGTCCCCTTTGTCCGATGCGCCGAACCCGGCAATCGCCTGACGCCAATCCGTGCCGCGCAGATTCTCTTCGATCGCCAGCAGCTCAATCGCCATGGCGCCTTCGCGCGTGGTAGCCAGACCTTGATCGATGCTGCGTTTGGTCAGCCTGACCGTCAAAGGCGAGGCGCCCGCGATCTTCTTCGCCATTTCAAGCGCTTCCCGCGGCAAGGCGTCCGGTGCATGCACCTGATTCACCAAGCCGATCTCGCAGGCTTCGGCCGCATCGAAGCGGCGGCCGGTGAACAGCAGTTCCTTGGCCTTGCGGGCTCCTGCAATGCGCGGCAACCGCTGCGTGGCGCCCACGGTGCCCCACCCCACTTCGGGGTAGCAGAAAATCGCGTCGGACGAGGCCAGCACGAAATCACACGCCGCCGCGATCTCGCAGCCCGACCCGAATGCCGGCCCTTGCACAACGGCGATCACGGGCTGCGGCATGCGCTCGATCGCGCCGTACGCGGCGAACCCCTGTACGCGCCGGGCGGTCATCTCCGACGTGCTCATGGTCTTGCGCTCTTTCAGATCGGCGCCGGCGCAGAACGCCGCCCCGGCCGCCTGAATCAGCACCACATTGACAGCGGCGTCCGCGGCCAGCAGGCCCATGGCCTGCACCAGCTCGGCGCACATCAACGAGTTCAGCGCATTTCGGCTATCGGGTCGGTTCAGCGTCACCGTGGCGACACGGTCCTGCACGTCCAGCAAGATCGTGTGAAAAGTCGGGGTCATGCCTGCTCCTGAATGTTCTAGGTATTGAGCGACTTTACGGCATATAGTTGATTTAATCCACTACTTTTTCAGGAGTCATTTCGCGTCGTTGGGTGCGGGCAAGTGCCGCTCAGACGGACCGATTTATTGCTTTGGGCGCAAGCCCCGCCGCCTCTGCTAGACTTGCGCCCTGTCAGCGGCCTGGATTTACCTTGTTTAGTGATACACTCCGCCCGGGTGTTTCCCTGCAATATCAAGGCACTAGAGAAGAAATTCGCCTTCACGCGACCGCTTCGACGCCCAAGTTTTGACCGTCTCGCCGTAGTTAAATGGATATAACCGGCCCCTCCTAAGGGTCAATTGGTGGTTCGATTCCACCCGGCGAGGCCACCCCCGGCTTCGGTTCCGACGCCACACCTTCCCCCCGAAATGCCGCACGTTCAGCCAGATGAGGGTTAATCCGGGCTACGCTCTCGCGCGCCGCGCAGTTAGCTTCTCATGTCGCGTCTTGTGACGAATTGAATCTACGTCAATACGTCACCATTATTTTTTTCAGCGATGATAGCGAATCGTCTTGCGCGCAACTTGATGTGCTGTTTAAATTCGACGCGTAAGCCCCTAATTCCTCTGGATTTTTTTTGAACCGACGAAACGCCGGCTTAAGAAATATTTCTTCACAGACTGACAAGCCTGCTCAAACCATGGCATTTTCCTGGAAACGTGCAATTGCGAACGCGGTAGCGCCGGCGGCGCTGGCGATGTGCGCGCTCCTCGTCCCCCCGGCCGCGCTGGCCGCGAAGAATTCTGACCCCTGCAAGACGAACGCCAAGTCGGCAGCTTGCAAGGCGCAACAAGCCAAGAAGGCGCCTGCCGCGAAGGCCGGCTCGGGCAAGAGCGCGGCCGGCAAGCAGGCTGCTCCGGCCGCCAAGAAAGCCGCGCCGGCAGCCAAGAAGGGCTCGCCCCAGTCCTCGTCCACCGCCAAGAAGGCGCCGCCCAAGGGCGGCAAGCAGGTGGCCGCCAAAGGCACGCCGCCCAAGAAGGGTGCCGCGGCCGGCAAGAACGGCACGCCGAACAAGGCCGGGCGTGGGCAGCGCACCGCAGCGGCGGTATCCGCCGCCATGCCGCCGCCCGCCGTCTCCGTGCGCGCCGAAGCCGCCGCGCTGCGTTCCAGCACCGCCTACGTGCAAGACCTGGAAACGTCCACCGTCCTGTTTGCCAAGAACGAAAACGTCGTGCGCCCGATCGCGTCCATCTCCAAGCTGATGACCGCGGTCGTCGTCGTGGACGCCAACCTGCCGATGGATGAAATGCTGGAGATCACCGACGAAGATGTCGACGGTCTGAAGCACACCACGTCGCGCCTGCGCGTGGGCACCAAGCTGTCGCGCGGCGACATGCTGCACCTGGCGCTGATGTCGTCCGAAAACCGCGCCGCCAACGCGCTGGGCCGCCACTACCCCGGCGGCTTGCCCGCTTTCGTGGCCGCCATGAATGCCAAGGCGCTGTCGCTGGGCATGAGCAGCACGCACTTCATCGAGCCGACGGGCCTGTCCAGCAACAACGTGTCTTCGCCGCATGATCTGGCCCGCCTGCTGCGCGCAGCCTCGCAACGCCCGCTGATCCACCGCTACTCGACAGATACCGAGTACGACGTTGAGATCAACAACCGCACCCAGACCTTCCGCAACACCAATCTGCTGGTGCGCAAGCCCGACTGGGACATCAAGGTGTCCAAGACCGGCTACATCAACGAAGCAGGCGAATGCCTGGTGATGCTGGCCCGCATCAATGGCCGCGACCTCGCCATCGTGCTGCTGGATTCGCAAGGCAAGCTGTCGCGCATCGGTGACGCCGTGCGCATCCGCCGCATCGTGCAAAGCGAAGTGGCGCTGGCCTCGATCCAGCCAGGCGGTTGAACGCTGGATCCTCGCCAATGAAAAAAGGCCCGATCCGATCGGGCCTTTTTCTTTGGGTGGCGGTCTGGCGTTACGCCGCAACCGGCCGCTTCACGCGTAGCGGTTTCGCGTCGTACAACGACGCCGGCAACCCTTCCAGCACGGCTTGCGGATTCAAGGACCGGATCGGCACCGCCGCGTCCAGCGGAATCCGGCCTTCAGCCTGCAGCAGCTGATAGCGCAGGCAGCACACGCGCAGGAACGATGTGAAGTTGGCGGCCTCGCCGCGGTATTCGATCAGCTCGTCGTACAGGCGTTCGATCAGTTGCGTGACGCGCATGTTGTCGCGCCCGGCGATCTCTTCCAGGACCTGCCAGAACAATTGCTCCAGCCGCAAGCTGGTCGCCACGCCGTGCAGGCGCAGCGAACGGGTTTCGGGCGCGTAGGACTGCTCGCTCGCGCGGATGAAGATTTCACACATGGGAGCTCCGGTGCCAAGGGGCAAGGCGGCCGCCGGGGCGGCACGCCAGGACCACTGTACGACGTTTGGCGCACCGCCCGCAAGGCGCCGGATGCCCTGGCCGCGCCCTACGCCACCCGGCTGAGGCCCGCCATTCTGCAACCACACGTTTCCCGCCGGCTGTGCATGCCGCCTCGGTTGATATAAATCATGGTCTTGAACGCGCGGGCGTTCGAGCATAGTGAAACTGATCAGACTTCGGAGGTAGTGATGAACAAGACCATGAAGGCCGCAGTTGCACGCGCATTCGGCAAGCCCCTGGTAATCGAAGAAGTCGAGGTACCCCGCCCCGGTCCGGGCGAACTGCTGGTGAAGATTGAAGCTTGCGGCGTCTGCCACACCGATCTGCACGCCGTTGACGGCGACTGGCCCGTCAAACCCAATCCCCCTTTCATCCCCGGCCATGAGGGCGTCGGCTTCGTCGTGGCCGTGGGCGCAGGCGTCACCCATGTGAAGGAAGGCGACCGCGTAGGCATCCCATGGCTGTACTCGGCCTGCGGCCATTGCGAACACTGTCTGGGTGGCTGGGAAACGCTGTGCGAACAGCAGCAGAACGCCGGCTATTCCGTGAACGGCGGCTTCGCCGAGTACGCGCTGGCCGCGGCCGATTACGTGGGGTTGCTGCCCAAGAACGTGGGATTCGTCGACATCGCCCCCGTGCTGTGCGCGGGCGTCACCGTCTACAAGGGCTTGAAGATGACCGACACGCGCCCGGGCAACTGGGTCGTGATTTCGGGCATCGGCGGGCTGGGCCACATGGCCGTGCAGTATGCGAAAGCGATGGGGTTGAATGTCGCCGCGGTGGACATCGATGACGCCAAGCTGGACTTCGCGCGCCGCCTGGGCGCGGAAGTGACCGTCAACGCCAAGACCACCGATCCCGCCGCCTACCTGAAACGCGAAATCGGCGGCGCGCATGGCGCCTTGATTACGGCCGTATCGCCCAAGGCGTTCGAACAGGCGCTGGGCATGGTGCGCCGCGGCGGCACCGTCGCACTGAACGGCTTGCCGCCGGGCGATTTCCCGCTGTCGATCTTCGACATGGTGCTCAACGGCGTCACCGTACGCGGCTCCATCGTGGGGTCGCGCCTGGACTTGCAGGAGTCCCTGCAATTCGCCGAAGAAGGCAAGGTGCACGCCACCGTCGCCACGGAAAGCCTGGAGAACATCAACAGCGTGTTCGACCGCATGAAGCAGGGCCAGATCGAAGGCCGCATCGTGCTGGATTTCGCCTGACCTGATCGTCAGCCACCAACGACAAGGCGCCCGGGGCGGCATTCGCCCCAGGCGCCTTGCGCATTCATGTAGCCTGAAGCCCTGCCCTCAGGGCGTGATCTTGGTACCCAGCACGGCCAGGAATTGCGACAGCCACGCCGGATGCGCAGGCCAGGCGGGCGCCGTCACCAGATTGCCGTCGGTATAGGCCTGGTCGATGCCGATCTCGGCGTAGGTGCCGCCGGCCAGCCGGACTTCGGGCGCGCAAGCAGGGTATGCCGAGCAGGTGCGGCCTTTCAGGATGCCGGCTGCGGCCAGCAGCTGCGCGCCATGGCACACCGCCGCGATCGGCTTGCCGGCCTGGTCGAAGCCGCGCACGATATCCAGCACCTTTTCATTCAAACGCAGGTATTCGGGCGCGCGACCGCCAGGGATCACCAGACCGTCGTAAGACGACGGTTCGACGCGATCGAAGTCGAAATTCAGCGCAAAATTGTGACCGCGTTTTTCGCTGTAGGTCTGTGCGCCTTCGAAATCATGGATCGCGGTGGCGATGGTGTCGCCCGCTTTCTTGTCCGGGCAGACCGCATGCACCGTGTGCCCCACCGCCAACAGCGTCTGGAACGGCACCATGGTTTCGTAGTCTTCGGCGTAGTCGCCGACCAGCATCAACAGTCTCTTGCTCATGATTGTCTCCTAGGGGTGGGGGAGCCGGTTACGCACCCGACTGGCCGGGCTCCGGTTCTTGATGTTCTGCCCCCATTGTGCCCCTGGCGGAAATCAGACGGGTGGTATGGGAATACCGCGCCCGTGCCCGGCTGCTATTCCAGCGCGACGGACACGCCCTTGGCGCCCAGCAGCGTCACCAGGACCTTGGGATCGATGCCGATCAGGTAGCCGCGCCGGCCGCCGTTGATATAGACGACGGGGTAGTCCAGCACCTCGGCTTCCACCCACACCGGCATCTTCTTGCGCGTGCCGAACGGCGACGTGCCGCCCACCTGGTAGCCGGAATGCCGCTGTGCGACCTCGGGCTTGCAGGGCTCGACCTTTTTCAGGCCGGCCTGGCGCGCCAGGTTCTTGGTGGAGACTTCGCGGTCGCCATGCATGACCACGATCAGCGGCTTGGCGGATTCGTCTTCCATCACCAGCGTCTTCACCACCGCGTGCGGGTCCAGGCCCAATTGGCGCGCCGCTTCGCCGGCGCCGCCATGGTCCACGTAGTCGTAAGTGTGTTCCGTATAGGCCACCTTGTTCTGCTTCAGGAACTGGGTGGCGGGCGTTTCAGAAACGTGGCGGGCTTTGCTCATGGGTAGGCGTCAATCGGGAAAACGAAAAGTGTAAGGCAGTGGCAGGCGTTGAACGGCGCGGGCGGCTAGCCGCGAGGGTGATGCGCTGCATGCAGCGCCTTCAGACGTTCGCGCGCCACGTGGGTATAGATCTGCGTGGTGGAAATGTCCGCATGGCCCAGCAGCATCTGCACCACGCGCAGGTCGGCGCCGTGATTCAGCAGGTGGGTAGCGAACGCGTGGCGCAGCACATGCGGCGACAACGGGGCGTGGATGTCGGCCAGCAGCGCGTATTTCTTCACGAGCTGCCAGAAGGCCTGGCGCGACATCGCTTCAGCGCGGCCGGTGATAAACAGCGCATCGCTCTGGCGCCCTGCCGCCAGCTCGGGCCGGGCGGTCTTCAAATATTGGTCGATCCAATGCGCCGCCTCGGCACCCAGCGGCACCAAGCGATCTTTGCCGCCCTTGCCCAGCACCACGCGCACCACGCCTTCATTCAGGCTGACATCCAGCGCGCGCACGCCCACCAGTTCCGACACGCGCAAGCCGGTGGCGTACAGCGTTTCCAGCATGGCCCGGTCACGCAGGCCGCGCGGCTGGCCCAGATCGGGCGCGCGCAGCAAGGCGTCCACCTGCTGTTCGGACAGGGTCTTGGGCAGGCGCGGCGGCTGCTTGGCGGCGATGAGCGTCAGGCAGGGATCCCGTTCGGCGCGATGTTCACGCAAGGCCCAGGCGTAAAAGCGGCGCAAGGCCGCCAGCCGGCGATTGGCCGTGGTGGCGCGGGTTTCGTCGTGGCGGAACGCGAACCAGGCCTCGATGTCGGCCTTTTGCGCCTCGTTCAGGGGTTTGGCGGGGCCGGCAGGCAGCGCGTGGGCCTGGGCGGCGTCGCCATAGCGGTCGGCCATCTCGCGGGCGTAGGCGTCGGGGTCTTCCAGCCAGCGGGCAAAGCCGGTCAGGTCGCGGCGATAGGCGGCCAGCGTGTTGGCCGACAGGCCGTCTTCCAGCCAGACGGCGTCGATGAAAGCGTCGATATCGGCCTGGGAGGCCAGCGGCGGGCGGGGGTCTGACATGCGGTTCACCTTTCGCCCACGCCGGCGGCGGCGGACTTCAACCAGCTCTCGAAGAGTTTGAGCGCGTCGGACCGTTCGCTGCGTTGCGGGTACCCGAAATAATAGCCCTGGCTGACCGTCAGCGATTGCGGCACCGGCATCTTGAGGGTGCCCTGGTCCAGCGCGGGCTGTGCCAGGAAGCGCGGCATCAGCCCCACTCCCAGGCCGGCCTGCACGGCCGCCATCACCATGGTGAAGAGCTCATAGCGCGGGCCCCCGGCCGCCTGCGGTCCATATAGATGGTTGTTGGCGCCGTACCACTGCCGCCAGGCGTCCGGCCGCGAGGCCAGATGCAGGTGGGTCATGCCGGCGAGCGCGCTGACGCCCGCCTCCGATACCTGCGCCACGCGGGCCGCCAGTTCGGGCGCGCACACCGGCACCAGTTCACGCTCGGGAAACAGCAGCACGCCCTGAGTGCCCGGCCACAAGCCGTCGCCGTGGTAGAGCGCGCCGTCGAAGGGCTGGTCCTTGAATTGGAAAGGCAAGGTGCGCACCGACAGGCTGACCGTGATGTCCCCGTGTTCCCGTTGGAAATCTGCCAGGCGCGGGATCAGCCAGGTGGTGGCCAGGGTGGGCACCACCGCGATATGGATGCTGCGCCCCATGCCCGTGCGGCTGACCAGCCCGAAGGTGTCTTTTTCGATCTGGTCCAGATGGTGACGGATCCGACCCGCGTATTCCGCCCCGTGGTCGGTCAGCACAATGCGCCGCCGCACCCGGGTGAACAACTGCACCCCCAGGCGCGATTCCAGGCTGGCTACCTGCCGGTAGACCGCGCTGTGCGTCAGGGACAGTTCCTCGGCCGCACGGGAAAAGCTGCCCAGCCGGGCCGATGCTTCGAACGCCTGCAGCGCGCTCAGATTGGGAATGCCGTTTCTCATGGGACGGGAACTGCCTGAAACCGGCCTGAACCGGGCGCGCAGCTTGCGGCGGCGCAACAAGGCACTACGTGCCGGGGGATCAATAGATTGTGCAATTTTATCAATTGCGTTGTGCGATCAAGGAACATATGCTCGGGAGTCTTATCCTCGGCTCACCACGACATCCCATCATGCCCCAGCAAGATTCCCGCCTTGGCGGACACATTCTGGTCGACCAACTGGTTGCCCAGGGCGTCAAACATGTTTTCTGCGTGCCCGGCGAGAGCTACCTGGCGGTGTTGGACGGCCTGCACGACGCTGACATCAAGGTCACCGTCTGCCGTCAGGAAGGCGGCGCGGCCATGATGGCCGATGCCCACGGCAAGCTGACCGGCGAGCCCGGCATCTGCATGGTCACCCGTGGCCCGGGCGCGTCCAACGCGCTGGCCGGCGTGCACATCGCGAAGCAGGACTCCACGCCCCTGATCCTGTTCGTGGGCCAGATCGAACGCGGCATGCGCGAACGCGAAGCCTTCCAGGAAATGGACTACCGCGCCGTGTTCGGCACGCAGGCCAAGTGGGTCACCGAGATCGACCAGGTCGAACGCATTCCCGAACTGATCTCGCGCGCCTTCCACATCGCGACTTCGGGCCGCCCCGGCCCGGTCGTGATCGCTCTGCCCGAGGACATGCTGGTCGAAGCCGCCAAGGTAGCCGACGCCCCGCGCTACGAATTGATCGAATCCGCCCCCACGGCCGGCCAGCTGGCCGACCTGGAAAAGCTGCTGGCCGACGCCAAGAACCCGGTCGCCATCCTGGGCGGCACGCGCTGGGATGCGCGCGCCGTGCAGCAGTTCGCCGATTTCGCGCAGCGCCATGCGCTGCCCACCGCGGTCTCGTTCCGCCGCCAGATGCTGTTCCCGGCCGACCATCCGTGCTTCATCGGCGACGTGGGCCTGGGCATCAACCCGGCGTTGCTCAAGCGCGTGGCCGATGCGGACCTGATCCTGCTGGTCGGCGGCCGCATGTCGGAAAACCCCAGCCAGGCCTACACGCTGCTGGACATCCCGGTGCCCAAGCAAAAGCTGGTGCACGTGCATCCCGACACCGCCGAGCTGGGCCGCGTGTACCGCGCCACCCTTGCCATCAACACGTCGCCGGCCGCCTTCGCGGCATCGCTGGCCGGCCTGAAGGCGCCTGCCAAGCCCGTGTGGGCCGAAGGCACCCAGGTCATGCGCGAGTCGTACCTGAAGTGGAGCGACCCGGAAGCCATCACCACCCCAGGCGCGCTGCAAATGGGCCAGGTCATGGCCTATCTGGAAAAGACGCTGCCGGCCGATGCCATCATGACCAACGGCGCGGGCAACTACGCTACCTGGCTGCACCGCTTCCACCGCTTCACCCGTTTCGGCACGCAACTGGCTCCCACCTCGGGCTCGATGGGCTACGGCCTGCCGGCCGCCGTCGGCGCCAAGCGCGTCTGGCCAGACAAGACCGTCGTCTGCTTCGCGGGCGACGGCTGCTTCCTGATGCATGGCCAGGAATTCGCCACGGCCGTCCAGTACGACCTCCCCATCATCGTGGTGCTGGTCGACAACGGCATGTACGGCACCATCCGCATGCACCAGGAAAAGCACTACCCCGGCCGCATTTCCGCGACCGAACTCAAGAACCCGGACTTCGCCGATTACGCGCGCGCCTTCGGCGGCCATGGCGAACGGGTCGAGACCACCGACGAGTTCGGCCCCGCCTTCGAGCGGGCGCTGGCCAGCGGCAAACCGGCGATTTTGCACTGCTTCATCGATCCGGAAACCATCACCCCGTCGACGACCTTGGAAAAGATCCGCGACGCGGCGCTGAAGGCCCAGCACTGATACCAGACCGGGCGGCATCGCCAGCGGCAAGCCTCTGGCGCGCTGCCGTGCAAACCCCAACTTGCCGCCCGAATTATTTTAGGTTTAAACTTTCTAGATTCCGAATACGGAAATCCATAGCGGAGACCCAGCATGTCCTCGAATCCTTCTTTTCAATGGCAAGATCCCCTGTTGCTGGACCAGCAACTGACCGAAGAAGAACGCATGGTGCGCGACGCCGCCTATGCCTATTCGCAGGACAAGCTTGCCCCCCGCGTGCTGAACGCCTTCCGCAACGAGAAGACCGATCCGGAAATCTTCTCGGAAATGGGCGAACTCGGCCTGCTGGGCGCCACCATTCCTGAAGCCTACGGCGGCGCTGGCCTGAACTACGTCAGCTACGGCCTGATCGCGCGCGAAGTCGAACGCATCGACTCCGGCTACCGCTCGATGATGAGCGTGCAGTCGTCGCTGGTCATGGTGCCGATCAACGAATTCGGCAACGAAGCGCAAAAGCAGAAGTACCTGCCCAAGCTGGCTCGCGGCGAATGGATCGGCTGCTTCGGCCTGACCGAACCGAACCACGGCTCCGACCCCGGCGGCATGGAAACCCGTGCCGTCAAGACGTCCGACGGCTATAAGGTGTCGGGCAACAAGATGTGGATCACCAACTCCCCCATCGCCGACGTGTTCGTGGTGTGGGCCAAGTGCGTCGGCGGCGAGTTCGACGGCAAGATCCGCGGCTTCATCCTGGAAAAGGGCATGAAGGGCCTGTCGGCTCCGGCCATCCACGGCAAGGTCGGCCTGCGCGCCTCGATCACCGGCGAAATCGTCATGGACGAAGTCGAGATCTCCGAAGACCAGATGATGCCCGGCGTGTCCGGCCTGAAGGGTCCGTTCACCTGCCTGAATTCCGCCCGCTATGGCATCGCCTGGGGCGCTGTCGGCGCCGCGGAAGCCTGCTGGCACACCGCCCGCCAGTACACGCTGGACCGCAAGCAGTTCGGCCGCCCCTTGGCCGCCAACCAGCTGATCCAGAAGAAGCTGGCCGACATGCAGACCGAAATCACGCTGGCGCTGCAAGGCTGCCTGCGCCTGGGCCGCATGAAGGACGAAGGCACCGCCGCCGTCGAGATCACCTCGATCATGAAGCGCAACTCTTGCGGCAAGGCATTGGACATCGCCCGCCTGGCCCGCGACATGCTGGGCGGCAACGGCATCTCCGACGAGTTCGGCGTGGCCCGCCACCTGGTGAACCTGGAAGTGGTCAACACCTACGAAGGCACCCACGACGTGCACGCCCTGATCCTGGGCCGCGCGCAAACCGGCATCCAGGCGTTCTATTGATCGCTTGACCGGCCTTGTGCCACGCAAAGCCGCCCTTAGGGGCGGCTTTTTCGTTTCCGAACGTCGGGACCGGGTCCGCGGGGCCGGGTCGTTGCGCATTGCCGTTAGCCCGTATTGGCCGCGGCTTGCACACGCCGTACGCTTTGTGGCACTTGCCCCGACCAGGAGTCGCGAATGCCCGTCCGCCCCCTCTTCCGCCCCCCCTTCCGCCTGCTGGCGGGTATCGCCCTGCTGCTCAGCGCCCATGGCGCCTACGCCGTCACCACCCTGACCATGACGACCGAGTACCCGGCGACGTCCATGCCCGGGCAAGGCGTTTCCACGTTTGCGGACCTGGTCCGCGCGAAGACGGCGGGCAATGTGGTGATCGATGCCACGTACGACGCGTCCAAGGGCATCAAGTCGGGCGACATGATCGATGCCGTCGAGGCCCGCAAGGTGGACGCCGGCGACGCCTTCGCCGGCGCGCTGGCCACGAAGTATCCGCTGTTCGGCGTATCGTCGCTGCCGTTCCTGGCGGACTCGCTGGCCAAGGCGCGCAACCTGAACAAGGCTGCGCGCCCCGCCTATGAAAAGCTGCTGGCCGCCCACGGCCAGAAGTTGCTCTACACCACGCCGTGGCCCGCTTCCGGTATCTGGTCCAAACAGAAGATCGACGGCCTGGCCGCGCTTAAAAGCCTGAGCATCCGCACCTATGACGCCACGTCGCAGGAAGTGATGCAGAAGGCCGGGGCCCGCGCGGAGAACATTTCATTTGCCGACGCCATGCCGCGTATCGTCGCGGGCGAGGTGAACGCCGTGCTGTCGTCGGGCGACGGGGGCGCCGGGCGGAAGCTTTGGGAACATCTGCCCCACTTCGCCGAGATCAACTACGCAATGCCGATTTCAGTCGCGACGATGAATCTGCAGGCGTATCACGCCCTGGACGAGCGCTCACGGCGCGCCATCGACCAGGCTGCGGCGCAGACGGAAACCGAGCAATGGAAGCGGATCGACGGCCGCCTGCAGCAAAACTACGCCAACATGCGCAAGAACGGCGTCGCGATCAATACGGCCGTGCCGTCCGCGGTGCGCCGCGCGCTGCGCAGCGCTGCGGCCGATTCGGTGCAGGCCTGGAAAACGGCGGTCGGCCCCGAGGCGGCAAGCATCCTGAAACGGGGGGCCAACCGCTGACCGTGCGAGCGGGCCGCCACGGGGACCCCTAAGGCGGCAAGCCGGGTAAATCAGGGGCGGAGAAGGCGGCCGTGCCTAGTTCTCGCCCGACAGATCGAAGAGGCTCGTCGCGTCCAGTTCCAGCACGCCTTCATCGTGCTGGTTGATCACCGTCCAGGCCCACGTGATGATGCCCAGGTCCGGGCGCGAGGATGAGGTGCGGGCGCCCTGCACCCGCGCTTCCAGGCGCAGGGTGTCGCCCGGGCGCACCGGCGTGCGCCAGCGCACTTCGCCCAGGCCGGGGGAACCGAAGGACTCGGAGTCATGCAGCGCGGCGTCCACCGCCATGCGCAT
Organism: Achromobacter sp. 18P8.1.1; assembly: GCF_057799415.1. Classification (NCBI taxonomy): domain Bacteria; kingdom Pseudomonadati; phylum Pseudomonadota; class Betaproteobacteria; order Burkholderiales; family Alcaligenaceae; genus Achromobacter; species Achromobacter sp. 18P8.1.1. The sequence continues at coordinate 139,986 of NZ_JBYOKH010000006.1, read as the reverse complement.
GGCCAGCGCGCAGGTATGCCAGCCGCTGGCGATCAGGCCACCCCAACGCCCTTCCGCGGCCCGTTGCGGGTCCGTGTGGAACCACTGGGGATCGAACTTGCGTGCAAACTCCAGGATCTCGGCCTCGGTAATGGTGACCGGACCCGCCTTGATCAACATGCCGTCTTTGAATTCGGCGAACTTCATCTTTGATTTTCCCCCTGACCAACGCGAACGGCGCGCCGTGGCGCGCCGTTTTTCACGTGAGTCACGCTCAAGTTTCTGGATTCAGTACGTCTCGAAATGCAGGCGCCCTTCGCGGCGCAGCACCTCATGCAGGATAGACCAATCCTGCCCCGCTTGCATCGTCACTTCGCGCAACGCGTCCAGCACGCCGACTTCCATGCCCTTCAAGCCGCACACGTAGATGCAGGTGTTGCGGTCGCTCAGCAAGTCCTGCACCTGGGCAGCCCGTTCCCGGATCAGGTCCTGCACGTAGCGCTTGGGTTGCCCGGCCTCGCGCGAGAGGGCCAGGTTGATGTCGATGAAGTCGCGGGGCAGCTTCATCAGCGGGCCGAAGTACGGCAGTTCGCGTTCGGTGCGGGCGCCAAAGAACAGCATGAGGCGGCCGTTTTCCCCGGTGTCGATGCGCCGGCGGTAGCGTTCGGTCATGGCGCGCATCGGCGCCGAGCCGGTGCCCGTGCAGATCATGATGAGATTGGCGCGGGGGTGGTTCGGCATCAGGAAGGTATGGCCGAACGGACCGATCACCTGAACCGTGTCGTTCTTGGCCAGATCGCACAGATAGTTCGAACACACGCCATGCGCGGCGGCGCCGCCGTGGTCTTCGGTCACGCGCTTCACGGTCAGCGACAGGTTGTTGTAGCCGGCGCGTTCGCCGTCGCGCGGACTGGCCAGCGAATACTGCCGCGCGTGGTGCGGTCGGCCCTGGGCGTCCGCGCCCGGCGGCAGGATGCCGATGGACTGCCCCTCCAGCACCGGAAAGGGCAAATCGCCGAAGTCCAGCACGATGTGATGGATATCGCTTTCGGTGTCGGCGCCGGTCACGCGGTAGTTGCCCACCACCGTGGCAGTCATCGGCGCCTTGTGCGTGTAGAGATTGACGTAGGGATGCGCGGCAGACCACGGCGGAACCGACGCACCCGCCGACGAAAATGAGGCGGGCGCGGCAGGCACCGGCGTCTCGGCGAGAGCTGCCAGAGGTTCCTCGCCCGCGCCGACATCCACCGCTTCCGGCAAGGCCTTTTCCCCGGGCAGTTCTTCCCAACCCAACTGGTCCTGCACTGAATACGCGTCGGCGCGCAGCACCAGCCGCCAGTTGTCGATCGACCCCGTGGGGCACGGCGGCACGCAAGCCATGCAGCCGTTGCAGATATCGGGATCCACCACGTAGTTGTTCGAATCGTGCGTGATCGCGTCGACCGGACAGGTTTCTTCGCAGGTGTTGCAGCGGATGCAGATCTCGGGGTCGATCAGATGCTGCTTGAGCACTTGTACGGGCAGGGGAGCGTTCATCGCAGTCTTCCCAATGCGCTGGCGGACGGCGCGCGGACGCGCCGCCCTGTCGCCTTAGTTGAAACGGACGTAGTCGAAATTCACCGGCTGGCGGTTGATGCCCATGACGGGCGGCGCGATCCAGTTGGCGAACTTGCCGGGTTCGGTGACGCGGCCCATCAGCGACGCGACAAACGCGCGGTCTTCCGGCGTGGGCAGCCATTTGTGGCTGTTGGCCTGCCATTGGGATTCCGACAGGATCTCGCCTTCGGGAGACATGCGGATGCCGGCCAACGTGCCGATCTGGCGGTTGAACGCCTTGTGCGGCACATGCAGGCGAAAAGGAATGCCGCTTTTCTCGATGACCTTGTTCCAGCGCCCGATGCCGGCCACCGAATCGCGGATGAAGTCGTCGCGCAGCACTTCGTTCAAGGCATTCAGCATCGGCACTTCGACCTCGTTCAACTTGCCGTTGTTCACGGTCAGCACGCGGTAGGTGTCGTTCTTCAGTTGATGATCGTCGGTGCGCTTGGACTCCTCGTAGCGGCCCTTCAGCCCGGAACCGTAGAAGATCGCGGCGTTGGAGGACTGGTCCGCGCCGAACAGGTCGATGGTGACGCTGTAGTGGAAGTTCAGGTAGCGCTGGATGGTCGGCAGGTCGATCACGCCGGCGGCGCGCACGCTTTCGGGGTCATCGGTCTTCAGCTGGTTCATCACTTCGCAGGTGCGCTGGATCACGCGGGAAATGCCCGATTCGCCCACGAACATATGATGCGCTTCTTCGGTCAGCATGAACTTGGTGGTACGGGCCAGCGGGTCGAAGCTGGACTCGGCCAACGCGCACAGTTGGAACTTGCCGTCGCGGTCGGTGAAGTACGTGAACATATAGAAGGCCAGCCAGTCCGGCGTCTTCTCGTTGAACGCGCCCAGGATGCGCGGGTTGTCGGAGTCGCCCGAACTGCGCTGCAGCAACGCGTCGGCCTCTTCACGCCCGTCGCGGCCGAAGTAGCGGTGCAGCAAGTAGACCATCGCCCACAGGTGGCGGCCTTCTTCGACGTTGATCTGGAACAGGTTGCGCAGGTCGTACTGCGACGGCGCGGTCAGGCCAAGATGGCGCTGCTGCTCGATGGAGGCGGGCTCGGTGTCGCCTTGCGTGACGATGATGCGGCGCAGGTTGGCGCGGTGTTCGCCGGGCACGTCCTGCCAGACGTCACGCCCCATGTTTTCGCCGAAGTGGATCTTGCGCTGGCCGTCCTGCGGCGCCAGGAAGATTCCCCAGCGGTAGTCGGGCATGCGGACGTGGTTGAAATTGGCCCAGCCGTCGGGTTCCACGCTGACCGCGGTGCGCAGGTAGACGTCGAAACCGTGCGAGCCGTCGGGCCCCATGTCCTGCCACCATTGCAGGTAGTTGGGCTGCCAATGCTCCAGCGCGCGTTGCAAGGTGCGGTCGCCGGACAGGTTGACGTTATTGGGGATCTTATCGGTGTAATTGATTCCAGACATGTCTCGCTCCTTTTCTTGTTCAGACCCGGTTCCAGTCGAATGCGGCCTGTTCGCCCTTGCCGTAAAGCTTCAGCGCGCCTTTGTCGCCGGCCGCATTGGGACGGTTGAAAATCCAGTTCTGCCAGGCAGTCAGCCGGCCGAAGATGCGCGTCTCCATCGTTTCCTTGCCACCGAACCGCAGGTTCGCCTCCAGCCCGGTCAAGGCGTCGGGCGACAGCGCGCGGCGTTCTTCCAGCATCATCCGCACCTCGTCATCCCAATCGATGCTGTCGGGCGCGAAGGTCACCAGGCCCAGGTCCAGGGCATCAGTGGCCGACAGGCGCTGCCCGGCGCGGGCGCGCACGGCTTCCAGTGGCGCGGTTTCTTCATAGAAGCGGCGCTGCAGGCGGCTTTGGCCGTTCACCAGCGGATAGGCGCCGAAGTTGCGTTCGCCCACCACGATCTGCGCGGGCGCCGACGCGTCCTCGTTGTCCAGCATGTAGCTGCGGTCCGCGGCCAGCGCCAGTTCCAGCAGCGTGCCCACAAAGCAGGAGCCCGGCTCGATCAGCGCGAACAGGCTGCGCGACGTCACGTCCAGGCGCGCCAGCGTGCGGCGCAGCATCCCTGCGGTTTCGCGCACGAACCAATGGCCGGCGTGGCGTTGCAGCGCGGCATCGGCGGCCAGCACAGCGTCGGCGTCGCCTTCGGTCTTCAGGATCCAGGTGCCGATGTCCAGCTCGTTGGTGCGCATGGACAGGATGGCGTCGTCCAGTTCGCGCGCCATCTGCAAGGGCCACCAGGCCGCCCCGGCTGCGACGATGTCCGCCAGTTCGGATTCGACCGGGCCTTGCGGGGCGCGCACAGTCCAGGTGGCTTGGCGTTTCTCGCGGTCCAACTGGATATCCACGTAGCGGTAAGCCAGGCCGTCCGCGCTTTCGGTGCGCTGCACCGGCGTCAGCGCGATGCCCTGTTCGCCCGGCTGCCGGTCGCTGCTTTCGGCCAGCGCCAGCGCGCGTTCGCGCACGGCCGCCTCGAAGCGCGCAGGCTTGACCACGTCGTCGACCAGGCGCCAGTCCTTGGCGCGCTGGCCGCGCACGCCTTCGACCAGCGTGCAGAAGATGTCGGCGTGATCGTGGCGCACGCGGCGTTTGTCGGTCACGCGGGTCAGGCCGCCCGTGCCGGGCAGCACGCCCAGCAGCGGTACTTCGGGCAGCGCCACGGAGGACGAACGGTCATCGATCAGCAGGATCTCGTCGCAGGCCAGGGCCAGTTCGTAGCCCCCGCCGGCGCAGGCGCCGTTCAGCGCGGCGATGAACTTCAGGCCGCTGTGGCGGCTGGAATCTTCGATGCCATTACGCGTTTCGTTGGTGAACTTGCAGAAGTTGACCTTCCAGGCATGCGAAGACAGTCCCAGCATGAAGATATTGGCGCCGGAACAGAAAATGCGGTCCTTCATGCTGGTCACGACCACGCTGCGCACTTCCGGATGTTCGAAGCGGATGCGCTGAAGGGCGTCATGCAATTCGATGTCCACGCCCAGGTCGTAGGAGTTCAGCTTCAGCTTGTAGCCGGGGCGCAGGCCGCCGTCTTCCGCCACATCCATGGCCAGCGTGGCGACCGGGCCGTCGAACGTCAGGCGCCAGTGGCGGTAGTGCTCGGGCTGCGTCCGAAAATCGACCCGGTTGATGGTGCTGCTCATAGTGTGTCTCCTCGTACGCCCTACCTGGACAGGAAAAATACTGCATCACATGAATTATTATGCAGATTAGTGCGGGAAAAAAACCGCGTCAAGCAAGATATGCATAAAAGTGCAGATTGCGTCTCAGGAGCGGGTCGGCGGCCAGACGCAAAAAGGCCGCCCGGTAAGGCGGCCTTTTGAATGGCTGCAGACGGCTCTGCGCGATACCGGGTTCGCTATAGCGGCAGGCCGCAGGCTTTGCGCACCTGGGTGCGCAGGCCGGCAAAGCTCTCCTGCACTTCCAGGTTGCTGGTGACCCAGGTCAGGTCGGCCTTGGCGTAGAACGCTTCGCGGCCGGCCAGGATGCGCTTCAAGTCAGCCATTGCCTCGTTATTGCCCGACATGGGGCGGAAGTCGCCTTGCGCCATCACCCGGCCCATGTGCTCTTCGGGGGTGGCGCGCAGCCAGACCGTGTAGCAATGCGCCAGCAGCAGATTCAGCGTGGCCGGCTCGGACACCAGCCCGCCCGGCGTGGCCAGCACCATTTCCGGATAGATCTGCACGGCCTCTTCCAGCGCGCGGCGCTCATAGCGGCGGTAGGCGTTGGGGCCGTACAGATTATGGATTTCAAGGATGCTGCAGCCGGCCACCCGTTCGATTTCGCGGTTCAGCTCGACAAACGGATAACCCAGGTCGTCGGCCAGCATCTGGCCCAGCGTGGACTTGCCTGCCCCCCGCAGCCCGATCAGCGCCACCCGCTGGGTGCGGTTGGGGCGCTGCGCGCCCGCCCCCACGCCAAACAGCTGGGTCAAGGCCTCGCGGGCCCGCTGCAGGTCGGATTCCGTGCGGCCGCTGAGCAACTCGCGGATCAGCAGCCAATCCGGCGATTCCGTGGTGACGTCGCCGACCAGTTCAGCCAGCGCGCAATTGAACGCGCGGGCAATCTGCAGCAGCACCAGGATCGAGGCGTTGCCCACCCCGTGCTCAAGATTGGCCAGATGCCTTTCGGACACGCCGGTCACCTGGGACAAGCCCTTGCGCGTCATGCCGCGTATGGCTCGCAAGCGGCGCACCCGCTCGCCCAATGCCACCAGGAAAGCTTCCCGCCTGGGTTCGGATGGCGCCGCGTCTAGCGCTTGATTCATGTTTTGGCTGACTCCGCAAATACCCTGATACGCCCTGTTTTATGCACTATAGTGCTTGACCCAATCCAGTGGAAGCACTATTTTTCCTCCAAGCAGTTCCAAGCCGCCAGGGTGTGCAAAAAAGCAGCACTTGATTTCATGCCGCATCTCAGGCGCCGACAGTGTAAAGGAGGAGTCCCGGTGAGCACGCCAGATCAATTCCATGCCCTGATGCGCGAGGCGACGCGCCTGGTGTCGGGCCAAGCGCTGGACGAGGGGCTGCAAGCGCGGCTGAACCAGAAGGCCGGCCCGCACAGCGCCCTTTACCAGGATATCTTCGCCGCCTGTAGGCAGGGCGTGGCCGAGGGCTGGATGTGCAACCGGGAAGGCGGCGGCATCCGCTATGGCCGTGTCATCAAGCCCGCCGACGATCTGGCGGGCTGTTCGGTGGACGTCGTCGACATGGACGACTTGGCCGGCCCCCACCACGCCCATCCCAACGGCGAGATCGATCTGATCATGCCCCTGACCGACGACGCCCGCTTCGACGGCCACGGCGCAGGCTGGCTGGTCTACGGCCCCGGCAGCGCCCACAGCCCGACCGTCACGCAAGGACGCGCCCTGGTGCTGTATCTGCTGCCCGGCGGCGCCATCGAATTCACGCGGCCCGCCAGCTAGGCCCGCGCCCACGGCCAGGCCACAAAAAAACACAGCCATGGCCCGCCCCACCACCAGGACATCAGGAGACAACCGTGAATACCTGCCCCGCCGAACTGAATTTCGCCAGTTACCTGGCCGCGCTGAACGCGCCGCGCGCGGCCAAGCCCGCCTACATCGACGACACGCGCCAGCTGAGCTATGGCGAACTGGCGGAGCGGGTGGCCCGCATGGCGGGCGCCTTGCGCCAACTGGGGCTGCGCCGCGAAGAGCGCATCCTGCTGCTGATGCAGGACACGGCCGACTGGCCCGTGGTGTTCCTGGGCGCATTGCACGCCGGCGTGGTGCCGGTGGCGGTCAATACCCTGCTGACGGCGGATGACTACGCCTACATCCTTGCCCATAGCCGCGTGCGCGCCGTGTTCGTGTCGGGCGCGCTGCTGCCCACGCTGCAGGCCGCGCTGGCCCAGTCGCCGGCCGACGTCGAACACCTCGTGGTGTCTCTGCCCACGGCCCCCCTGCCCGGCGAGGCCCGTGAATTTGAGGCCCTGCTGGCCGCCGCGCCGATTGCACCCGCCGTGCGCACGCTGTCCGACGAGATCGCCTTCTGGCTGTATTCGTCGGGCTCCACCGGCAAGCCCAAAGGCGTGGTCCACACCCACGGCAACCTGTGGCACACGGCTGAACTCTATGCCAAGCCCGTGCTGGGCATCCGCGAAGACGACGTCGTGTTCTCGGCGGCAAAGCTATTCTTCGCCTATGGCCTGGGCAACGGCCTGACCTTCCCGCTATCCGTCGGCGCCACCGTGGTGCTGATGGGCGAACGCCCTACCCCGCAAGCCGTGTTCCAGCGTCTGACGCGGCATCGCCCCACCGTGTTCTACGGCGTACCCACGCTGTATGCCAGCATGCTGGCCTCGCCCGACCTGCCGCCGCGCGAACAGGTGGCGATGCGGGTCTGCACCTCCGCCGGCGAAGCGCTACCGCGCGACATCGGCGAACGCTTCACCCGGCATTTCGGCTGTGAAATCCTGGACGGCATCGGGTCGACCGAGATGCTGCACATCTTCATTTCGAACCAGAGCGGACAGTTGCGCTATGGCACGACCGGCAAGCCCGTGCCCGGCTACGAAGTGCAGCTGCGTGACGAGAACGGCGCGCCAGTCGAGCCGGGCGCCATCGGCGACCTCTACATCAAAGGCCCCAGCGCCGCGCTGATGTACTGGAACAACCGCGACAAAACGCGCCAGTGCTTCCTGGGCGACTGGCTGAAAAGCGGCGACAAGTACACCTGCGACCCTGACGGCTACTACACGTATGCGGGACGCAGCGACGACATGATCAAGGTCAGCGGCCAGTATGTGTCGCCCGTGGAAGTGGAGAACATCCTGGTGCAGCACGAAGCCGTGCTGGAAGCCGCCGTGATCGGCGTGCCGGACCACGACGGGCTGGTCAAGACCAAAGCCTATGTCGTGCTGCGGCCGGGTTTCGAACCGGACGCGAACACCGGCGCCGCCCTGCAAAGCTATGTGAAGCAGCACCTGGCCCCCTTCAAGTACCCGCGGCAGATCAACTTCACCGAAGAACTGCCCAAGACCGCCACCGGCAAGATCCAGCGATTCCGCCTGCGCCAGCTTGAAGAGGCCACGCTATGAACGGCGCGGCGGCCACTGGCACCCTGACGGCCCGTCCCGTCTTCGCCGACATTCAGGCCACTGCCCGCACGCTGCGCCTGGAGTGCCTGTGGATCGCACCTGAACGCGCGACGGCGCCGCTGCTCGTCTTCCTGCATGAAGGCCTGGGGTCGGTCGCCATGTGGAAGGACTGGCCGTTGCAGGTGTGCGAAGCCGCCGGATGCCGCGGCCTGGTGGTATCGCGCTATGGCTACGGGCAATCCACGCCGCGCCCTCCGCAGGAAAAATGGCCGGTGGATTTCATGCACCGCGAGGCGCGCGACGTACTGCCCGCGCTGTTCACCGCGCTGGGCGTGGACGCCCGGCGCGACAAGCCGGTGCTGTTCGGACACAGCGACGGCGGATCGATCGCGTTGCTGTATGCCGCGATGCATCCGGAGGCCGTCGCCGGCATCGTCGTTGCCGCGCCGCATACGTTCGTCGAAGACGTCACCGTCGCGAACATCGCGCTGGCGCGCCAGGCGTATCTGGACACGGACCTGCGCAGCCGCCTGGCCCGCTACCACGCGGACGTGGATTCGGCGTTCTGGGGCTGGAACGACATCTGGCTGAACCCCGATTTCCGCCGTTGGAACATCGAAGATCATCTGCCCCGCATCGCCTGCCCCGTGCTGGCGATCCAGGGCGTGGACGACGAGTACGGCTCGCTGGCCCAAATACGCGGCATTCGCCGCCATGCGCCGCAGACCGTATTGCTGGAGATTCCCGACTGCCGCCATTCGCCGCACAAGGACCAGCCCGCCATTGTTATCCAGGCCGTTGCCGATTTCGTCGGCGCGTTGGACAAACCCGGCTGGCGGTGACGCCAGCCCATAACAAGCACGGAGACAAACCATGAACCACGCCCTGACCCGGGCTGCGATCGCCGCGGCCCTGACGTTCGCCGCCAGCGGCGCGCAGGCCACCGACAAGATCAAAGTCGGTTTCATGCTGCCTTATAGCGGCACCTATGCCGCACTCGGCACCGCCATCGAGAACGGCTTCAAGCTGTATGTCGCCGAGCAAGGCGGCAAGCTGGGCGGGCGCGAGATCGAATACTTCAAGGTGGACGACGAGTCCAATCCCGCCAAGGCCGCCGAAAACGCCAACCGCCTGATCAAGCGCGACCAGGTCGACGTGCTGATCGGCACCGTGCACTCGGGCGTGGCGATGGCGCTGGCCAAAGCCGCCAAGGACAGCGACACCACCTTGATCGTGACGAACGCCGGCGCCAACGCCATCACCGGCCCGCTGTGCGGCCCCGGCATCTTCCGCACGTCCTTCACCAACTGGCAGCCGGCGTACGCGATGGGTCCCGTCGCCGTTGCCAAGGGCCACAAGACGGCCGTCACCATCACCTGGAAGTACGCCGCAGGCGACGAGGCAATCGGCGGCTTCAAGGAAGGCTTCGAGAAGGCCGGCGGCAAGGTCGTCAAAGAGCTGAGCCTGCCGTTTCCCAACGTGGAGTTCCAGTCGCTCCTGACCGAGATCGCCGCGACCAAGCCCGATATGGTGTTCACGTTCTTCGCCGGTGGTGGCGCCGTGAAATTCGTGCAGGACTATCACGGCGCGGGGCTGGACAAGACGATCCCGCTGTACGGGTCGGGTTTCCTGACCGACGGCACCTTGCAGGCGCAAGGCGCGTCGGCGCAAGGCCTGTTGACCACGCTGCACTATGCCGACGGCCTGAACACGCCGCGCGACAACGCCTTCCGCGCCGACTACGCCAAGAACTACAACGCGCAGCCGGACGTGTACGCCGTGCAGGGCTATGACGCGGCGCAGCTGATGCAGTCGGGACTGTCCGCCGTCAAGGGCGACTTCGCCAAGAAGGCCGACTTCCGCACCGCGATGCGCGGCGCAACGGTCGATAGCCCGCGCGGCCCCTTCACCTTGTCGGCCGCCGGCAACCCGGTGCAGGACATCTATCTGCGCCGTGTGGACGGCCTGGAGAACAAGGTCGTGGAAGTCGCCGCGCAGAAGCTGGCCGATCCGGCCCGCGGCTGCAAGCTCTGACGCCACGTCCGCCACGGGAGGCCCCATGGACATCAGCATCCTGTTTATTCAAAGCCTGAACGCTTTCCAGTACGGCTTGCTGCTGTTCCTGGTGGCCAGCGGACTCACGCTGATCTTCGGCATCATGGGCATCATCAATCTTGCCCACGGCAGTTTCTACATGATCGGCGCCTATATGGCGTTTGCGCTGGGGCCGGTGATCGACCGCTGGCTGGGCGGCGGCTTCATCACCACGCTTGCCGTGTGCGTGGCGCTGGCCGCGGTGCTGGGCTACTTCCTGGAGGCGGCGTTCTTCAGCTACCTGTACCACCGCAACCACCTGCAGCAGGTGTTGATGACCTACGGCCTGATCCTGGTGTTCGAGGAACTGCGCAGCATCCTGGTCGGCAACGACGTGCACGGCGTGCCGTTGCCCGCCTGGCTGCAAGGCAGCATCTCGCTGGGTGGCGTGATGACGTATCCGGTCTACCGGCTGTTCATCTCGGCAGTGGGCATCGCGGTGGCGCTGCTGCTGTACTGGGTGATCTCGCGCACGCGCCTGGGCATGATGCTGCGGGCCGGCGCCAGCAACCGCGAAATGACCGGATCGCTGGGCATCGACGTGAACAAGCTATACCGGTTGGTGTTCGCGGCGGGCGTGGCGCTGGCGGCGCTGGCCGGCACCATCGCCGCGCCCGTGTCGTCGGTGTATCCCGGCATGGGCAACGGCGTGCTGATCATCTGCTTCGTGGTGGTGGTGATCGGCGGCATTGGATCGATCCGCGGCGCGTTCCTGGCGGCGATGCTAGTGGGATTCGTCGAGACCTTCGGCCAGGTGTTGTTCCCTTCCGCGGCGGGGGTGCTCGTCTACCTGCTGATGGCGTTCATTCTTCTTTGCAAGCCCGAAGGGCTGTTCAAACAGGGCTAGCGACATGACGAAACTCCTACCCGTCGCAACGCTACTGGCGTTGGCCGCCTTTGCCTGGAGCGGCAGCGACTACTACACCGGCCTGGCCATCAAGGTCATGATCTACGCCATCTTCGCGCTAAGCCTGCAACTGCTGGTCGGCGGCGCGGGGCTGGTCAGCCTGGGGCATGCGGCGTTCTTCGGTATCGGCGCCTATGCGGCAGCGCTGCTGTCGCCCGAATCGGAAGCCGCCAGCCTGTGGTGGCTGCTGCCCGCGGCCCTGCTGGCGGCGGCCGCCTACGCCGCCGTGACAGGCGCCTTGGCGCTGCGCACGCGCGGCGTGTACTTCATCATGGTCACGCTGGCGTTCGCGCAGATGGCCTATTACGTCTTCCACGACACCAAGGTAGGCGGCGGCAGCGACGGCATCTACCTGTACTTCAGGCCCGAGCTGTCGATTGCCGGCTGGATGCCCTTCGACCTGGGCAACAGCACGACGTTCTACTACTTCGTGCTGGCCTGCCTGGCGCTGACGTGGGGCTTTCTGGCCTTGCTGCGGCGTTCACCCTTCGGCGCGGCACTGGCCGGCATCCGCATCAATGAACAGCGCATGCGGGCCGCCGGCTATTCGACCTATCCGTACAAGCTGACCGCCTATGTGGTGGGCGCGACCCTGGCCAGCCTGGCCGGCTTCCTGTTCGCATTGAAAGACGGGTTCGTCACGCCCGAACTGCTGGCATGGGAACAATCCGGGCTGGTGCTGCTGATGGTGATCCTGGGCGGCATGGCCAGCCTGGGCGGCGCCGTGATCGGCACGGTGGCGCTGGTGCTGATGCAGGAGCTGTTCCAGTCGCAAGCGCTGTTCGGCGACTATGCCCGCCATTGGCACCTGCCCTTGGGGCTAGCCATCATCGCGCTCGTGGCGCTGCTGCCCAACGGCATCGCCGGATTGCCCGCGCAATGGCGGCAACGCCGCGAGGCCCGTGCGGCAAACGCACGCGCTGCTGCCGCGGCAGCCACATCCGCCCGCGCGCCTGTCCGCCTTCCGATCCAGGGGGAACCCCATGTCTGACCTTCTGCTTGCGGCCTCGGCCGTCACGCGCCGCTTCGGCGGCCTGACCGCCGTCAACGGCGTCTCGCTGGGCCTGGCGCGCGGCCAGGTGCATGCCGTGATCGGCACCAACGGCGCGGGCAAGTCCACGCTGATCAACATCCTGTCGGGGGAGCTCGCGCCCACAAGCGGCCAGGTCATGCTGGGCGGGCGCGACGTCACGGCCTGGCGGCAGCCCGAGCGGGCGCGTGCCGGGCTGGGGCGCAGCTATCAGCGGTCTACGCTGTTTCCTGAACTGACCGTGTTCGAAAACTGCCGGCTGGCCGCGCAAGCGGGCCGCCAGCGCTTCTGGCACTGGTGGCGCCCGGCCTCGGATTGCCGGCGCAGCGCGGACCTGGCGCAGCATGCGCTGGAACGCACGGGGCTGGCCGATGACGCCGCCCGCGCCGCGGGCCTGTTGCCGCACGGCCGCAAGCGCCAACTGGAGATCGCCATGTGCCTGGCCGGCGAACCGCAGGTGCTGCTGCTGGACGAGCCCCTGGCCGGCATGGGCCCCGAAGAGACGGACCGGATCCTGGACCTGCTTCATACCTTGAAGACGGGCCACGCGATCCTGCTGGTGGAACACGACATGGACGCCGTATTCCGCATCGCCGAGACCATCACCGTGATGGTCAACGGCACCGCCATCGCCAGCGGCACCCCCACCCAGATCCGCGCCAACGCGGAAGTGCGCACGGCGTACCTGGGCGAAGACACGCAGGACGACGCGAAGGAAACCCCGCCATGCACGCACTGATCGAAGCCGGCGGCCTGCACGTGTACTACGGCGCCAGCCACGTGCTGCGCGGCGTGGACATGCACATCGCACCGGGCGAATCCGTCGGGCTGGTGGGCCGCAACGGCATGGGCAAGACCACGTTGATCCGCAGCCTGATGGGCCAGGTAAAAAGCGCGCAGGGCCAGGTACGGGTGGGCGGGCGCGACTGCACGCATGCCCAGCCCCACGCCATCGCACGGCTGGGCGTGGCCTACGTGCCCGAGGGGCGCGGCATCTTTCCCAACCTGAATGTGCGCGAAAATCTGCAAGTCGCTGCGCGCCCCGGCGTGCGCGGCGGACAGGACTGGACCTATGCGCGCGTGCTGGACACGTTTCCGCGGCTGCGCGAACGGCTGGGGCACGGCGGGCAGCAGTTATCGGGCGGCGAGCAGCAGATGCTGGCCATCGGCCGGGCGCTGATGACCAACCCCGACCTGCTGATCCTGGACGAGGCCACCGAAGGGCTGGCCCCGCTGATCGTGGCGGAGATCTGGAAGATCATCCGCCAGATCCGCGCCACCGGTATGTCGGCCTTGATCGTGGACCGCAATTACCGGGCGGTGCTGGAACACACCGACCGCTGCCTGGTGATGGAAAAGGGCCTGATCGTGCAGGACGGCGACAGCGCGTCGCTGGCCCGGCAACCGGAGCAACTGACGCGCTATCTGGGCGTCTAGGGCCCGTCGGCACGGCAGGGCCCCAGCGCGGATCGCCCCTTAGATGATGGCTTCGATCAGGAACGGGCCGCGGCGCTTCAGGCCGTCGGCCAGCGCGCGGGCGAAACCTTCCACCGTATCGACGCTGACCGCCTCCACGCCCATGCCGCGGGCCAGGTGCGTCCAATCCAGATAGGGCTCTTCCAGATCCAGCATGCGGCGCGCATTGCGGCCCGGTTCCTTAACACCCACGTTCTTCATTTCGCCATGCAGCGTGGCGTAGGAGCGGTTGGCCAGGATCACCGTCAGGCAATCCAGATTTTCACGCGCCTGCGTCCACAGCGCCTGCAGGGTATACATGCCGCTGCCATCGGCTTGCAGCGTGATGACCTTGCGGTCCGGGCACGCCACGGCGGCGCCGGTCGCCATCGGCAGGCCGATGCCGATGGCCCCGCCCGTCAGCATCAGCCAATCGTGCGGCGCGCTGCTGGCGCTGTAGATCGGGAATTCGCGGCCTTGCGTGATGGACTCGTCGCACACGATGGCTTGCTCGGGCAAGGTGTGCGCGATCAGGATGTTCACGGCGGCGCCGGTCAGCTTGCCCGATGCCGGCACCTCGTAAGCGGCGGCCGGCGTGGCCAGGCGCGGCGCGTCCGCTGCGATGCCCAATTCGTCCGCCAACCATTCCAGCGCGTGCGCCAGATCCTGCTCGGCGCTCGCCAGCACGACCTGATTGCTGTCCGGCGGCGCCAACAGGCTGGGCTTGCCGGGATACGCGAAAAATCCCACGGGCGCCTTGGCGCCCGCCAGCACCAGGTGCTTCACGTCTTTCAGCTTGGCAACCGCCATGTCGATCGGATAGGGCAGGCGGTCGACCGGCGTGCGGTCGCCGCCGCGTTCGATGCGGCGGTTGGACGTTTCCGACATCAGGCGCACCCCCGTGGCGCGCGCAATGCGGCCGGCGGCGTTCAGCGCGCGCTCGCGCAGCGCCGCGCCGCCCAGCATCAGCACGGTCACCTCGCCCGAGCGGATCGCCGCGGCAGCGGCGCGCACGGCGTCGGCGGACGTCTGGGCAAGGGCTGCGTCCTTGACCAGCACCGGCGCGGGTGCATTGTCAGGCAGGTCCGTCCAGGCCGCGTCGGCCGGAAGGATCAGGGTCGCGATATTGCCGGGCGCATGGCGCGCCACGGCGATGGCTTCGGCGGCGTCCGAGGACACCGCGGCGGCGGTCATCGTGCGCTTGACCCAGTGCGACATCGGGCGCGCCACGCCCTCCACGTCGCTGGTCAGCGGCGCGTCGTATTGCACGTGATAGGTCGCGTGGTCACCCACGATGTTGACCATGGGGGTGCGGGCGCGCTTGGCGTTGTGCAGGTTGGCCAGACCATTGCCCAGGCCGGGGCCCAGGTGCAGCAGCGTGGCGGCAGGCTTGTCGGCCATGCGTGCGTAGCCGTCGGCCGCGCCCGTCACCACGCCTTCGAACAGGCCCAGCACGCAACGCATCTTGGGCTTGCGATCCAACGCCGCGACAAAGTGCATTTCCGATGTGCCGGGGTTGGCAAAACACACGTCCACATCGTTGGCCAGCAAGGTATCGCAAAGACTGTCAGCGCCGTTCATGATTTTCCCTAGTCGTTTTCAATGGCGATGCGGGCGCATGCGCGCCCGCCTGATATGCATGATAGGTAGCGTATCAAAAACGCGGTAGAGCCATTTCAGGTTGCGGAGATGGAACCATTCCCGAATCCGGCCCGCAGCGTTCCGCCAGCCGGAATTAGCATAACCGCCCTACCCGATCAGCCCAGGATCTGCCCCAGGAACGCCTGCGCCCGCTCCGAACGCGGCGCATTGAAGAAATTCTCCGGCGTGTCGGCCTCGACGATCGCCCCCTGGTCCATGAAGACGACGCGGTCGCCGACCTCCCGCGCAAAGCCCATCTCATGCGTGACGCACACCATGGTCATGCCATCGCGGGCCAGGGCGACCATGGTATCCAGCACTTCCTTGACCATTTCAGGATCCAGGGCAGAGGTCGGCTCATCGAACAGCATGATCTTGGGCTGCATGCACAAGGCGCGCGCGATCGCCACGCGCTGTTTTTGTCCGCCCGATAGCTGGCCGGGATACTTGTCCGCGTGCTGCGGAATCCGCACCCGTTCCAGGTAGTCCATCGCACGCGACCGGGCCTCATCGGCCGGCACGCCCTTGACCAGCAGCGGCGCCAGCGTGCAGTTCTCCAGCACCGTCAGGTGCGGGAACAGGTTGAAGTGCTGGAACACCATGCCGACTTCCGCCCGGATGCGCTCGATGTTCTTCACGTCTTCGTTCAGTTCGATGCCGTCGACCACGATGCGGCCCTGCTGGTGTTCCTCCAGCCGGTTCAGCAGCCGGATCGTGGTGGATTTTCCGGAACCGGACGGACCGCAAAGGATCAGCTTCTCTCCGGGCGACACTTCCAGCGCCAGGTTATCCAGCACCTGGAAGTCGCCATACCATTTGCTGACGCCTTGCATAGTGATGATCGGGGCGGAGGCATTCGTTGCGTTCATCGTCTCAGGCCTTGGAAATATCGTGGTTTTCGCCGGCGCCGCTCCAGTAGCCCGGCACCGTCAAGCGCTTCTCGGAGCGCCGGAACAGGTACGACAGCACGCTGCACATGGCGAAGTAGATGACCCCCACCATCGTGTAGACGGTCAGCGCCTGGAACGTCGCGCCGGCCAGCATTTCGCCCGCCCGCATCAGTTCATACACGCTGATGACGGCGACGAGCGAGGTCTCCTTGATCAGCACCAGCGCGTAGTTCCCCAGGGCCGGGAACACCGTGCGCAGCGCTTGCGGCAGCACGATGCGGCGCAGCCGCTGCACCTTGCGCAAGCCCAGCGCGCGGGCCGCCTCGTACTGCCCGGTGTCCACCGACTGGATGCCGCTTCTGAACAGTTCGGCCAGATAGGCGCCGAAGTTCAGCGTCAGGCCCAGCACGCCCGCGACAAAGCCGTTGATCACCACCCCCATCTCGGGCAGGCCGTAGTAGATGTAGAACAACTGCAGCAGCAGCGGCGTGCCGCGTATCACTTCGATGTAGAAGCGCGCGCCGCGGCTCAACAGGCGTGAAGGCGACAAGCGGCACAAGCAGACGACCAGGCCCAACGCCACCGCCAGGAAGGCCGAACAGAAAAAAAGCGCCAAAGTCCAGACCGTGCCCTCGGCCAAAGGGGTCAGGTACATGCGCAGCGTAGCGAGATCCAAGTCGTGCTCCTTATCCGTGCCGTTGCGGCGCTTACTTGCTGATCAGGTCCGACACGCCCCACTTCTTCCCGATGGCTGCCATTTCCCCGTTCTTGCGCATCTCGGCCAACGCGTTGTTGACGGCGTCCAGCAACGCGGCGTTGCCCTTCTGCACGGCCATGCCGACCTGCCACTTGCGTTGCGGCTGGTAGCCGGTGTCCAGCTTCACGCCCGGGATGTTCTTGGTCTGGATCTGGTAGATGATGCTGGGCGGGTCCACGATGCCCAGGTCGATGCGGCCCGCGCGCACGTCGGCCAGCAAGGTGGAGTAATCCTGATAGGTCGTGACCTTGGTGCCCGGCATGTCCTTGATCATGTTGAACTGCACCGAATCCACCAGAACGCCCACGCGCTGACCCTGCATGTCTTCGAACTTGGCGTA
Source organism: Achromobacter sp. 18P8.1.1 (assembly GCF_057799415.1). Lineage (NCBI taxonomy): Bacteria > Pseudomonadati > Pseudomonadota > Betaproteobacteria > Burkholderiales > Alcaligenaceae > Achromobacter > Achromobacter sp. 18P8.1.1. The sequence continues at coordinate 122,782 of NZ_JBYOKH010000006.1, read as the reverse complement.
TTTCCTGGCCGCCTTGTCGCTGACCACCACGCCCTCGCCCCACTCGTAGACCGGCGCCGAGAAATCGATGGCGCGCGCACGCTCTTCGGTGATGAAGAGCGGCGCGGACATGACGTCGGCCCGCCCGGACGTCAGCGTGGGGATGAGGCCCGAGAACGGCACGTCGGACAGCTTGTCCGCCACCTTCAGGTGCTTGGCCACGCCAGCGGCCACGTCCACCATGATGCCTTCCAGTTGGTTCGACTTCGGATTCTTGAACCCGTGCGGCGGTGCGGACGCCGTGGTGACGACGGCCAGACTCTTGTCGGCGCGCACTTCGTCCAGCGTGCGCGCCTGCGCGCCGGTCTGGATCAGCAGGCTGGCCGCAGCCACGCCCAGCAGGATGGATTTGAGTTTCATCGTTTTCCCCTTGGATGAATGAATGCCGCGGACGCGACGGCTCAGGCCGGACGCCCTTGCGGGTACTGCTGCACCGCTACCGCCGCCAACGCGCAGAATTCCTGCATCACGGTGGCGGCCAGGAAGGCCGTAGCCCCCTGCACGTCTTGCGGCGGCGACACGGTATTGACGTCGAACGCCACGAAGTTCAGGCCCGCAAGCTGGCGCAGCAGCGCCAGCCCTTCCTTGGCCGACAACCCGCCCCACTCCGGCGTGCACACGCCCGGCGCGCAGGAGGGGTCGAAGATGTCCATGTCGAAGCACAGGTAGACCGGGCGCTGGCCGATGCGCTGCTTGATGTCCGCAAGCGTGGCCTTCTGGTCCTGGTCGAAGTCGTCGTACGGCACGATCGTGTAGCCGACCTCGCGCCCGAACTCCAGCACCCCGGGCATGAAGGAACTGCCACGGGTGCCAACGTGGAAGCTGGACGCCACGTCCAGCAGCCCTTCTTCCGCGGCGCGCGTGAAGGTCGTGGCCGTGTTGTAGCCTGGGATGGGATAGGTGTCGGTATGCGAATCGAAATGCAGCACGACGAAATCCGGATGGCGGCGCGCCACGGCGCGCAACTGCGGCAGCGTCACCGCGCCGTCGCCCCCCATCGAGATCGGGATGGCGCCCGCGTCCAGGATGGCTCCGATGCCGGCCTCGATCAGCGGATAGGACGCGTCCGGGTCGCCGGGATGGCAGGCGACGTTGCCCACGTCGATCGCACGCAGGAATTCAGGCGGATTGTCGATGCCGTTGCGGCGGAAAATATCGACGGGGCGCAGCAGCCGGGATTGCTCTCGGATCGCGTCGGGCCCCTGCCGGGACCCCACGCGAAACGGATGCGTGCCGCAATCGAACGGGATGCCGACCACGCAGGCGCGTGCCCGGCCCGCCCCCGCCTCGCGGGCAGACGGCAACCCCATGAATCCGGCGACGGGATTGAAACTGACTTCAGATGACTGCGGCACAGCGCGGCTCCTGGGCATGCCTCGTCGGCGAAATCGCAGACGCGAGCTATATTTAGATTCGATCAAATCGCTGTGCGATACGATCGTGTCATAAATAGATTAGCAAGCAAGAACCCAGCCAGCCAATTAGGGAGTTCCCCTTAGAAGCTGAAAAATTAGTTGATTAATTTAGTATGGAATAGGCGCGAACGCGCCCTAGCACGGTGCAGCGCTGCACCGACATGCGGCACGTGGGAAAGGATCAGGCCTCGTCGTCAGTCAGCGGCATCGCGCCGCGCAGGGCGCCGCCCGGCGGTTCCATCTGATAGAAGGGATGCGATCGGCCCAGCGTGCGCGATGCACTGATGGCGTGCGCGGTTTCCACGACTTGCGGACCGAAGACAGCTTGCGCCTGTTCAAAAGACCAGCGACTAGACGGAACCGAGACGTTTACGGCCCCCAACGGAGTTCCCCCGGCATCCAGCACCGCCGCGCTGACCGTGATGTCGCCCGGATAGAACTCGCCGTTGGAACGGGCATAGCCGTGGCGCCGCGCGAACTCCAGTTCGGCCAGCAAGGCGTCCAGCGTAGTGAGCGTATTGGCCGTGTAGGGCTTGCGGTCGCAGCGTTCCAGCAGGTCATGGGCCACGCCCGGGTCCAGCTTGGCCAGCACGGCGCGGCCGGCTGCGGTGCAATACAAGGGCAAACGCATGCCCACCGGCATGTTCACAAACATTTCCTTATGGGTGGCAAAGCGCGCCACATAGACCATGTCCAGGCCATCGGGCTCGGCCAGGCTGCACGTTTCCTGGCTGTTGCGGTTCAGCGTGTGCAGGAACGGGTTGCCGCCCAAAACCAGCGGACTCGTTTGCACGTAATTCATGCCCAGCTCCAGGGACCAGGGCGCCAGCGAGAACTTCTTGCTGACCGGATCCTTGCGCAGGTAGCCCAGCGTCCAGAGCGTATGGGTAAAGCGCTGGACTGCGCTTTTGCTCAACCCCGTGGCATCGGCAAGCTCCGGCAGCGTCATGGCGGGCTGCCCTTCGCTGAAGGCCCGCAGCACGGAAATGCCACGCGCCAACGCAGCAATGAACAGCGGGGAATCCTCGGGGTTTCGCGTCAGGGTCATGGCACGGGGCGTGCAGAGAGAAAGCGCATAGCGTACCGCATAACGGTTCGCTTATATCGCAGGGCGATTGCAAAGACTTCGGCAATCCCCTTGCCCGGAGACCTCGGCAAGAAAAAAAGCGGCCCGCGCGTTGCGGGCCGCCTGTTATCGCACGCAGGGTGTCAACGGATCGGCCACGGATACATGGCGCCGCCGTTGCTCCACAGCGCGTTCGTGCCGCGCTGCAGGCCCAGCTTGCTGTCCTTGCCGACGTTGCGCTCGAACACTTCGCTGTAGTTGCCCACGGCCTTGATGGCGTTGTAGGCCCATTTTTCGTCCACGCCCATGTTCTTGCCGGCGCCCGGCGTCACGCCCAGGATGCGCAAGACGTTGGGGTTGCTGCTCTTCAACATTTCGTCGACGTTTTTCTGCGTGATGCCATATTCCTCGGCTTCCAGCAGCGCGAACAAGGTCCAGCGCACGATGCCCAGCCAGTTCTCGTCACCCTGGCGCACCATGGGGCCCAGCGGTTCCTTGGAGAAGCGTTCCGGCAGGATCTCGTAGTCGTTGGGATTGGCGACTTGCGTGGCGCGCACGGCGGCCAGTTGCGAGGCGTCGTCGGTGAAGGCGTCGCAGCGGCCGGACTCAAACGCGCGCACGACTTCGGTCACCTTGTCGATCACGACCGGCTTGAACTCGATCTTGTTCGAGCGGAACCAATCGGCCAGGTTCAGTTCCGTGGTGGTGCCCGGCTGCACGCAGACGGTGGCGCCGTTCAGTTCCTTGGCGCTCTTGACGCCCAGCTTCTTGTTCACCAGGATGCCCTGGCCGTCATAGAAGCTGGCGGCCACCGCAGACAAGCCCAGCGAGGTGTCGCGCGTCTGGGTCAGCGTGACGGTGCGCAGCAACACGTCGACTTCACCCGATTGCAGCGCGGTGAAGCGTTGCTGGGTGGACAGCGCCGTGCCCTTGAATTTGGTCGAATCGCCGAATACGGCCGCGGCGACCGCGCGACAGATATCCACGTCCATGCCTTCCCATTCGCCTTTGCTGTTGGTGGCGGAAAAGCCGGATACGCCGTCGGTCAGGCCGCACTGCACGAACCCTTTTTTCTTCACCGCATCCAGCGTGGGGCCGGCGACTGCCGCCTGGGACGCGCAAGCCAGGGCGAGCGCGCCGGCTGCAAACAAGATGGACCGCTTCATTATTGCCTCTCCTGAGATAGATGCCCGGTCGGACTTGTAAGCCTTCCCGGCTGAAACCGAGCCCAGCGTTGTCGGGCCGGCCGCCAGATTACGCCATGTCCACTGCGTGAACAACGCGATCGGGCCTAGTGGAAACCCGAGGCGATGCCCATTCGAGGCCCTATCAGATTTGTCCGGTGATCGAACTTTATCCGGCCCTCTCAAGCCGTCCGGGCGAAGCTCGCATGCCATACTTTTTTCGCGCCGGTGTCCGCTCAGCGGCACCGGCGCCGCAGCATAAAAGCCGATCGCGCCACAACAAAAATCCCGGGCGCGCATCGATACTCGGCCGATTCATGGAGGAGACGAATCCATGGCACAAGTAAGCAAGACGCAGCCTCGCCGCGCGGCGCACCGCCGCATGGCCCTGAAGACCCTGTTGTTGTCCGCGCTCGCCGCGGCAGGCCTGGGCACCGCCCCCGTCCACGCGGCGGATGACTGGCCCAGCAAGCCCATCAAGATCATCGTGCCCTACACGCCGGGCGGCTCCACCGATATCGTGACCCGTATCGTCATGGAAAAATTGGGGCCACGCCTGAAGCAGACGATCATCGTCGAGAACCGGCCGGGCGCCAACAGCAGCGTGGGCTCGGCCATCGCCGCCAAGTCGGACGCGGACGGCTACACCTTCCTGTCCATCCTGCCGGCCTACATCATCAACTTCCACCTGTACAAGCTGACCTACGCCCCGGCCGACCTGACGCCGGTGGTGCAGATGGCCGACCTGCCCCTGTTCCTGTTCGTGGCGCAAGACCTGCCGGTCAACAGCGTGGCCGACCTGGTCGCCTATGGCCGCAAGAACCCCGACAAGCTCACCTACGCGTCCAGCGGAAACGGGTCCAGCGCGCACCTGACCGGCGCCGACTTCGCGCTGCAGAACAAGCTCACGATGACGCACGTGGCCTACAAGGGCAGCGCCCCCATCCTGACCGATCTGCTGGGCGGCCGCGTCTCGATGGTGTTCGACCCCATCCTGGTCCCGATGCAGTACGTGAAGCAGAACCGCCTGAAGGCGCTGGCCTTCACCGGCAAGGAACGCTGGCCCACCGAGCCCGGCATCCCCACGATGGAAGAAGCCGGCATGCCCGGCTTCGTGACGGGCTCCTGGGCCGGCCTGATGGCCCCGGCCGGCACGCCCAAGCCGATCATCGAACGCATGGCGCGCGAGATCGCCGAGATCGTCAAGGAACCCGATGTGAAGCAAAAGTTCGTGGATGCGGGCTTCCTGCCCGCCAGCGGCACCACGGCGCAGTTCGCGGAACTGATGAAGACGGATTCGGCGCGCTATGCCGAAATCATCAAGCAGGCGGCCATCACCGTGAATTGAACGCGGACCGGGCGCGGCACCGCGCCTGGCCCGATCGGAGTTTCCCCATGATCAACAAGTTCATCGATACCCCTGAGGCCGCGGTCTCGGACATCCACGACGGCGCCACGGTGCTGATCAGCGGCTTCGGCGGCGCAGGCATGCCCACCGAACTCATCCATGCGCTGATCGACCAGGGCGCGCGCGAACTCACCGTCGTCAGCAACAACGCAGGCAACCACGAAACCGGCCTGGCCGCGCTGATCAAGGCCGGCCGCGTGCGCCGCGTCATCTGCTCATTTCCCAAGGCCTCGCATTCCTGGGTCTTCGACGACCTGTACCGCCGCGGCGGCATTGAACTGGAATGCGTGCCGCAAGGCACCATCGCCGAACGGTTGCGCGCCGCCGGCGCCGGGCTGGGCGGCTTCTTCACCCCTACAGCCTATGGCACCGAGCTGGCCCAGGGCAAGGAAACCCGCATCATCGACGGCCGCGGCCATGTCTTCGAGACGCCGCTGCATGGCGACTTCGCGCTCGTCAAGGCGGACGAGGGCGACCGCTGGGGCAACCTGACCTACCACAAGAGCGCGCGCAACTTCGGACCCATCATGTGCATGGCGGCCAAGACCACCATCGTGCAGGTGCGCGCCAAGGTCGAGCTGGGCGAACTGTCGCCCGAAGCCGTCGTGACGCCGGGCATCTTCGTCGCGCGTGTCACCGAGGTGGCCAATGCCGCCTTTTCCAGCTGAAGGAATCCTCATGCAACCCCTGACCCGCGAGGCCATGGCGCGCCGCCTGGCCCTGGACATTCCCGACGGCAGCTACGTCAACCTGGGCATCGGCATGCCAGTGCTGGTGGCCGCCCATCTTCCCCCCGGCCGCGAGATCGTGCTGCATAGCGAAAACGGCATCCTGGGCATGGGCCCGCCGCCCGCTGACGACGCCGTCAACCTGGATCTGATCAACGCCGGCAAGCAGCCGGTGACGCTGCTGGAAGGCGGCTCGTACTTCCACCACGCGGATTCGTTCGCGATGATGCGCGGAGGCCATCTGGACATCTGCGTCATGGGCGGCATGCAGGTTGCCGCCAACGGCGACCTGGCCAACTGGTCGCTGGCCAAGCCGGGCGAAGCGCCGGCCGTCGGCGGCGCGATGGACCTGGCGGTGGGCGCGCGCAGCGTGTTCATCATGATGGAGCACAACAGCAAGAACGGCGATCCGAAGATCGTCGAACGCTGCACGTATCCGCTGACGGGCGCCGGCGTGGTCGACCGCATCTACACGGATCTGGCCGTCATCGACGTCACCCCGGAGGGCCTGGTGGTTCGGGATATGATCGACGGCATGACTCTGAACGAACTGCAAGCGCGCACCGGCGCGCCGCTGCGCGCAGGCTGATGCTGCCCAATCTTCCCCCTCCCGGCTACGCCGCCCCGCTTGCGGCGGAAGATCATCCCGACCAGTTGCGCGGCGATCCGGACTACATGCTGACGCTTGCGCGCGGCCTGCATGTGATCCGCGCGTTCGGCACGCGCCGCCATCCGCAGACGGCGGCGGAACTGAGCCGGCGCGCCGCCCTGCCGCGCGCGGTCGTGCAGCGTTGCCTGCACACGCTGATCCTGCTGGGCATCGCCGAGCAGCACGGCCGGCTGTATGTGCTGACGCCGCGCATCCTGGGCCTGGGCTATGCGTACTTTTCGTCCACGCCGTTCGTGTCGCTTGCCCAGCCCGTGTTGGAAGAGCTGAGCGCCACCGTCAATGAAACCTGTGCGCTGGCCATCATGGAAGGCCACGAGATGCTGTATCTGGCGCGCTCGGAAGTGAACCGCCTGCTGGCCACGTCAATGGGGCTGGGCAGCCGCTTGCCGGCGTACTGCACGTCAATCGGACGCGTGCTGCTGGCGCAACTGCCTGAACCGGCGCTAGCCCGCTATTTCGCCACAGTCGACCTGCAACCCTATACGGAATTCACGCTGACCACCGAAGCGAAGCTGCGCGCGGAATTGGCGCGCATCCGCGAGCAGGGCTACGCGGTGGTGGACCAGGAACTGGAACTGAACGTGCGCGCAATCTCGGTCCCCGTGCGCTCGGCCAGCGGCAAGGCCTGCGGCGCCGTAAACGTCAGCGTGAAGGCAGCGCGGGTGCCATTGATCCGGCTGACGGAAGAATTCCTGCCACCCTTGCGGCAGGCCGTCGAAAGGATCGGCGAATTCCTGGTCGCGTGAAGGGGGTGTCGACCCGGCGTGAATGCGATGTTGGGCCGTCGTATGTGTGATGTTGGGCCGTCGTGAATGCGATGTGGGTCCGGCGTATATGCGATGTTGGCCCATCGTAGGATGGGTGGAGCGCGAGTGATTTCGGATCAGAATGCGAATGCCTGACGCGCGCAACCCATCAAGCATCGGTTGAGTTCTGGCGAAAGCTGATAGGGATCCACCGCTGCCTGATGGGTTGCGCGCGATGGACAGCAATCATCTTGCCTCCGCCTGTTCGCGCTCCACCCATCCTACGGCTTTGTTCCGCTCGCCAAATGCCGTTGCCGGCCGTCACCCGGCGTTTTACAGGTCCGTCGTATCCAGCGTGAACGCGGCGGCCGCGCGGCCGATGCGGTCGTTGACCGCGTGCCATTCGTCGGTAGCCGGAGGGGCCTGCACGATGATGCGGGCGTAGCCTTGTTTGTCCAGGTCGCGCAGCAGGCCGTAGAGGGCCTGCGCATAGCGCGCCGGATCGGCGGGCACGGGATGCCATTGCAGGCGCGGGTCCAGCGCCTGGGGCGCGTCGCCGTACGCCACCACCACGATCTTGCCTTCCGGCAGGTTGCGGCCTTGGGCCACCTCCTGCAGGCGCGCGTCGGAAGCCAGTTCCAGCGGCGTGCGCGGCGCGTAGTGCGCTTTCAGCGTGCCCGAGGCGCGCGGCGCGGCGGCATCCGGCGCGAACACCTGCACGCCCAGCACGGCTTCGATCTGCGCCGCGCTGATATGGCCGGGGCGCAGCAGCACGGGGCCGGCGCCGCGGTCCAGGCGCGACAGATCCAGGATGGTGGACTCGATGCCCACTTCCGATGCGCCCCCCTCCAGCACGGGCATGCCGGCGGCGACTTCATCGGGGAATTCATGGCGCACGTGCTCGGCGCGCGTCGGCGATACCTGGCCGAACTTGTTGGCCGACGGCGCCGCCACGCCGCCCTGGCCGTTCGGCTTGCCCGCGGCGAAGGCCGCCAGCAGCGCCTGCGCGACAGGATGCGACGGGCAGCGAATGCCGATGCTGTCCTGCCCGCCGCTGACCGTGTCCACGATGTGCGGCGCGCGCTTGAGGATCAGCGTCAACGGACCAGGCCAGAACGCATCGATCAGCAGGCGTGCCTCCGGCGGCACCTCGGCCGCCCAGTACGACACGTCGCCTTGCGGGGCGATGTGCACGATGACGGGATGATTCGACGGCCGCCCCTTGGCCGCATAGATCTTCGCTACCGCTTGCGGACTTTCTGCATCCGCACCCAGGCCGTAGACAGTCTCGGTGGGAAAGGCAGCCAGTTCGCCATCCAGCAAACGTTGCGCGGCAAGGGCGATCTCCGCGGCGCTGGCGGAATCATGCGGGGGCAAGGAAGGCATCGGATCGTCGCGGCTTACTCGGGGGCTTCCATGCCCAGCGCGGCGGCCACGCGGGCGGCATCGGCACGGGCCTGGTCCAGGGTGGGCGCCACGATGGTGATGTGGCCCATCTTGCGGCCACGGCGGGCTTCGTGCTTGCCGTACAAGTGCAGCTTGGCCGTCGGCACTGCCAGCGCGGCGGCCCAATCGGGTTCGCGCTGCGTCGTCGCGGTCGAAGACGCATACCAGATGTCGCCCAGGATGTTCAGCATGACGGCGGGCGCCAGCAGCGCGGCGCTGCCCAGCGGCAGGCCGGCCATGGCGCGCGCCTGCTGCTCGAACTGGCTGGTGACGCAGGCGTTCATCGTGTAGTGGCCGCTGTTGTGCGGGCGCGGCGCGATCTCGTTGACGATCAGGCTGCCATCCTTCAGCACGAAGAACTCCACGCACATCACGCCGTGGTAACCCAGGCCTTGCGCGATGGCTTTCGCGGCGTCGGTCGCGCGGGCCTGCCGTTCGGCGTGCGCCGCGTCCGATTCCACGGGCGCGGCGGTGGACACCGCCAGAATGCCGTCGCGGTGCACATTGCGCGCCACGGGAAACACCACGGTGGCGCCATCGAAACCGCGCGCGATCACGACCGAAATCTCGTAATCCAGCGGCATTAGCGCTTCCAGCACGCAAGCCACGCCGCCGAATTCGGCGAAAGCGGCCAGCGCCTCTTCGCGCGTATTGATGCGGGCCTGGCCCTTGCCGTCGTAACCCAGTCGGGCGACTTTCAGGATGCCGGGGAACAAGGCGTCGGAGGCGGCGCGCAGGTCCGCCTCGGCGCGGATGGCCGCGTGCGGCGCGACGGGTATGCCTTGCGAGGCGATGAATGTCTTTTCGGCGATGCGGTCCTGCACGATGGCCACGGCGTCGGCCGCGGGGCTCACGCGGCAACGCGTGGCCAGCGTGCGCAGGCTGTCGGCGGGGACGTTTTCGAATTCGGTGGTGACGGCCTGACAGGTCTGGGCCAGCCGGGCCAGACCGGCTTCGTCATCGTAGGCGGCCTGGATGTGCAGGTCGGCCACCATGCCGGCGGGGCATTCGTCGGCCGGGTCCAGCACCGCGACCTTGTAGCCCAGGCTTTGCGCCGCGTGGCAGAACATGCGGCCCAATTGGCCGCCGCCCAACAGGCCCAGCCAGCCGCCGGGGGCAATCATGAAAGGAGTCGATTGAGTCATACGGATCAGGCCTCGGGCGGAACCTTCATGTCGCGCGCGGCTTGCGTCTGGCGCGCGCGGAAGGCCACCAGCTTCTTGTGCAAACCGGCATCGGTGCCCGCCAGCGTGGCGATCACGTGCAGGGCGGCGTTGGCCGCGCCCGCTTCGCCGATCGCGAAGGTGGCCACCGGCACGCCCTTGGGCATCTGCACGATGGACAGCAGCGAGTCTTCGCCGCGCAGGTATTTGGAGGGGACCGGCACGCCGAACACCGGCACTTCGGTCAGCGCCGCCATCATGCCCGGCAGGTGCGCCGCGCCACCGGCGCCGGCGATGATGCCGCGCAGGCCGCGCCCGTGCGCCGCCGCACCGTATTCGGCCATGTCCTGCGGCATGCGGTGCGCGGAAATCACGCGCGCCTCGTAGGCCACGCCGAAGTCCTCCAGCATGGTGACTGCGTGCTTCATGACCTCCCAATCGCTGGAAGAACCCATAATCACGCCCACCACGGGGGTGGCCTCTGCCGCTGCGGAAGTCTTGGCTGTCATAACCGGTGTCAAAGAGGTAAGACCGCGGAAACCTGCCCGCGGAATGTCAAAGGGCCGCGGATTCGGTCCGCGAAACCCGGTATTTTACCCGGCGCGCGCGACCGTCTATGGCGCGGCCGAAGACGGCAGCCACAGATAGCTGTCGGGATTGTCCGGGCAAGGCCCGAAACCGCACTCCAGGGTGGTGCTGCCGACGTTGGCCAGCGTCATGATGAAAAACAGGGCCATGACGACGAGACCCAGCGCCGAGACCGGCTTTTTCAGCATGCTGTCGCCCCATTTTCGGTCGGCGGACTGCATCAGGACGCAGAAGACGATGATGGCGGCAAAGGCGATGAACGCCCAGGTATAGAAGTGCAGACCCATGAAAGGCGTGCCGTAGCCGGGATCGCCGGGCGCGATGTGCAGCAACACTTGGCGGCCCGAGGCGACCATGCCGCCCAGCGAGGCCGCAATGCTCATGCCGTAGTGCATGGGCGACGGCCCCACCCGCATGTTCAGCAGGAATCCCACGCCGGCCAGGATGAACGCCACGCGCTGCAACAGGCACAGGGGGCACGGCAGCTCGTCGTAGATGAACTGCCAGGCAAAGGCCATGCCCAGGATGCCGGTGACGCCCAACAGCGCCACGCCGTTCAGCACGCGCGAGCCGCGCGCGGGATTGCGGGAGAAGATCATTGCCCCGCCCTTACCACGACAGCGCCAGCGGGCTGGTCATGTGGTATTGGCACCAGACGCCGAAGATCACGAGCGTAAGCAGCCAGAACGTCACGCAGGGACGGCGCTTTCCCAGCACGCCGAACCACACAGCAACCAATCCGGTCAGAAAGGGCAACATCATGATCATGCGTAAGACTCCTGTCGGCTGGCGTCCTGCTTAGGCAGCCGACGAGTATAGCGTAACAATACGCAATAATTGTTATCGATTCCCCTAAGCCCGGACCATAAAAAAACCCGCTCGAGAGCGGGTTTTCGTCAGCGGTGGGAGAGATCAGGCGATCAGGCGATCCAGCGCTTCGCGGTACTTGGCGGCCGTCTTTTCCAGCACGTCCTGCGGCAAGCGCGGGGCGGGCGGGGTCTTGTCCCAGGTCTGGGTTTCCAGCCAGTCGCGCACGAACTGCTTGTCGAACGACGGAGGGCTGATGCCGACGCGGTAGCCGTCAGCCGGCCAGAAGCGCGACGAATCGGGCGTCAGCACTTCGTCCATCAAATGCAGCGTGCCGTTGTCGTCCAAGCCGAATTCGAACTTGGTGTCGGCGATGATGATGCCCTTGGTGGCGGCGAACTTGGCGGCTTCGGCGTACAGCTTGAGCGTGACGTCGCGGATGCGCTCGGCCAGTTCCTGGCCGACTTCCTTGACCACGTGCGCAAAGTCGACGTTTTCGTCGTGCATGCCGAATTCGGCCTTGGCGGCGGGCGTGAAGATGGGCTCGGGCAACTGGCTGGCCTGCTGCAGGCCGGCGGGCAGCTTGATGCCGCAGATGGCGCCGGTGGACTGGTAGTCTTTCCAGCCGGAACCGATCAGGTAGCCGCGGGCAACCGCTTCCACCAGGATCGGCTTCAAGCGCTTGACCACGACGGCGCGGCCGCGCACCTGGTCCACTTCGTCCGGGGCCACCACGTCTTCGGGCTTCACGCCCGTGGAGTGGTTCGGCAGGATGTGGGCCAGCTTCTGCAACCAGAATTCGGTCAGCTCGGTCAGCACCTGTCCCTTGCCGGGAATGGGATCGTCAAGAATCACGTCGAAGGCGGAGATACGATCCGACGCGACGATCAGCAACTTGTCGTCGCCCACCGCGTACATATCGCGCACCTTACCGCGGCCCAGCAGCGGCAAGGACTTGATGCTGGATTGATGCAAAGCAGAAGTCACGGGAATGGCCTATGGCAAAAATGAAGATTCCCGCCTCGGGCAAGCGCCAGGGCGGGAAGTAGAACGAAATCGGAACCTGCACGGGGGACGGCGCATGACGCACGAAGCGCCGAAGCCCGAACCCTGCAAAGCGCATAGATTACTGCAAATATGTCTGCCTTGCCGGGCGGCGGGGGCCGGGTTAGGCTTGGATTCCCAACACACTATTCGCGCCGGCCGCCCCTGGGCGTCACGGCGCAGACCTTACGCCCGGAGACAAAGCCGTATGCAGGATGCTTCCCTCAAACGCCCGTCCGCCGCCGACGCGCAGGTACACCTGACTGGCGGGTGCCAGTGCGGCGCCGTCCGTTACGCCGTCACTGACGAGCCCATCACGGCCGCCACCTGTCATTGCCGGGACTGCCAGTATTCCAGCGGCGGCGCCCCGGCCCATGCCCTGATCTTCCCCGCCGGCTCGGTAACGATGCTGCGCGGCCAGGCCAAGGAACACCGCTACAAGGGCGATTCCGGTCACACCGTCATGCGCAGCTTCTGCGCCGCCTGTGGCACGCCGCTGTTCGGCGGCTCCGAGGGCATGGGGTACGAAGTGGTGCGGGCCGGATCGCTGGACGATCCGGAGGCCTTCCACGCCAAGGCCAGCATGTGGACGAGTTCGGCGCCGTCCTGGCACCACGTGGACCGCAGCGTGCCGCATTTCCCCAGGAACGCGCCGGCGGGCTGACGCTAGCGCCGAGCTCGACGCAAAAAAAAGGGGCGGGTCCAAGTGGACCCGCCCCTTTTCACTGCCAGACCGCCGCCCGAAGGCGGCGTACGGCAACTTATTGCACCACTTGCGACAGCTTGCCCGACGCGTATTGCGCGGCGATTTCAGTCAGCGGCAGCGCGCGGATCTTGCTGGCGTTGCCGGCCGTGCCGAATTCCGTGTAGCGAGCCACACAGATCGCCTTGGCGGCGGCGCGGGCGGGCTTCAGGTATTCGCGCGGGTCGAATTTTTCGGGGTTCTCGGCAAAGAAGCGGCGGATCGCGCCGGTCATGGCCAGACGGATATCGGTATCGATATTGATCTTGCGCACGCCGTACTTGATGGCTTCCTGGATTTCCTCGACGGGCACGCCGTAGGTTTCCTTCATGTTGCCGCCGAATTCGCGGATCTCGGCCAGCAGTTCCTGCGGCACGCTGGAGCTGCCGTGCATCACCAGGTGGGTGTTGGGCAGGCGGGCGTGGATTTCCTTGATGCGGGCGATCGACAGGATGTCGCCGGTGGGCTTGCGCGTGAACTTGTAGGCGCCGTGGCTGGTGCCGATGGCGATCGCCAGGGCGTCCAGCTGCGTGCGGCGCACGAAGTCGGCGGCTTGCTCCGGATCGGTCAGCAGCTGGTCCATGGTCAGCTTGCCGTCGGCGCCGTGGCCGTCTTCCTTGTCGCCTTCCATGGTTTCCAGGGAACCCAGGCAGCCGAGTTCGCCTTCAACGGTCACGCCCAGCTTGTGGGCGATGTCCACGACCTTCTTGGTGACGTCGACGTTGTAGTCGTAGTCGGCGATGGTCTTGCCGTCTTCCTTCAGCGAACCGTCCATCATCACGCTGGAGAAACCCAGGTCGATGGCGCCTTGGCAGACCTTGGGCGACTGGCCGTGATCCTGGTGCATCACGACGGGGATGTGCGGATAGGATTCCACCGCGGCCTGGATCAAGTGCTTCAGGAAGCCTTCGCCCGCGTATTTGCGCGCGCCGGCCGAGGCCTGCATGATCACCGGGCTGTCGGTCTCCGCAGCGGCTTCCATGATGGCCTGAACCTGTTCCAGGTTGTTGACGTTGAAAGCCGGAATGCCGTAGCCGTGCTCGGCGGCATGGTCGAGCAACTGGCGCATGGAGACTAGGGCCATGAGTGGTCCTCCTAAGTACTGTCTATTGAAAGATGGTTGAAGTCCTGCTGAATAGGGTGATTTTACGGGGGAATCGCTGAAAGGTCTTGCAACCGGCCGTATCCGGTCCATTCAGGCGATGGCAGGACGGCGCGCGGCCTCGGAAAATCATCCGGATGAAGGAGGAAAACGGGGCGGCCAGGCCGCCCCGACACCCCTGCCCTTAGACGGGTCTGGGGACGGCGATGCGCCCGGCCCAGGGCTGGGCCATTTCCAATTGGGCCGACAAGGCAAGCACCACGTCTTCGCGGCCATAGCGGGCCGCCACCTGCACGCCGACGGGCAGCCCCCCGTCGGTCCAAACCAGCGGCAGGCTCGCCGCCGGCTGTCCGGACGCGTTGAAGGCGGCCGAGAACGTGCCGTAGGTGGCAACCTTGCGGCGGAAGTCCAGGAATGATCCGCCGGCCGTGGACAGTTCGCCCAACTTCAACGGCAGTTGCGTGAGCGACGGCGACAAGATCGCGTCGTACCCTTCCATATATTGGTCGAGTATCCGGCCGATGGCGTGGAAGCGGTTCACGCTGCCGATGTATTGCGCCGCCGGCAGCGTCTTGCCGTAGTCATAGCCCTGGCGCAGCACCGGCTCCAGATCGCCGTCGCGCAACGGCTGGCCGGTCAGGCCCAGCCGCGTATCCACGGACAGCACGATATTGCCGGCCAGCACGTTGGCGTGGGCCTGCACGAACGCGTCGTACTCGATGTCCGGCGGGGTGCCGTCCACGACCTCGTGCCCCAGCTCCCGGCACAGCGCCGCAGCGTGCTCGACGGCGGCGACGCATTCAGGTGCAACGGGCACACCATTGAACGCGCTGCGCCACAGGACGATGCGCAGCTTGCGCGGCGGCTCGGCCAGCAACGCCAGGTAGGAGGCCGGCGCCTTGGGCGCGGCGTAGGGTGCGCCGGGTTCCGGGGCGCCGATGGCGTCCAGCGCGGCCGCGGTGTCGCGCACCGATCGTGACAGCACGCCGTCGGTCGCCAGGCCGCCCCAGCCTTCACCGCGGAACGGGCCCATGGGCACGCGGCCGCGCGAGACCTTCAGGCCGTACACGCCGCAGGCTGCGGCCGGGATGCGGATGGAACCGCCCCCGTCGCTGCCGTGCGCCAGCGGTACGATGCCCGCGGCCACCGCCGCCGCCGCGCCGCCGCTGGAGCCGCCCGACGAGCGGGTGGGATCCCAGGGATTGCGGGTGGGGCCGTCGTTGCGGGCGGCCTCGGTCGTGGGCGCCATGCAGAATTCAGGCACGGTGGTGCGGGCGAACGGGATCAGGCCTGCGGCCTCGAAACGGTCAGCCAGGGTGGCATTGCGGGTATAGGGCGTGTCGTTCAGCAGGCGCGAGCCCAGGCTGGACGGAAAGCGCGTGTGCGCCAGCCCCGAATCCTTCAGCAAAAAGGGGATCGCGCCGAACGCGCCCCGGGGTTTCCACCCGCGCGCCACGTCCAGCGATTCCTCATAGCGCTCATAACACAGCGCATTCATGGCCGGCGCGCGTTCCTGCGCCAGCTTGATGGCGCAGGCCATCAGGTCCTGGGGGCTGACTTCGCGCCGCGCCAGCAGGTCGGCCAGCGCCAGCCCGTCCAGCGCCTGATACTCGGTGTCACGCATACTGCTTGCTCCTAGTTGAGGGGTCCGACAGCGCCTCCGGATCGGGTTTGTTCCAGGCCTTGCCCGGCACTGAATCGATCAGGCGGCGCGTGTATTCATGTTGGGGGTGGTAGAAAATCGTGGCTGCCCGGTCCAGTTCCACCAGTTGCCCTTGCCGCATCACGGCGATGCGATCGCAGATCTGGGCGGCGACGCGCAAGTCGTGGGTGATGAACAGCACCGACAGGTCGAACTGCCCGCTCACCGTCTTGAGCAGGTCCAGCACCTGGGCCTGGATCGATACGTCCAGCGCCGAGACGGCTTCATCCGCCACCAGTAGCCGGGGCTTCAACGCCAGGGCGCGGGCGATGCCGACACGCTGGCGCTGTCCGCCCGAAAACTGGTGCGGATAGCGGTCGCCGGCGTCGCCGCCCAGGCCCACCAGTTCGAGCAACTCGCGGGCGTCGCGCAGCGCAGTCTTGCGGCTTTCGCCGAAGGCGATGGGCCCTTGCGCCACGGCCTCAACCACGCGATGGCGAGGGTTCAGCGACGCATACGGGTCCTGGAACACCATCTGGATCTGGCGGCGGTAGGGCCGGAAGTCCCGCGGCTTCATGCCCACGAGTTCACGGCCTTCCATGCGAACGCTGCCGCTGTCGGGCGAGATCAACCCGATCAGCGTGCGGCCCAGCGTGGACTTGCCCGAACCGGACTCACCGACCAGGCCAAGCGTTTCGCCTTGCCGGATTTCCAGCGAGATGTCGCGCAAGGCGTCGACCCGGCGGCCGCCGGTGGCGAAGGTCTTGCATAGCTTGTCGACCACCATCAGCGCCGGCGCCTGGGCGGCCTCGTCCTTGCCCTCGGGCTTGTGCGGCACCGCGGCGATCAGCTGGCGCGTGTAGGGGTGCTGCGGCCGGTTCAGGATGTCTTGGGCGGCGCCCGCCTCCACTACGACGCCCTTGCGCATCACGACGATGCGGTCGGCAATGTCGGCCACCACGCCGAAATCGTGCGTGATGAAGATGACGCCGATGCCCATGCGTTGCTGGATGTCCTTGATCAGGCTCAGGATCTGCGCCTGGGTAGTGACGTCCAGCGCCGTCGTGGGTTCGTCGGCGATCAGCACATCCGGCTCCAGCGCCAGCGCCATCGCGATCACGACACGTTGCCGTTGCCCGCCAGACAACTGGAACGGGAACGCGTCGTACATGGCCTGCGGATCGGGCAGCAGCACCTGGGCGAAAAGCTCCAGCACGCGTTGCTTGCGCGCCGCGGCATTCAGGCTGGTGTGGCGCTCCAGCACCTCGTCCACTTGTCGGCCCACCCGCATGATGGGGTTCAGCGCAGTCATCGGCTCTTGGAACACCATGCCGAAGGACTTGCCGCGCAAGCCGTACCAGTCGGCGGCGGACAGCCCGACCAGGTCGCGCCCGCCGTACAGGATTTGCCCCTGCGTGACGCGGAGCTGATCGGCCGGCAGCAGGCCCATGATGGCGTGCGCAGTCACGGATTTACCCGAGCCGGACTCGCCCACCACGCACAGGATCTCGTTGCGGTTGACGGTGTATGACACGTCTTTCACCACGGTCGGTCCGCCGTGGGCGGCCGTCACGCTCAGGTCTCGGATTTCCAGCAACGCGCTCATCACGTCGTCCTCCTGCGGGCCAGTTTGGGGTTCAGGGCGTCGTTGAGCGCCTCGCCGATCAGGTTCAGCGACAGCACCGTCAGCAGGATCGCCACGCCGGGGAATACGCTCATCCACCAGGCATCGCGCAACACGCTGCGCGAGGCGCCGATGATGTAGCCCCAGGTCATGGCATTAGGATCGCCCAGGCCCAGGAAGCTCAGCGCCGACTCCAGCAGGATCGAGCTTGCGATCATCAGGGAACCCGACACGATCACGGGCGACAGGCTGTTGGGCAGGATCTGCGTCAAGATGATGCGCAGGTTGGACTGGCCGGCAAGCATGGCCGCCTGCACGAACTCGCGGTTCTTCAGGCTCATGAACTCGGCCCGCACCAGCCGCGCCAACGGCGGCCAGGACACCACTGCAATCGCGAAGATCACGGTCGCCATGTTGGGCGTCAGGATGGCCACCAGCACCACCGCCAGGAAGAAGCTGGGGATAGTCTGAAACAGTTCGATGAAGCCCACGATGGCCTGGTCGACTCTCCCACCGTAGAAGCCCGCCAGCGCACCGACCGTGATGCCCACCAGGATGGACACCGCGGTGGAAACGGCGGCCAGCACCAGCGTGATGCGCGACCCGTAGGCGATGCCGGTGGCAATGTCGCGACCCAGCGTGTCGGTGCCGAGCAAGGCGCCTTCGGACAACGGCGGCATGAAGGGGCCGTTGATGATGTCCCACGGGCTGTCCGGGAAGACCCAGCTGGCGGTGACGGCCATCAACGTCACCAGCCCCAGGACCAGAAGCCCCATGATGCCGCCCTTGTTGCGGCAGAACGATTGCATGAACGCTTTCATTTCAGTTCGATCCTGGGATCCGCCACCGTGTACAGGATGTCGGTGACGAGGTTGACCACGACCACGATCAGCGAGGCCACGAAGAACACGCCCAGCAGCACGCTGTAGTCGCGCTGGATCAACGCGTCGAACGCCAGCCGCCCGATGCCGGGCCAGGCGAAGACCGTTTCCACCAGCAGCGAGCCGCCGATCAGGCCGCCCGCCTGGATGCCGGCGTAGGTGATCACCGGCAGCAGTGCGTTGCGCAGCACGTGGCGCACGATCACGGTTCGCTCGGACAGCCCCTTGGCGCGCGCGGTCTTCACGAAATCCAGCTGGCTGATCTCGAGGATGGACGCCCGCGTCAACCGTGCGTACACGGCCATATAGAACATGCCCAGCGTCAGCGCCGGCAGCAGCAGGTGCTTGGCCACGTCGGCCAGGCGCGCCAGCCCCGTCAGATTGGCACCCACGCTTTCGTAGCCGAAGGCCGGCAGCCATTCCAGATTCACCGAGAACAGCAGCACCAGCATCAGGCCCACCCAGAACAGCGGGGTGGCGTAGGCCAGCATCGACAAGGTGGTGATGACGGTATCCCCCCATTTCCCGACCCGCAGCGCCGCCTGCGTGCCCAGGCTCACGCCCGCCAGCAGTGCGAAGGCGAAAGCTGACAGGGTCAGCAGCAGCGTGGCGGGAAGGTGCTGCAGGATCAGGCCGGCAACCGGCGCCTGCTGGCGGTAGGAATAGCCCAGGTCGAACGTCGCCACGTTCTTCAGGTACTGCCCCAGTTGCACGGCGATGGGCTTGTCCAGCCCGAACTCCTGGCGCAGCTTCGCGATGAATTCGGCGTCCACCGCGCCGGACTGGCCGGCCAGGATCTCGGCCGGGTCGCCCGGCGCCGCGCGCACCAGAAAGAAGTTGAAGAGCGCGATCATCAACAGAACCAGGACGCTCTTGACCACCCGGTTCGCCAGGAATTTGGCGATCTTCTTCATTCTTTGGACAACCAGGTGTCGCTTTGCGTATCCACCACGCCCAGCGCAGTCGTCACCGCGTCGTGCACGCGCTTGTTCAGCAGGGTCGAGTAGTTGGTGTCGGCCAGCCACAGCACCGGCACGTCCTCCACCAGGATGCGCTGCGCTTCGCTGTAGAGCTTCTGACGCTCTTCGTCGGTCGCGGCGGTGGCGGCGGCATTGAACAGTTCATCGACCTTGGGGTTGTTGTACTGCGAGGTGTTGCTGAACATCAGCCCCTTCTTGATGTTGCTGCCCAGATACGTGCGCGACACACCGATCGCCGGGTCGCCGTACTGGAAAACGCCATTGGCGCCCATATCGAAATCCCAGTTGCCCACCCGGCTGGTCCAGCCGCCCACGTCCGTGCTTTCGATCGTGACGGCCACGCCGATCTTGGCCAGGTTCTGCTTGATGTATTCGGCCGTGCGGCGCGGCATTTCGCCGTAGGGCAGCGGGATCAGGCCGATCGTGGCGCGCACACCCTTGGCGTCAGGCTTCAGGCCCATCTCATCCAGCAGCGCGATCGCCTGCTTGGGGTCGTAGGGATACTTCTTGACGTTGGCGTCATAGAAGCGCGTGTTGTGGTGGATGGGGCCGGTGGCGACGGTGCCCGATCCGAACATGATCTTGTCCGCGATGAACTGGCGGTTGATGCCGTACATCAGCGCCTGGCGGAAGCGCTTGTCCGAAAACGGCTTGCGGCCGCCATTCAATTCGATCCATTGCATGGTCGACCAGTACTCGTACCCCTTATGGGTCTGGTTGATCGTGGGCAGCTTGGCCACGCGCGCGACGTCCACCGGCTCGATGTCCTGCAGCCAGGCTTGCAGCACCGTCCCCTGCTCCAGCGCCACGCGGCGCGAAGCGGAGTCGGGAATCACGCGGTAGGTGATGCCGTCCAGATAGGGGCGGCCCTCCTTCCAGTAGTGTTCGTTCTTGACCAGCTCGATGTACGACCCGCGTTCCCAGCGCTTGAACTTGAACGGGCCGGTGCCGATGGGCGCGTTGTTGTTCGGGTTCTGGCCGATGGGCGTGTCGACGTCGTACAAATGCTTGGGCAGGATCGCGCCGCCGCCGATGTCGAAGGCGTACAGGAAGGCCGAATACGGCTGCTTCAGCTTGAACACGACCGTCTGCGCGTCGGGCGCCGACACGTCCTGCACGTTGGCCATCAACGTACGCGTGCGTGGCGTGTTGGCCAGCACTTTGGTGTAGGTGAACACCACGTCGTCCGACGAGAAAGGCTTGCCGTCATGCCACTGCACCTTGGGCTGCAGATGGAAGGTGTAGGTCAGGCGGTCGGCCGACACGTCCCAGGACTTGGCCAGCCCCGGTTGCGGCTTCAGGTCGAAGGAATACGTGAGCAGGCTTTCGAAGATCTTGCCGGCCACCATCTGTGTGCCGGCCACTTGCTGGACCGCCACGTTCAGCGTGGGCGGTTCCGGGTTCAGGATGGCGGTGAGGACGCCGCCGTACTGGGGCGTTTCGGCAGCATGCGTTGCGGGGGCGGACAAGGCCAGCAGGCTGGCGGCGGCCAGGGTGCAGCGCGCCAGGGCGCGCCGGGCGATCAGGGTTTTCATGGCAGGGATTCCGTAGGAAAAAGGGGCAACTCACGGCGGAGGAGACCGCGGCGTTGGCCGCGGGCAGGCTCAGGCTTGCAGCGGTTCAACCCCGCACCAGTCGTGGATGAAGAGCGCCAGCGAGGTCGCCACGCGCACCATGCTGTCTACCGACACGCACTCGTTGAAGCCGTGCACGTTCTGCACTTTGGGGCCGTAACACGTCACCGGCACATCCATCATCAGGCGGAAATGGCGGCCGTCGGTCGTGGCCGTCAGCGCGGTGGGCTGCGGCAGTTCGCCCGCGACGCGGCGGTGCGCATCGGCCAGCAACTGCATGGCCGGCACGTCCAGGTCGTACTCGCATCCCGGCGCGTGGAAACCTTCGTAGCGGATGTCGATGCGCACGTCGCTGTCGGTCAGCCCGGCCTGGACGGTGCGGATACGCGCCTCGACCAACTGCTTGGCCGCTTCGATCGTCATGTCTGGATAGCAGGCGATGCGCATGCCAAGCGTGCAGACGCTGGGCACGGACGAATTCCAGTCGCCCGCGTGGATCTGGCCCAGGTTGAAATTGATGGGATGCGCGTGTTCGCGATAGGCAGGATGCCGGTTTTCCGGCAAGTTCCATTCGTGTTCCAGCTGCTTCATGGCATCGACGATGCGCAGGCCGGTCTCGACGGGGTTCACGCCCGTCGTCATGTAGGCGGCGTGCGCGGGGCGTCCCACGATATCCACATACATCCAGTACACGCCCAGTTGCGCGCTCATCATGCGCTCGTGCGTGGGTTCGGGGATCACCACGGCGTCGAACGCGCTGAGCTTGGCGGCGGCGATAGCGCTTTGCAACGCCGACACCGTGGCCAGGGTGCCGTTGCCCGTGTTTTCCTCTTCCAGCACGCCGTTGAAGCCGACGGCGCCCGCGGGCTGCACGCCCAGCTCCTGCAGCGCCTTGAATGCCGCCAGCGCGCAGACGATGCCCGCTTTCATGTCGCCGGCGCCGCGTCCGTACAGCCAGCCGTCGCGAAGCTCGCCGTCGAACGGCGCGGGGTCCCAGAGCTCATGCGGGCCGGTAGGCACCACGTCCAGGTGGCCATTGAACAACACCGCCCGGCCGCCCGCGCTGCGCGGCTCGTGGCGCGCCAGCACGTTGTAGCGGCCGCCGTCCGGGCAGCACGCCGGGGAATAGAGCGGCAGGTTCTTCAGTTCTTCCGTCCGCAGCGCAATGCGCTCGGATGCAAGCCCCAGGTCCGCCAGCGCGTCTTCCATGAACGCGGCGGCGGACATTTCCTGCCCGGGCAGGCTGCGGCACTGGACGAATCCGGTCAGCGTGTCGGTCATGTACTGGCGAAGCTTGCCTACGGCTTCGGCGATACGGGCCTGGTCCAGGCTGGCTGCTGCGGCGCTCATTGCATTCCCCTTGTCGAGTGTGAAATCGGTGAATTCATAAGTATCAATAATTGATACTTAGATATCTATATTTGGCATGATAGAGTTCACACAAACGCGGGGCAAGATAGAAACCATGGGTGATTTCCCTAGCCCTGGCAGAAATCGATTGCCACTACAGTGCGTATCCGCGTGCTCTCGCCACGCGCCGATGCGACGCCGCAAAGACAAAAAACTGGAGTAGAACAACATGGCCACAACCGAGACCCGGTTCAACCAATCCCTGGCGAAAGGCTTCGGCATCCTGGAGGCTTTCTCCAACAACCCCGGCCCCCTCAGCCTGAACGAACTGACCGAGCTGTCGGGGCTAGACCGCAGCTCGACCCAGCGCATGCTGCACACCCTGGTGGCGCTGGGCTACCTCGAGCGCGGTATCAACCAGCGCGGGTATGTCCTGGGCAAGAAGATCCTGGACCGGACCTTCGATTTCCTGCGCGGCCATCCGCTGCTGGAACGCGCCACGCCCATCCTCGAACAGCTGCAGCAGGAATGCGGCGAACGCGTCGACCTGAGCCTGTTCGACGACCTGACCATCGTCTATGCGCTACGGCGCCAGACCAAGCGCCAGACGTTCTATGCCACGCTGGTCGGGCGCCGCATGCCCACGTTCTCGTCCTCGGGCGGCCGCGCCATCATGTCGCACCTGGCCGACGACGAAGTCGACGACATCCTGGCGCGCAGCGACATGCGCCCGCTGACGCCCAAGACCATCACCGACCCCGACCTCATCCGCCAGCGCGTGCGCGACGCGCGCGTGCAGGGCTACGCCATCTGCCTGGAAGAAAGCATGGTGGGCGAAATCGTGCTGGCCAGCGCCGTCGTCGACCATAGCGGGCGCCCCTTGGCGGCCATCCACATCTCCGGCCTGTTGGCCGAATGGACGCTGGAATCGTTTTCCCAGCGCTTCAGCTCGCTGGCCATCTCGGCCGCGCGCGCGCTCAGCGGCCGCCCCAACCGCAACTGATTCCGCGCCCTGGCGGCCCTGCTCTCGGGAAATCCCTAGCACCCGCTGCCTTGCGCGGCCGGGCGGGCTGCTGCACCATTCCCCTCTTGGATTCTTGAGTATCACTATTTGATACTCAAGATTTAATGTTGCTGCGTCCGAGCCCGCCTTGGCCGCCAACCCAAGGAGGTTTGCCTTGAAGTGCAATATCGTCCGCCGTGCCCTGGCGCAAGGCCTGTTGGCCGTTGCCGCCGTCGCCGCCGCTCCTGCCGTCTTTGCCGCCCCGCCCTCGCCCGACGCCCAGCCGCAATACGGCGGCGTGCTGACCGCCATCCTGAACCCGGAGCCGCCCAACCTGAATGTGGCCATGCAGCAGGTCGGCACCACGCAGATGGTGGCCGGCAAGGTCTATGAAAGCCTGCTGACCTACTCCTTCGACCTGAAGCCGCAGCCCAGCCTGGCCAAGTCCTGGGACGTGTCAGACGACCAGCTGACCTACACCTTCCATTTGCAGCCCAATGCGCAATGGCACGACGGCAAGCCCTTCACCTCGGCGGACGTGCTGTTTTCATACAAGCAGGTGCTGGCC
The DNA here is from genome assembly GCF_057799415.1 of Achromobacter sp. 18P8.1.1. Classification (NCBI taxonomy): domain Bacteria; kingdom Pseudomonadati; phylum Pseudomonadota; class Betaproteobacteria; order Burkholderiales; family Alcaligenaceae; genus Achromobacter; species Achromobacter sp. 18P8.1.1. The sequence goes on along the minus strand of NZ_JBYOKH010000006.1, from coordinate 99,012 downwards.
AATACGCCGCGCACCCGTTCGCTGATGCGCTACATCGAGGACATCACCGCGCCCGACGCACACACCGTGGTGTTCAAGTTGAAGGAGCGCTACTCGGCATTCCTGTATGCCTTCGACATCGGCGGTGGCGTGATCCTGCCCAAGCACCTGTTCGACGTGGATACGCCCATGGCACAGAACCCGCACAACAATGCGCCCATCGGCACCGGCCCGTTCAAGTTCAAGCGCTGGGAACGCGGGTCGTACATCGAACTGGTCAAGAACGAGCACTATTGGAAGGAGGGCCGCCCCTATCTGGACGGCATCACCTACCGCGTGATCCCGGATGCCGCCTCGCGCCGCCTGGCGCTGGAGCAACGCACGGTGCAGCAGGCCTGGCTGCAGGACATCGAACCCTTCGACATGCCGCGCGTGTCCAAACTGCCGCACATCAACGTCACGCAAAAGGGCTATGAATACTGGTCCACGCTGCACTGGATCGAAATGAACGAGGCGCGCAAGCCGATGGACGACAAGCGTTTCCGGCAAGCCGTCATGTACGCGATCGACCGCGAGTTCATCGTCAAGCGCATCATGTTCGGCCTGGGCACGGTCTCGACCGGCCCGTTCCACCGCAATACGCGCTTCTTCGATCCCAACATCAAGCAGTATCCGTACGACCCGAAGAAAGCGATCGCCCTGCTCGACGAAATGGGGCTGAAGCCGGATGCCAAAGGCGTGCGGGTGAAGCTGGGGCTGATTCCCAACCCGTACGGCGAGATGCAGCGCCGCATCGCCGAATACACCAAGCAGAGCCTGGGCAAGGTCGGCATCGCCATCGACATCGAAAGCACCGACGTCGGCGGCTGGACCTCGCGCATGGGCAACTGGGATTTCGACATGGCCTACAACGGCGTCTTCCAGTATGGCGACCCGGCGATCGGCGTGTCGCGCACTTACGTCAGCAGCAACATCAAGAAAGGGCTGGCGTTCACCAACACTTCGCAATACCGCAACCCCAAAGTGGACGAATTGTTCGATCAGGCGGCCACCGCGCCGACGGACGAGGAACGCCAGCGCCTGTACACGGAAGTGCAGAAGATCTTGGCCGAGGACGTGCCGCTGGCCTGGATCGACGACACCAACTACTCCACCTTCCTGGACTCGCGGGTGCATGGCGCCATCACCACCGGCCTGGGGGCCGTGGACACCTACGCCGACGCCTGGCTGGCGCCGAAATAGGCCGAAGGCCGGCGGCGCCCCGGGGCCGCCGGCCGTATTCGCCTCAGGGCCTACCGGCGTGCGGCACGTCGACCCGCGTCGTCAGGATCCGGCCTTCGGGTTTGGCGCGGCGGTTGGCTTCGAGGAAGTCGGGCGCCGCCGCCATGAACAGCGTGCGGCCGTCCGGCCCGCCCAGCGCCGCGGCGAAGATGCCGAATTCGCCCGTGTCGATCTGCTCCAGGATCTTGCCGCCGCGCGCGACCCGCACGATCCGCTTGCCGATGGCATCCGCCACCCAGACCGCCCCTTCCGCGTCCAGCGCCCCGCCGTCCGGACCGATGGCCGACGCCGCGATCAGCACCGACAGGTCGTCGCTGGCAGGCAGCGCGCCGAAGTCCGCCCAGTCCCGCCGGGGCCCCAGCGCCCCATTGGCCTGGATGTCGAATTCAGAGATGCGGTTGCCGAAGGTCTCGTTGACGATCAGCGTCTTGCCGTCCGGGGTGATGAAAGAGCCGTTGGGAAAGCACAGCCCGTCGGCCACCACCTGCGCGACGCCGTCCGTGTCCACGCGCACCAGGGTCGTGGTGGCGACGGGCGCGCCTGCCATCAGGTCGAAGCCGAAATTGCCCACGTAAGCGCGGCCCTGGGCATCCACCACCATGTCGTTGATATGCCCGCCCGTCAGCGCAGACAGGTCGGCATGCACCGCCAGCGTGCCATCCGGCTCGCGGCGAAGCACTTTGCGGTCTTTCATGGACGAGATCAAAAGGCGCCCGTCGGGCAACCAGCCCAGGCCGGACGGCTGCTGGGGCACGCGGCAGATCTGCTCGACCCGCCCCTGGAGGTCCACGGCAATCACCTGTTCCGTATAGAAGTCCGACGCCCACAGGCGGTCTTCGTGCCACCGCAAGCCTTCCAGGTAGGTGTACCCGGAAGCCAGCACGGACAATTCGCGTTTCGGCATTACCTTGTCTCCTGTCTATCGCCCCGGTCGGGGCCGGTTCTTTTTTTGATGCGCCGCAATGGCCGACCGGGCCTTGGCGCCGGCCCATTCTGGCATGAGTGATCCGTCCCCGACCTGACAACTAACTGTCAGCTTCGCGGCATTAACATCACGCCCCAAGGGAAAACCCGCACATCCGGGACGTCCCTGGCATATCCGTCACCGGACCGTCGTGCCCCGCCCTATGCCGGCGGGCCCCGCCCCTTACCCGGGCTCCGCGACAGGTCCCTGTTTCCGTTTTGATCATGAATACAAAGAAGCTGACGCGCTACATCGGCATCGCGATGGTGTTGGGCATCGTGGTGGGCTACCTCTGCAACCAGACAGCGCATGACGCGAAAGACGCGGCGCAGATCGCGTCGTACTTCAGCCTGATCACGGATATCTTCCTGCGCATGATCAAGATGATCATCGCCCCGCTGGTGTTCGCCACGCTGGTGTCCGGCCTGGCCAGCATGAGCGACGCCAACGCCGTGGGCCGCATCGGCCTGCGCGCCATGGTCTGGTTCATCGCTGCCTCCGCGATCTCGCTGCTGCTGGGCCTGCTGCTGGTCAATATCTTCCAGCCCGGCGCGCACATGAACCTGGCAATTCCCGATGCGGGCATCACGTCGGGGCTGAAGACGGGCGATTTCACGCTCAAGGCCTTCATTGCGCACGTGTTCCCCAAGAGCATTGCGGAAGCCATGGCCAACAACGAGATCCTGCAAATCCTGGTGTTCTCGCTGTTCTTCGGCGCCGCGCTGTCCTTCATCCGCAGCAAGGGCCACAACACGATCTACAACATGATCGACGAGCTGGCCAAGATCATGTTCCGCGTGACGGATTACGTGATGCGTTTCGCGCCGCTGGGTGTGTTCGCCGCCATGGCCGCCGCGATCACCACCGAAGGCCTCGGCGTGCTGGTCAGCTACGGCAAGCTGATCGGCGAGTTCTACCTGGGCCTGGCGCTGCTGTGGGCCATCCTGTTCGGCGTGGGTTACCTGTTCCTGGGCAAGTCCACGCGCCGCCTGGGCGGCCTGATCAAGGAACCCACCCTGCTGGCCTTTTCCACTGCCAGCAGCGAATCGGCCTATCCGAAGACCATCGAAGCGCTCGAGCGTTTTGGCGTGTCCAAGCGCATTTCGGGCTTCGTGCTGCCGCTGGGCTACTCGTTCAACCTGGACGGTTCGATGATGTACCAGTCCTTTGCGGTGCTGTTCATCGCGCAGGCCTACAACATCGAAATGAGCTTTGCGCAGCAATTGACGCTGCTGCTGGTGCTGATGGTGACCAGCAAGGGCATGGCCGGCGTGGCACGCGCCTCGCTTGTAGTCGTTGCCGCCACCCTGCCGATGTTCCATCTGCCGGAAGCCGGCCTGCTGCTGATCATGGGCATCGACCAGTTCTTCGACATGGGCCGCACGGCAACCAACGTGGTCGGCAACAGCCTGGCCACCGCGGTGATCGCCAAGCTGGAAGACGACCGCGGCGACCAGCCTGAAGGCGCGCCGGCAAACGACACCAGCGCGGCCACGGGCAAGCCCGCCAACCAGTCATGATGGTCGCCCCCACGCTGCGCACACTCCGTGTGCTGGCGGCACGGCGATAAAAAAAACGGGCCGCGGCCCGCTTTTTTTTTTAACACCTGATCGCTTGACCTGCCGGCATCGGCGGGAGCAACATAAGACTCCCTTGCCTGACTCCCGGCGCGGCGCCACGGCGCCGCGCGCGATACGCATGCCATGACACCCCTTCCCCTGCGCGGCATTCTGGCAGCGATTGCCATGACGGCCATCGTGCCTGCCGCCCATGCCTGGACACGCATCTCGTGTGACCTGTCCGGCACGGCTTCCACTCCCGCCGTGCAGATGCGTCAGTACCGTACCGATGGCACAGAACTCGCACAGACGACGTTCCGGCTGAAGGTCAAAGCGGCCGACATCCCCGATGGCGCGCGCGCCGATACGGATTGCACGGAATTCGTGGACCGCGACATCGACGTCACGCTTGAGAACACGGCGCCCGCCCAGATCCGCAAGGGCAAGCCGCTTAAATTGCGCTACCGCTACGACGAATCGCTGGGGCAGAGCCTGGCGACGAAGTTCGAGCTGGTCCGCTGACGACCCGGCCCACCCGTCTGCCAGGCGTTCAGGCTTAGTCGTTGACCGAGCAGGACACCGGCGCGCCGTCTTCGAATTCGACGTCGTAGGTGTGGACCGGATCCCACGGCAGCGTGAACCACAGTTCGTAGCCGTCGCCGTCTTCGTCGAAGAGCCACAGCGCGCGCAGCACGGCCTTTTCGGCCATGGCTTCCGCGGTTTCTTCCTTCAGCAACTGGTCGTCTTCGATGCCGAGCTTCTTGCAGTGCTCGTAGGAATAGTTGTCCAGCAGGAACTCGGACGCTGCCAGGATGTGGTCGTCCAGATTGTCGATGATGGCCTTGACCACCTTGGACGCACCGCTGTCAGGCTCTTCGCCGTCCGTCTGGATCATGACGTGGATGGGCGGACGGCCGTTGCCGGCGGGCACGTTCTCGGCCGCCCACAGATCGGGTTCTTCGGGGTCTTGGGTGAAATTGAATCGTGCCATCGCGCGCTCCGGAAAATTGGATGGCGAACCGTGAAAAGTACGGCTTCGCCTGAGCAAGCCGCAAGAACGCGGCTCCGCCTTAGGCCGTTACGCCCTTTCGCCATTTAACCAGATGCGGGGCAACCCGTCTGTGACCGGGAGCGATGTTTTTGCGCCTATACGCGTTCCAGCGGCGAATGCGGCAAAGGCGGCAGCTCCGTCCGGATGGCATCTCCCGGGCTGACCGCCCCGCCCTCGAGCACGATCGCCATCACCCCGGCCCGGCGCAACAGGCTGCCATCCGGATTGCGCCCCAGCACGGCCGCCGTCAGGCCTTTCTGGTATTTGTCCAGTTGCGAGCACGGATTGCGCAGGCCGGTGATCTCGATGACCGCGTCGGCGCCGATGCGCAGGCGCGCCCCGCGCGGCAGCGCCAGAAGGTCGATTCCACGGGTGGTGATGTTTTCGCCCATCGTCCCTTCGGCCACGTTGAATCCAGCCAATTGCAGTTCATCGTGCAATTCGCCCTGGATCAGGTGGACCTGCCGCAGATTGGGCTGCGTCGGGTCGGCCCTGACCCGGGACCGGTGCTGGACGGTGACCCCCAGATGGGCGTCGCCTTCGACCCCCAGGCCCTTGCGCAGCACGATCATGGGCACGACCGGCTTGCTGAACGTGTGCGTGGCGCTCAGCGCCACGGCAATCACTATCGGATGCATCGAAGGGCTCCGGAAAAGGGCCGTCAGGCCGCCACGCGCTGGGCGTCGCGCAGGGCCGCCACCGGCTCGAGAGCCGGCAGATAGTGGGTCGAGAATACCAGCCGGCCCGCTGACCAGGTGTGACTGATCAAGGGCATGCCGCCGACCTGCGCCACCGCCACCAGATCCGCCCGCTGGCCCACGGCGATACGGCCGCGGTCGGCCAGCCCGCAAGCGTCCGCAGGATTCGCCGTGACCAGCGCGATGGCCTGCGGCCACGTCAGGTCGGTCTGCGCGGCCACCGCAAACGCCGCGGCGATCAGCGTGGACGGCTGATAGTCGGAACACAGGCAGCTGGCCACGCCGGCCCGGATGGCGTCGATGGCGCGCATCGATCCGCTCTGGCTCTGGCCCCGCAGCACGTTGGGTGCGCCCAGGATCGTTGGCAGGCCGCAAGACACCGCGGCGCGCGCCGTGTCCAGCGTAATCGGGAATTCGCTCATCGCCACGCCCAGATTGCGCATGGTGGCGATGCGGTGGATGGAGTCGTCGTCGTGGCTGGCCGTGGGAATGCCCAGCGACTGCGCGTGCGACAGCAAGGCCTCCACCCGGCCCACCGCGCCGTCCTTGCCGCGCGTCTTGGCATGGGCGGCCTCTTCCGCCTGCTCGCGGCTCATCGCATGGTTGCCCATCATGTACTGAAGATAGGATTCCAGCGTCTTGAACTGCCCCTGGCCGGGCGAATGATCCATCACCGACAGCAGGTCCACCGCGCCCTCGTCCATCAAGGCGCGCAGCACGTCCACCGAGGTCTCATCGGTGACTTCGTAGCGGCAGTGCACGCGGTTATCGACGAGGCTGTGCTGACGAAAGGCACGCACCGTGCGCACCACTTCCGCCGCCGTCTTGTTGTTGCGCACGCCCCATTCCTTGTTGGCGAACGACAGCGCGTGATAGGGCGTAGTGATGCCCGCCGCGGCGTTGCGGCGGTCCACCTGGGCCACCGCGAAGTCCAGCGGGAACAGCACGCGGGAACGCGGCTCGGCTTCCTTTTCAATGGCGTCGCAGTGCAGGTCGATCAGCCCGGGCATCAGCGTCTGGCCTTGCAGGTCGATCTCACGGTCTGCCTTCGCGCCATCGGGATCGATGGCGACGATGCGGCCGTCGTCGATCAGCACGGCGCTGTTTTCCAGGACGCGGTCGGGCATGACCACGCGGGCATGGGTCAGGTAGGTGCTCAGCATGTCTACTCCAGGTCCGCCGTGGCGGGTTGCGCCGGACGCAAGGCCAGGGTCTGCGTCGCGACGGCATCGCGCACTTCGGCGTCGTGGAAAATACCCAGCAGGCAACGGCCCGCGGCCAGGGCTTCGTGGATAAGCTCGATCACGACGCGGCGATTGTCGGCGTCCAGTGACGCAGTGGGTTCGTCCAGCAACAGGACGGGATGGCGGGCGATGAAGCCGCGCGCGATGTTCACGCGCTGCTGTTCACCCCCCGAAAACGTGGCGGGCGCCAGGCCCCACAGGCGTGGCGGCACATTCAAGCGCTGCAACAGCGCGCCGGCCTGGCTGCGGGCGTCTTCCGTGTCCACGCCCGCCATGCGCAGCGGCTCGGCCACCACGTCCAGCGCCGAAACGCGCGGGATGACCCGCAGGAACTGGCTGACGTAGCCGATGACGTCGCGGCGCAGCGCCAGGATGCGCTGCTCGGGCGCGCCCACCAGCTCCACCCATTCGCCGTGGGCCCGCACGCGGATGCTGCCCTCGGTGGCCAGATAGTTGCCGTACAGGCAGCGCAACAGGGTGCTTTTCCCGGTGCCCGACGGGCCGGCCAGCACCAGGCAATCGCCGGCGGCCGCGTCGAAATCCACGGCATCCAGCACGGGCAGGCGGATGCCGCCCTGGTTGTGCAGGGTGAACATCTTTCCGAGGCCCCGCACCTCGATCATGGGAGTGGTTTCGCGCATGTTCAGCTCTGCAGAATGGAAGACACCAGCAACTGGGTGTAGGGGTGTTGGGGATCGTCGAGAATCTGGTCGGTCAGCCCGCTTTCCACCACGACGCCGCCGCGCATCACCAGCGTGCGGTGCGCCAGCAACCGCGCCACGGCCAGGTCGTGCGTGACCACGATGGCGGCCAGCCCCAGGTCCGCCACCAGTTGGCGCAACAGGTCCAACAGGCGCGCCTGCACCGACACGTCCAGCGACGCGGTGGGCTCGTCCATGAACACCAGGCGCGGATGCGTCACCAGGTTGCGAGCGATCTGCAAGCGCTGCTGCATGCCGCCGGAAAACGACACCGGCGTGTCGTCCAGCCGGCCCGCGTCAATCTCCATTTTCTGCAGCCAGTTCCCCGCCACTTCACGCAGGTCGCCGTAGTGCCGGTCGCCGACCGCCATCAGACGTTCCGCGATGTTCGCGCCAGCACTGACCTGCATGCGCAGGCCGTCGCGGGCGTTCTGACGAACGAAGCCCCAATCGGTGCGCGACAGCAAGCGCAACCGCGCGCCTTGCAGCGCGGCCAGATCGATGAAGCCCTGGTCGCGCGTGTCGTACCAGACGCTGCCGGCATCCGGCTGGGTCTGGTACGACACGGCCGACAACAAGGTGCTTTTGCCCGAGCCGGACTCGCCGACCACGCACAGCACTTCGCCGGGATACAGGTCGAAGCTGACGTCGCGGCAGCCGTGCACGCCGTCCCACGTGCGCGTCATGTTGCGCACGGAAAGCAAGGGTTGGGGAGTCATGCGGCGGCCTCGTTGTCGCGTTGCTGCGTCTGGCGGTGGTTGCAGTATTCGGTGTCCGAACAGACGAAGCGGCGCGTACCGGCGTCGTCCAGGATGATTTCGTCCAGGAAGCTGTCGCGCGACCCGCACACGTCGCAGCATTCGCTCCACTTTTCTACCGTGAAAGGATGGTCTTCGAAGTCCAGGCTCTTGACCCGGGTGTAGGGCGGCACGGCGTACACGCGCTTTTCCCGGCCCGCGCCGAACAGCATCAGCGCCGGGTTGCCGTCCAGCTTGGGATTGTCGAACTTGGGAATCGGCGACGGCCGCATCATGTAGCGGTCGTTCACGATGACGGGATAGTCGTAGGTGGTGGCGATGTGGCCATGCTGTGCAATGTCTTCGTACAGCTTGACGTGCATGCCGCCGTATTCGGCCAGCGCATGCATCGTGCGGGTCTCGGTTTCGCTCGGTTCCAGCCAGCGCAGCGGCTCCGGGATCGGCACCTGGAACACCATCACCTGCCCTTCGGCAAGCGGCGTTTCGGGGATGCGGTGGCGTGTCTGCACGATGGTGGCGCCCGGCGTGGATTCCGTCGTCGCCACGCCCGTGACCCGCCCGAAGAAGCGGCGGATGTTGATGGCGTTCGTGGTGTCGTCCGAGCCCTGATCGATCACCTTCAACACGTCGTCTTTGCCGATGATGGACGCAGTGACCTGGATGCCGCCCGTGCCCCAGCCATAGGGCAGCGGCATTTCGCGGCTGCCGAAGGGAACCTGGTAGCCCGGGATCGCCACGGCCTTGAGCAGCGCGCGGCGCAGCATGCGCTTGGTGGACTCGTCCAGATACGCGAAGTTGTAGTGGTCGTCGCGTTCGACCGTTGCGTGTTGTGCGCTCATGAGGAAACCGCCTCGTCCATCAGATCGTTGGTGGCCGGCTGGGGCGCGCCGCGTTCGGCGCGCATGCGGCGCAACAGTTCCAGGTTGGCCTGGAAGTCCACGTAGTGCGGCAGCTTCAAGTGCTGCACGAAGCCCGAGGCCTCGACGTTGTCACTGTGATAAAGCACGAACTCGTGGTCGTTGGCAGGGGAATCGGCGCGTTCGCCCAAGTCTTTCGCCTTCAACGCGCGGTCCACCAGCGCCATCGACATGGCCTTGCGTTCGCCATAGCCGAACGTCAGCCCGTAGCCCCGGGTGAACTTCGGCCCCTCTTCCGCATTGCCCGCGAACTGGCTGACCATCTGGCATTCGGTGATCTCGATTTCGCCGACGGTCACGGCAAACCCGAGTTCTTCAATGTGCATCTCGACTTCCAGCGTGCCGTAGCGGATCTCGGCGGCAAACGGGTGGGTGTTGCCATAACCGCGCTGCGTCGAATACCCCATCGACAGCAAGAAGCCTTCGTCGGCGCGCGCCAGATTCTGCAGGCGGGCGGCGCGCGACGCCGGAAAATCCAGCGGCTGGCGGGTAAGGTCGAAGGGCTCGGGGTCGCCTTCCGGCACGGCTTCGGCGTCGATCAGGTCGTCATGCGCCAACAGGTCGGTGACCCGCGGCATGTCGCTGTCCAGCGCCTGGTCTCCCGGCGGCAGCGCATCGGCTTCGCGCTGCGCCTCCAGCGAGAAATCCAGCAGGCGCTGGGTGTAGTCGTAGGTCGGGCCCAGGATCTGGCCGCCGGGCACGTCCTTGAACGTGGACGAAATCCGGCGCTGCAGGCGCATCGCGCCCGTGTCGATTGGCTGCGTATAGCCGTAGCGCGATAGCGTCGTGCGATAGGCGCGCAGCAGGAACACTGCTTCGATCACATCGCCGGCGGCCTGCTTGAGCGCCAGCGAGGCCAGTTGCGGATCGTAGAGCGACCCTTCGGCCATGACGCGCGACACCGCCAGCGGCATCTGTTCGCGGATCTGGTCCAGGCTCAGCTCGGGGATCTCGCGATCGCCCCGCCGGTAGTCGTCCAGCATGCGGTAGGAATTCAGGATGGCGCGTTCGCCCCCTTTCACGGCGACATACATGTCAGTTCTCCACGCGCGTCGTGCGCGGCAATCCACACATCCGCCGTCCCTGCGTCAGGAACACATCGACGCCCAGCGGAAACCGTTGATGATTCAGGCGCCATTCGCGCCAGAAGCCGTCGGGAAGGCCATCGACCGACAGAGCCTGCCGCGTCTGGATGCCCGGACCGGACAGGGTGACGGCCTCGCCCTCGGACAGGGACGCGACGTCCATCAGCAGCGTGGTGGACAAATCGGGATAGGCGGGGTCGCCCTGGTGGCAAGCGGACAAGGCCGGGGCGTCGCAGCCGGCCGGCACTGCCGCAAAACGCGCCAGCGCGGGCGAAGGCACGATGGGGCAGGCGCAATGAAAGCGCAGGAACGCCAGTACGTCCGCTCCCACGGTGCGCGGCAACCAGAGCGGGGTATCCACGTCCACGAGCGTCAGCAGCAGCGCCGTCATCGCGGGCGACAGGCCCGCCGGCACGCCAGTTTCGGCGACGATCTGGTGGACACGCCCGGGATGCGCCAGGGCCTGCAAGGCCGTGCGGAAGGTGGTTTGCGCGTCGTTGACCGGATCGGCAAACCCGGGCAGCAGGCCGCGGCTGGCGGCCGGGGCATTCAGTATCTGTTGTTGCATGTCAGTCCTCGCCTCGCACCATCGTGAAGAACTCCACCTTGGTCTGCCCCGCCACCTGCGCCTGGCGCTCGACCCGATCGGCATGCTGGCGCGCCAGCGGCTGGATCAAGTGCACCTGCACGGTGTCGTGCCAGTCCGGCAATTGCAGCAGCGCATCGGCCACGGCGGCCTGCTCGGCATGCCGCAACGATCGGCCCTGCACATAGGCCACGCCGACCACGCCATCGCCCAGCGTGACGGCGCAACGTGTCACCGTCATTTCCCCCAGGTTGAAGCGCGCCCCGGTGCCGCCGCTGCGCGCCCGCACCATGGCCATGCCGGTCTGCGCCGGGCGCAGCATCTGGTGCGCCGGCAAGTGGCCCAGGGCGCTGAAGGCCCCTTCCAGCGCGGCCGGACTGGCCAGCGACAGCACGCGCATCCAGGCGGCGCGCTGGGCGTTGGCCGCTTCCTGTCCTGCTAGTGAGTGATCCATTATTTCCTCTACACGTCTAGACGACTGGATGAAGTATGATCGCTCCGAATTCCAAGTTCAACAGCCTGGCGTGAATTTTTGATGACAGTTGCGGCGTCTGTGCACCGCCTATCCGGCGGCCGCCGCATCAGGCACAATCACAGCCATTCTTCATGAAGCTGATGTGACAGCACGAGCGCACCCTATGGTTGAAAGAGGTTCCGGCATCGCCGTCTGGCGGCAAATCGGCGAGTCCCTGGCGGACGACATCCGCAACAAGCTCTACATGGCAGGCGAACAACTGCCGTCCGAGCCGGAGCTGGCCGCCAAGTTCTCCGTCAACCGCCACACCATCCGGCGCGCCATGGGCGAGCTCGAGCAAAGCGGCCTGGTCCGGATCGAACAGGGACGCGGCACCTTCGTGCAGGAACACGCCATCGATTACGCCATCGGCAAGCGCACGCGGTTTTCCGAGAACCTGCGCAGCCAGGGCGTGCTGGGCCACCTGGAAGCCTTGGGCAGCCAAACGCTGCGCGCGGCCGACATCGCCAAGCATCTGGGACTGGCCCGCTCGGCGCCGCTGTTGCGCGTGCAGATGGTCGGCAAGGCTGAAAACCGCCCGATCAGCGCATCCGAACACTTCTTCGACGAAAAGCGTTTTCCGGACTTCGCAGATCGCCTGACCGCGCTGCGTTCGGTGTCCAAGGTCTATGCCCACTACGGCATCGGCGACTACACGCGCAAATGGTCGCGCATCACCGCGGCGCTGCCCACGCCCGAAGTCGCCCGCCTGTTGGGTCAGCCCAAGACGCGGCCGATCCTTCAGGTGGAAGCGCTGAACGTGGACCAGGAAGGCGCCCCGCTGCAATACAGCATCACGCGCTTCGTAGGCGACCTCGTGCAGTTGATGGTGGCGGACGAAAGCTAGACGGCAAGGCCATCGCCGCCGGGAAATGCCGGCGGCGATGGGTACGACAAGGGTTTGAAAGCAACAACACACATCTAGACATCTGGTTGTCATGCAGAATCGATAACGTCACACCATGAACTCACACGCCCCCTCGCCCCTGGCCGGTGTCACAGGCCAACGCATCCTGACGCCGCGCGGCGTCGAACAAGCCAGTCTGCGCTTTCATGGCGGGCTGATCGACGACAGCGGCGCCACGCCCGCCCGTGGCGCCCCCTGGTTCGACGCCGGCGACCTGTTGGTACTGCCCGGCATCGTCGATCTGCACGGCGACGCCTTCGAACGGGCCATCATGCCCCGGCCCAGTGTCACCTTCCCGTATGACAGCGCGCTGTTCGACGTCGACCGCCAACTGCTGGCCAACGGCATCACCACCGAATTCCATGGCGTGACCCTGTCCTGGGAAGGCGGCTTGCGCGGCGAGGCCTATGCCGAGCGCATGTTCGACGCGCTGGAACGCATGCAACACATGATGGGCGCGCGGCACTACGTACACCTGCGCTTCGAGACCCACCACGTGGGCGGTGTCGATCTGGCCCAGCAATGGATCCGCGACGGCCGCGTGCGCTTCCTGGCGCTGAACGACCACCTGCCCAGCATGGCGCGCCGCCTGGGCGATGACCGCAAGCTGATGCAATACGCCAGCCGCGCCGAATGCGACCTGGACACCTTCCAGGAACGCATCCGCGCCGCGATGTCCGCAGCCGACTCCGTGGCCGATGCCATGCGCGAACTCACCGCCTGCGCGCAGGCGGCCGGCTTGAAAGTGGCCTCGCACGACGACCCTGACGCCGCCACGCGCCGCTACTACCATCAGTTGGGCTGCGGCGTCGCGGAGTTCCCGCTGACCCGCGAAGCCGCCGGCGTCGCCCGCGACCTGGGCAACTCCGTCGTCTTCGGCGCGCCCAACGTGGTGCGCGGCGGCAGCCACACCGGCGCGCCAAGCGCCACCGAGATGGTCCGCGACGGCCTGTGCGATATCCTGACGTCCGACTACTACTACCCCGCCCCGCTGGCCGCCGTCATGCGGCTGGTGCATGACGGCGTGCTGCCGCTGGCGCAGGCCTGGAATCTGGTGTCGATGAACCCTGCGCGCGCCGCCGGCCTGAAAGACCGCGGCGCATTGACGCCGGGCCTGATCGCCGACGCCATCGTGGTGGACGATCAGGTGGCCGGACTGCCGCGCGTGGTCGCCGCCATCGTGGGCGGCGAACTGCGCTACGCGACCCGCGTATTCGGCCACGACAACAGCCTGCGCATGGCGGCCTGACCATGCCGCTCGCCCATCGCTACGCCTTGTACCTGGCGCCCACCGGCCCGTGGCGCGAACATGGCAGCCGCTGGCTGGGCCGCTGCGCCGACACCGGCGCGCCGCTGCCACCCCCGCCCGGCCAGCCCGAGTCCGCCCGCGCCTGGACGGAGGCGCCGCGCCATTACGGCCTGCACGCCACCTTGAAGCCGCCCTTCCGCCTGCGGGCAGGCGCTACGCCGCAAGCGGTGGACGCCGCCGCGCGGGAACTGGCCGGCGGCATCGCCCCCTTCGAAGTCGAACTCGAATGCGAAACGCTGCGCGGCTTTCTCGCCTGGCGCATCGCGGAATCCGACACGCAGGGCCAGGCCCGCATACAGGCCCTGGCCGACGCCGCCGTGCGCGGCCTGGACGACCTGCGCGCGCCGCCCACGCCAGAGGAAATCGCGCGCCGCCAGCCGCAATCGCTACCGCCCGAACAGCAGGCCATGCTGGCGCGCTGGGGCTACCCCTACGTGTTCGACACCTACACGTTCCACATCACCCTGACCGGCAAGCTGGCGGGCGATGCGCTGGAGCAGGCGCAACGCGGCATCGCCGCCTTTGCGGATCCGTTGCGCGGACAGGCCATGGCGGTGCCTGGCATCAGCGTCTACGTCCAGCCCGAACCCGGCGCCGATTTCGTCGCGGCGCGCCACTACCACTTCGACGGCACGCACACCGACGCCGTCGGCGCGGACTACCTGCAAGGGCCGCCCGCGCCATGAACCGACCGGCTCCGGCCTCGCCCGCCGACGGCGCGCGGCTGATCTACCTGATGGGCGCCTCGGGTAGCGGCAAGGACACCTTGCTGCGGCTGCTGCGCGCCCATCTGAAAGACGGCGAACCCGTCCTGGTCGCGCACCGCTACATCACCCGCGACAGCGGCGACACCGAAGACGCGCTACGCCTGACCCCCGAAGAATTCGCCCGCCGCGCGGCGCTGGGCTGCTTCGCGCTGCGCTGGGCCAGCCATGGGCTGCACTACGGCATCGGCATCGAAATCGATACCTGGCTGGCTTGCGGCGCGGCCGTCATCATCAACGGGTCGCGCGCGCACCTCGAAGCGGCGCATGCCCGCTATCCCGCATTGACGGCCGTGGAAGTCACCGTGGATCCCGCCCTGCTTGCGCGCCGCCTGGCGGGCCGCGGGCGCGAAAGCGCCGAGCAGATCGCGCAACGGCTCTCTCGCGCCACGCAGGCCTTTGCCGTGCCGCAAGCGTGCCGGCTGGCGCAAGTCAGCAATAACGGCGCGCCCGAATCGGCTGCCGCCGCCTTGCTGACGATCGCGCGGGACCAACTGGCCCGCTAGTACGGCTCAGGCCTTCGGCGGGCTGCCGCAACGTTCCAGCAAGATTTCCGAAAAGCGCTCTTCGGCCGCCAGCGGCTGCTCGCGCTTGCGCCGGATCAGGTTGATGGGCGGCAGCTCCCAACCGAAGTCCCAGGGCACCATGCCCAGCTTGCCGCGTTGGCAGAGTTCCCGCGCGATGTCTTCGGGCACGACCGAGATCAGCGCCTCGTTCATCGTCAGCATGCCTTCGATCACGTCGGTGGAGTACGCCTCCAGCACCGGCGACGGCGGGCGCAGCCCGGCGCGGATGAAGTGCTCCATGATCAGTTGCCGCGTGGGCGTGTTGGCCGCCGGCAACACCCAGTCCATGGACGCCACGGCGGACCAGTCCGGCGCGCGCCGGGCCAGGCGCTGCGCCAGGCGGCTGTGCGCGATCAGGCGCGGGCGCTGGTGGTACAGCACCCGGTGCATCAGATCGTCCAGCGCCACCGTGGACGTCGCGCGGCTGATGATGCAGTCCAGCTCATGCCGGCGCAGCATCGGCACCAGATGATCCGTGGTGGCGCGGTGCAGGGTCAGCGTCACCCCGTGGCCTTGATGCAGTTGACTGATGGCAGCCGTCAGCAAGGCGCTGGACACGTACGGCACCACGCCCACGTTCAGGTGCGCGGAACGGCCCGCATGCAGGGCCTCGACCTCGCGCGCCCACAGGTCCAGATCGCTCTGCATGTGGCGCGCCCGCAGCAGGGCCAGCTCCCCCAGCGGCGTGGCCTGCAGGCCGCGACCGCTGCGCAGGAAGAGCGGCGCGCCGAAGATGTCCTCCAGCTCGGCCAGAGCCTTGGTGACGGCGGGCTGGCTGATGCCGGTGGCGGCCGCCACCCGGGTCAGCGAGCCATGCTTGGCGATGTTGGTCAGCAACGCCAGGTGGCGGTGCTTCAGGCGGTTGGCCAGTCGGGCGGCATCCCAGCTCATGGATTTCTCTATAACCAAATGGTTATTCAATTATGCCAACAAAGCTTAATCAAGTTATTTCTCGATCCTATACTTCCATCCACTTTCCCTCGCCGCCAGTTACCGTCCAATGAGCGACTCTTTCACCACCCGTCCAGAAATCCGCGGCACCTTCGGGGTCGTGTCGTCCACGCACTGGCTGGCCTCGCAAGTCGCGATGGGCGTGCTGGAGCGCGGCGGTAACGCCTATGACGCCGCCGTGGCGGGCGGCTTCACCTTGCAGATCGTGGAACCACACCTGAATGGGCCGGGCGGCGAAGTGCCCATCCTGTTCTGGAGCGAACGCGAACAGCGCATGCGCGCGCTCTGTGGCCAAGGGCCCGCCCCCGCCCTGGCCACGCCCGCCTACTTCCGCGACCTGGGCGTGGAACAGGTACCCGGCATCGGACTGCTGCCGGCCACCGTGCCCGGCGCGTTCGGCGCCTGGCTCACCCTGCTGCGCGATTACGGCACCTGGGAACTGGCCGACGTGCTGCAACCGGCCATCGACTACGCGCGCAACGGCTTTCCGCTGGTGCCCCGCGTGTCGCAGGCCATCCTGGCCGTGCAAGCCTTGTTCCGTGACGAATGGACGACTTCCCGCGACGTCTGGCTGCCCGAAGGCCGCGTGCCCGCGCCCGACACCCTGTTCCGCACGCCCGCCGTCGCCGCCACCTACACCCGCATCCTGGACGAGGCGCATGCCGCCAGCAGCGACCGCCGCGGCCGCATCGATGCGGCGCTCAATGGCTGGTACCGTGGCTTCGTCGCCGACGCCATCGACGCCTACTACACCCAGGAATCCGTGCGCGACACCACCGGCCAACGCAACCGCGGGCTGCTGCGCAAAGCCGATCTGGCCGACTGGCGCGCCACTTACGACGAACCCGCCACCACGCAGTACGGCCGCTACACCGTCGCCAAATGCGGCGTCTGGTCGCAAGGGCCCGTACATCTGCAACAGTTGGCGATGCTGCGGCATTTGGGCGTTGACGGCCTGGACCCCACATCGCCGCAATTCGTGCACCGCATCGCTGAAGTCGCCAAACTCGCCTTCGCCGACCGCGCCGCCTGGTATGGCGACCCTGATTTCGTGCAGGTGCCGCTTGCCGCGTTGCTCAGCGACGCGTATGCGCAGCAACGCGCCGCCAGCATTGGCGCAAGGGCGTCCACGACACTGCAACCGGGCAGCCCCGCCGGCATCGCGCCCCGCCTGCCCGACCTGGCTGCCGCCGATCGCACGCTGGCTGCCTCCGACATCCGCTTCGGCGTAGGAGAGCCCACGTTTGCAGCCCTGCCGCCAGTGGCGGAATGGGCCGCCCGCGAAATCTTCGTGGGCGACACCTGCCAGATCGACGTCATCGACCGCGACGGCAACATGGTGGCCGCCACGCCTTCGGGTGGCTGGCTGTCGTCCAGCCCGGTCGTGCCGGGGCTGGGCTTCCCCTTGACGACCCGCCTGCAGATGACCTGGCTGGACGAAGGCGTGGCAGGCCAGCTGCAGCCGGGCAAGCGCCCTTGCACCACCTTGTCGCCCGGCCTGGTGCTGCGCGACGGGCAACCCTATATGGCGTTCGGCACACCGGGCGGCGACCAGCAGGACCAATGGACCGTGGCGTTCTTCCTGCGCCATGCGATGGGCATGAACCTGCAGGAAGCCATCGACGCGCCTTCCTGGCACATCGACCACTTCCCGGGTTCGTTCTGGCCGCGCACGCTGACGCTGAACCGCCTGACGGTCGAGTCCCGCTTGCCTGAAACCACAATCCAGGCGCTGCGCGATGCCGGCCACGAGGTCAAGGTCGGACCCGCCTGGTCCGAAGGCCGCATCAGCGCCTGCACACGCGAACCCGCAGCGGGCGGTGCATTGCTGCTGCGCGCCGGCGCCAATCCGCGCGGCATGCAGGGCTATGCGGTCGGCCGATGATCTTCATCAACCAGTTCCATTCCAGCCGGCGTCCAGACCGGCACTTGCACAAGGGGTAATCACCATGACACTGCGATTCAAACGACTGTTGCGCGCATGCGCGTTCGGCCTGGCGCTGGCCGCGCCCGCGCTGTCCCAGGCAGCCTGGCCGGAAAAGCCCATCACGCTGATCGTGCCGTGGGCCGCGGGCGGCTCCACCGACATCCTGGCGCGCGTGCTGTCCGAAGGGCTGACCCAGTCGCTGGGCCAGTCCGTCATCGTCGAGAACCGCTCGGGCGCTTCAGGTAACATCGGCACGACCTTCGTGGCCCGCGCCAAGCCCGACGGCTACACGCTGCTGGTGGGCTCGATGAGCACCCACACCATGAACCAGGCGCTGTACTCCAACATGCCGTTCGACGGCGTGAAGGACTTCACGCCCATCGCTGAACTGGCGCTGGTGACCAACACGATGGTGGTCCACCCGTCGGTGCCCGCCACCAACCTGAAGGAATTCATCGCCTACGTGAAAGAGCGCCCGGATACGGTCGCCTACGCGTCCGCGGGCCAAGGCTCCACCAACCACCTGAGCGCCGCGCTGTTCGAGAAAGCCGCCGGTGTGAAGATGATGCACATCCCCTATCGCGGCGGCGCACCGGCCGTGCTGGACACGGTGGCCGGCCGCACGCAGGTGCTGTTCAGCGCCGGCACGCAGACGCTGCCGCACGTGCAAACGGGCAAGCTGAAACTGCTGGCCGTCACCGAGGAAAAGCGCTCGCCGCTCCTGCCCGACGTGCCTACGGTCGCCGAAACACTGCCGGGTTATGAGCTGTCGGTCTGGTACGGCGCGTTCGGCCCCGCCGGCATGCCGCCCGAACTGACCGCGCGCCTGAACCGCGAGATCAACCTGATCCTCAAGCGCCCCGACGTCATCAAGAAGATGGGCGACATGGGCGTGCTGCTGACCGAGACCACGCCGGAGCAATTCGGCCAGATCCTGACGCGCGACGCCGACAAGTACGGCAAGCTGATCAAGGAATTGGGGATCACCGCGGAATGATGGGCAACGCGACTTTGCAGCAACCCGCGCCGGCAGGCGTGCAGGCGGTCGCACGGGCTTATGCCACCGCCGACGCGGTCGCAGCCTTGCAGGCCATCGACGCCCACGCCCGTACCGCGCTCGGCCACGCCCTGTGCACCGTCAACCGCTACGACGCCGACGCCATGCGCGTCGTGCGCCTGTACAGCTCGAATCCGCAGGCCTATCCGCCGGGCGGCAGCAAGGACAAGAGCGGCACGCCCTGGGGCCGCCACGTCCTGCTTGAACACCGCGTGTTCGTGGGCGAAGGCGAAGCGGCGATACGCGAATTCTTCAACGACCACGACGCGATCCGAGAGCTGGGGTTGCAATCGGTGATCAACATCCCGGTTATCTACGGCGGCGAATGCCTGGGTACCGTCAACTTCCTGATGCCACGCGCCAAGGTCTCGGAAGCGGACATCGAGCACGCCCAACTGGCCGGCCTGCTGGCGCTGCCGGCGTTCCTGGCGCTGCGCGCCGCAAGCTAGCGCGCAGTGCGATACTGGCCCGCACCAGCGGCGGGCCAGTATCCCTAGATCAACGCCCGGCGTATGCGGGACGACAGCATGTCGATCACGACCACGAACGCCACGATGATGATCATCACCGCGCAGGTTTCGGCGTAACGGAAGCTGCGGATGATTTCCCACAGCACCGTGCCGATGCCGCCCGCGCCCACGATGCCCACCACCGAGGCCGAACGCACGTTCGATTCGAAGCGGTATAGCGAATACGAGATCCACAGCGGCAGCACTTGCGGGATGACGCCGTAGACGATTTCTTCCAGCGCGTTCGCGCCCGTGGCCCGCACGCCCTCGACCGGACGCGGGTCGATGGCTTCAACCGCTTCCGAAAACAGCTTGGCCAGCACGCCCGTCGTGTGGACCCACAAGGCCAGCACGCCTGCAAAGGGGCCCAGGCCCACGGCGACGATGAACAGCATCGCGAACACCATCTCGTTGATGGCGCGGCAGGCGTCCATCAGGCGGCGCATCGGCTGGTAGACCCAGGCCGGCACCATGTTCGACGAGCACAGCAGGCCCAGCGGCACGGCCACCACGATGGCGAGGAACGTGCCCCACACGGCGATCTGTACCGTCACGATCATTTCGTCCAGGTACATGCGCCAGTCGCGGAAATTGGGCGGGAAGAAGTCGGCGGCGAACTGGGCCATGTTGCCCGAGTCGCGCAGCAGATCCAGGGGCCGCATGTCCGCGCCTCGCCACGACATGACAAGCAGCGCAAGCACGACGGCCCAGACAAGAAGGACCGGCAGCGACGAACGCGGCGCGGCAGGCAGGCGGGAGGGATGGGTGGCTAGGTTCATGGAGAAAGGCGATCCGCTGGAGGGCATTCGGAGGTCAGGCGCCGGCGCGTCAGGCGACGCGCCGGCGTGTTGCGGCAAGGCTTACTGCTTGGCGGAGGCGGGCTGGCCCAGGCTGGCCAGCTTGCCGTCCAGTTCCGACAGTTGCTTCTGCTTTTCAGCCTGGCCCAGCGTGCTGTCGGCTTCGACCTTGGCCTTTTCACGGGCCAGTTCGATCTGGCGGATCGGCACGAGCTGCTGGTTGTCGGACGCGCGGAAGCCTTGATACGTCAGCGCCTTCAGGTTGGCCATTTCGCGCTCGGCGTCCTTGCCCTTGCCGTAGTTAACGAAGAAGTCGCGAATGCGGCCCTTCAGGTCGGCAGGCAGGTCCGTGCGCATGACAAGCGGATCCGCCGGGATCAGCGGCGACTTCCACAGCACGCGCACGCTGTCGTTGGCATCCTTGCCGGTGTTCAGGCGATAGCGTTCCAGCGCCTCGGTGTTGTTGACGGCGACATCCACCTGCTTGTTGATGACCGACAGCAGATTGGCTTCGTGGTTGCTGGCGCGTACCGTCTTGAAGAAGGTCTTGGGTTCGATCTTGTTGGCGGCCCACAGGTAGTAGCCGGGCACCGCGGTGCCGGACGTGGAGTTGGGGTCGCCCGCGCCGTAGCTCAGTTTGCCGCCGTTCTTCAACACGTCGTCCAGCGTCTTCAGGTTGCTGTCCTTGTTGACGATCAGGAGCGACCAGTAGCCGGGGTTGCCATCCTTGTCGATCACCGAGGCGAACACCTCGCCCTTGGCGCGGTCCACGGCTTCAATGGCCGACTTGTTGCCGAACCAGCCCAACTGCACCTTGTTGAAGCGCATGCCTTCGATGATGCCGGCGTAGTCCGACGCGAAGAAGGGCTTGACCGGCACGCCGATGGCGCGGCTCAGGTCGTCGATGACGGGCTGCCAGACGGACTTCAGGTTGGTCGACGACTCGGTCGAGATGATGCCGAAGTTCAACGTCTTGGCGTCTTGCGCGTAGGCCTGCGTGGACAACGCGGCGGCGGCGATCAGGGTGACGAAGGTTCTGCGTAGCATGGATGACTCCGGGGATATGTAGGGGCAGAGAGGTCGGGACAATGAAGGCGCAGGCGGGCTCAGGCCGCCTGCGCCAGCTGGGACAGCGGCGCCAGGCCCGGCATGGACGGCGCATGGGACGAATATTCGGGAAGCAGCTCGCTCAGTTCGGAGCCGTACAGGTCGCGCAGCATTTCCGGGGTGAGGTCGGCGGCGCGGCCGTCATAGACCACCTTGCCGTGGCGCAGCGCCACCACGCGGGGGCAATAGCGCAGCGCCACGTCGACCTGGTGCAGCGACACCACCACGGCCACTTTGCGGCTGCGGTTGATCTGGGCCAGCGTGCCCATGACGCGGCGCGACGACTCCGGGTCCAGCGACGCGATGGGTTCGTCGGCCAGGATCACGCGGGCGTTCTGCACCAGCGTGCGGGCAATCGCCGCGCGCTGCTGCTGGCCACCCGAAAGCGTGGACGCGCGCTGAAATGCATAGTCGTCTATACCAACCTGGGCAAGCGCTTCCAGGCCCTGGCGTACTTCGGCGCGCAGGAACCAGCGGGTCAGGCTGCGCCACAGCGGCACGCGCGGCAGCATGCCGGTCAGGACATTAGTGATGACCGGCAGGCGGCCCACCAGATTGAATTGCTGGAACACGAAACCGATGCCGGCGCGCGCGGCGCGCACATTGCGGCTCAAGCGGCCGTTCTGCTGGATCTGCTGGCCATTGACCTTGACGCTGCCCTGTCCCGCGTCGCCGGTGACAAAGCCCGCCAGGTGGCGCAGCAGCGTGGATTTGCCCGAGCCGGATGCGCCCAGCAAAGCCACCATTTCCCCGTCGGCCACTTGCAGGCTGACGTTGTCCAGCGCCTTGGCGCCGGCCTGGAACGTCTTGCTCAAGTTGTGCACTTCGATGGCGTACGTCATCGTCTGATCCCCTTGTCTGTGGTCATTGCGGCATTCTGTTTTCGCCGCATGACAGCGCGATGACCTGGGGATCGAATCATTTGCCGGAAAATAAGGGGTCAGCAACAGACTGAAAGACCTCCGTCATAAATGGCCCGGCGCGCGCATTGCGTGGCCTTGCAGCGCGGGTATATTCGAATTGTTCTCCCCACTTGCCTGGCGCTCATCATGATCAAAGGTTCCTGCCTGTGCGGCCGCGTTGCTTACGAGATCAACGGCCCTCTCACCGACGCCCTGAATTGCCATTGCGTCATGTGCCGCAAGTCCCACGGCGCCGCCTTCCGCAGCCGAGCGTCGGTTCAAGCCTCCGATTTCCAATGGACGAAGGGCGAGAACCACGTCACCTGGTATGCCTCGTCGCCTGGCAACTACCGCGGCTTCTGCGAGGCCTGCGGCACGCCGCTGCTCAGCCGCTTCGACCAGACGCCGGATACCTACGGCCTGCCCCTGGGCGCGCTGGACGACGATCCGGGCGTCAAGCCCACCGCGCATTGCCACGTGGCCGACAAGGCGCCCTGGTTCGACATCACGGACGGCTTGCCGCAGTACCCCCATGAATTCCAGGGGGTAGGCGAAGCCAGCAAAGAGGCCGTTACATAAAAACTCAACCGAGTGGTTGAATATCTCCAGACGCCGGTCTATATTCAACCTTATGGTTGAACTTATCCCCGCTCCCGCTCTGGATGCCGTCTTTCGCGCGCTGGCCGATCCCACGCGCCGCGACATGCTGCGCAGCCTGGCGCAAGGGGATCAGACCATTGGAGAGCTGGCGGCCCCCCTGCGCATGAGTTTTGCCGGCGCCTCCAAGCATGTGCAGGCCCTGGAACGCGCCGGCCTGATCCGGCGCACCATCCATGGCCGCACCCATGTGTGCAGCCTGAATCCCGAACCCATGGCCGAGGCCATGGAGTGGCTGCGTTTCTATGAACAGTTCTGGGCGGGCAGACTGGATGCGCTGGCCTCTGCACTGGCGTCCCATCCCGCCCCGCCCCCGTCCCTAGGAGAGCAACATGAGTGATCACGGCGTCGTCCTGGATCCCACGACCCTGCGTTTTACCCGCCAGCTTCCCGCCAGCGTGGAAACCGTATGGGCGTTCCTGACCGAATCCGAAAAGCGGGGCCGCTGGCTGGCCACCGGTGACATGGAACTGCGCGAAGGCGGCGGCGTGACCCTGCGTTTCGTGCACGCCAACCTGTCGTCGGTCGCCGAACCCACGCCGGAACCCTATAAAGCTTACGAGAACGGCGTCACGACCCATGGCATCGTCACCCGCTGCGAGCCGCCCCGGCTGCTGGCATTCACCTGGGGCGGATCCAAGGGGGAACCGTCGGAGGTCACGTTCGAACTGTCGCCCCAAGGCGAGGGCACGCTGCTGGTGCTGACGCACCGCAAGCTGAACTCGCGCGACGACATGGTCGATGTGGCGGGCGGCTGGCACACCCATCTGGGCGTGCTCTCGGCCAAGCTCGAGGGGCGCGAACCCGGCCCGTTCTGGTCGGCGCACCACCGTTGGGAAGCCGACTACCAGGCGCGCGTCCCCGGGGCCTAGAGTCGTTCAGTAGCAACTATCACGGCGCAGCGGCAGATAAATACTGGCTAATCGCTGCGCTTTGCAGTAACATAAGTCCGTGATTTTTCCGCAAAAAACCGGGCTTCGGTCACTCTGCGTGCCAACCTGTATCCCTTCGGGTCACCCCCAAGATACTCAGGCTGCCCCCGGTTTGGTTGAGATTATTACGAACGGCGCTGCTACATTCTTGTGCCGTCCGGCGTTGCAACAATCGCCCCCACCCGCTTTCTCCGGCGCTGTGCGCTTGCACGGTGCCGCGACCAAGCCGCGCACCGCGCGCATATTGCCCACGCTGCGCGAGTATCCGTCATTTCAGACATCCACTAGGGATGCCGTGGCCCTTACCCGCGCTTGCCCGAACGTTTTACGTTCAAACCGCTGGACCTGGTTATTTGAGTCCAACGCGCTTGCCGCCTCGCGCGGCGCGTCATGCCGCCGGCCTGGCTGCGCGTATTGATCAAGGAGTAGAGAATGGCTAAAGAAGAACTCATCGAATTGGATGGCATCGTTGACGAAGTGCTGCCCGATAGCCGCTACCGCGTCAAACTGGACAACGGCATCGAAGTCGGCGCCTACGCCTCCGGCCGCATCCGCAAGCACCGTATCCGCATCCTGGCAGGCGATCGCGTCACCCTGGAAATGTCGCCCTACGACCTGACCAAGGGCCGCATCAACTTCCGTCACAAGGACGAACGCGCTCCCGCGCCCCATCGTCCCCAGCAGTACCGCCGTTAAGCCAGGGCTCCAGGGCCGGCCTGAGGCCGGCTCCCTGCCCCTGTTTCGCGTGGGCTTAAGCCCGAACCGCGATATGCCGTAATGCGTTGAACGTCTGTTCGTGAAAGAATGGCGCGCTTGCCAGGCGCAATGTCTGGCGGGATACGCATGAAGCAAGATGGATCTAAAAGAAGAGTTGCAAGCCGCCGCCGACCAGCTTTCCCTGGCGCGAAGAAAATTCGTGAAAGGGGAGGAAGGCCTGCGTCTGCTCAACCAGTCGCGCGAAGGGTTCATCAACAGCCTTCGCAATACCGGCCTGACCTACGCCGAAGCCAAGATCAAGTACGACAACTGCCTGGATGAGCAGCAAGCCCAGCAACACCATGTGCGCCAGCAGATGGAGTATGCCGAGCGCATGCACCAGTTCGTGTTGAACAAGATCGCCCAGCAGACCGCCACGGCCTGACGATCAGGGCTTGAACGCCCCGATGAAGATGGCGGGGTCGACCCGCGCATCGTTCAGGCTGACGTTCCAGTGCAAGTGCGGCCCGGTTGCCCGGCCTGTCGCCCCCACCTTCCCCACCACTCCGCCTCGCGGCACCTCGTCGCCGACTTTCACGTCAATGGCCGACATGTGGCAGAACATGCTGACAAAGCCCTGCCCGTGGTCGACGAAGACCGTCTTGCCATTGAAGAAGTAATCCCCCACCAGCACGACCACGCCTGCGGCCGGCGCCTTGATCGGCGTGCCCGCCGGTACCGCGAAGTCCAGGCCCGAATGCGGATTGCGTTCCTGCCCGTTGAAGAAGCGCCGCAAGCCGAATGGACTGGACAGCCGGCCACCGTTGACCGGACGGTCCAGCAGCAGGTTGCTGGGCGTGACGCCGGCCCGGTAGGTCCGGTTGGCCGCGCTTTGCTCGGCCATCTCGCGTTCGATGCGCTTCATGTCGTCCGGGTTGGGATCGACCTGGCGCGGGTTCTTCAAGGTGATGTGCTGCGCCACGTATTCCTTGGCGCCCACCTTGAAGGGCAGCTTGCGCTGGCCCTTTGCGTCGCTGATTACCACCTGCTGTTCGCCGGGCTTCACGCTGAGCGGAATCCCGACCACGGCGATCCACTGCTTGCCCTCTTCCCGCACGACCAGCACGCGCCGGTCCAGGAAGCTCACCTCGGGCGCGCGCTCGGCGTCCCCCAGGCCCAGGACGGCTACGCCGCCGGGCACCGGCGCATTCAGCTTGCGGGAAATAAAGCCTTGCTGGGCTTGCGCGCGCACGGGCAACCCGATGCTAACGGCGGCGGCGGCCAGACCGGCCCGCAAGACGTCGCGGCGATTGAACATGGCGCTTACAGGCACAGGTTCGCCGGTTCGATAATCGTTTGGTCGCGGCGGGCGATGCGCGTCGACAGGCGGGTTTCGGTCTTGCCCTTCCAGGTCGTGGTCGTCAGCACGGCCTCAACGCCCAGGCTGTCTTCCTGGACCAGTTCGAATCCGTTGCGCACGGCGTTCTGCTTGAAGTTGACGCCCTGGCTCTTCCAGGCGCTGGCCACACACGCGGTGTAGTCCTCTGCCGTGCGCTGGGTCGAACCGTAGAAGACGGGGTCGCGCTGGCGCACGTCTTTGACATTGGCGCAGGCCGTCAACGCGGCCAGGACGGTAAGGGACAGGGCGAAACGAACCTTCATGACGGTAAGACTCTCAAGCAGGAGGGGTGGACAGGGGCGGCCAAAACTATAACGCAGCAGCCGTTCAGGACTGGGCCGCGCGGCGGGCCGATTTGGGGCGGAACGCGTCGATGACGCCGGGCTGGGTCTCGGCGTAAGGACCGCCGATCAGGTCGATGCAATAGGGAATGGCGGCGAAGATACCCGGTACCAGCACGCCGCCGTCTTCACCCTTGAGCCCTTCCAGCGTCTCGCGTATGGACTTGGGCTGGCCAGGAAGGTTCACGATCAGGGCGGCGTGCGACGGGGTTTCGCGGATGACGGCGACTTGCCGCGACAGGATGGCGGTGGGCACGAAACGCAGGCTGATCTGGCGCATCTGTTCGCCGAAACCGGGCATTTCCTTGGTAGCAACGGCGAGCGTAGCCTCGGGGGTAACGTCGCGCCTGGCGGGGCCGGTGCCGCCGGTCGTCAGCACCAGGTCGCAACCGCAGACGTCCACCAGTTCGATCAGCGTCTCGGAAATACGCGCGGACTCGTCCGGAATCAGGCGGTCCACCGCCTGCCAGGGCGAGGCCAGCGCGGACCCCAGCCATTCACGCAGCGCGGGCAGGCCCTGGTCTTGGTAAGTGCCGGAGGAGGCGCGGTCAGACACGGACACCAGGCCGATGATCAGTTCGTCGGGATGGCGGCGGGCGATTCGGGTCGTGGCGGTCATGGGCGGCAGCGTCTTGGAAGGTGAGGAAAAGGCGGGCTCGGCGCCAAAGGACGGCGCATGGCGCGGTCAATCATGGAAATCCAGAAGAACCGCGCGATGTCGATGCTATCGCATTCTTTCCCAGGAGGAAGCGCGCTCTCCTTCCGGGCCAGCCCGCTTCCGGCTGTCGCAAAAATGCGAATTGGCCCTGCCCCCGGTTTCCCGCGCTTGTTTCGGTCATACGCGCTGGATAACATCCGCTAACAATCTAATCCGATATCGCGTCCGGCCTCCCCGCCCCATCCATGTTCACACGCACTCTACGGCAGCACGCGCTGGCTGCGGCGCTGGCCCTGTCCGCTGCCGCCGCTTGCGGCTGGTGGGCCTGGCACTCCCTGGCGCTGAAAACCGAACCCGTGCCCGCGGCGGCCCCGGGGATCTACATCCCGAACCTGGGCAACACCCTGCAGGAACAGACGCGCAACCTGTCGCGGATGAGCCAGGCGCTGCGCACGGGCGACCGGCTGGTGATCCTGGGGTCGTCTGAACTCACCAGCAACGATCTGCGCTTCGTGCCGTACCGCTATCTGGCCGACGAGCTGCAAATGCCCGTGCTGGCTTATGGCCATTCGGGCTTCCAGTCCCTGGGCATGCAACTGGTGCTGGCCGCGCTGGCCGATGATCTGTCATCCGCCTCCCGCGTGGTCGTGATGCTGTCGCCCGGGTGGTTCGACGGCGACGGCGGCTTGGGCGCGGACGAATTCAAGGAACACGCCAACCCGCTGCTGCCTCGCCTGCTCAAGCAGCCCGAAGGCCGGGCGGAGCTCGCGCGCTGGCTGCGCGACAAGGGGGACGCCCGTGTGGCCTGGTCCATGGTGGCCGAGCAGGCCTACGTGTTCCGCCAGCGCCTGGTGGACCTGTGGGCGCCCGCCTATGCGGCTCCTGTGCCCGAACGCGAACGCGAAGGGCCGGCCGCGGCCGCCCGCGTGGTGGACTGGGATGCGCTGGCCAGCCAGGCCCAGGAAGCCGAACAGAGCCAGATGGGCGGCAACCGCTACGCGGTCCGCGACGAATTCTTCAATAAATACCTGCGCTCGATTCCCGAGGGCGGCAAGACCGCCTATCAGCCCCAGCCGCTGACCGGCCGCGACGAACTGCGGGAATTGACGGCCCTGATGGCGCTGCTGCGCCAGCACGACGTGAATGCGCTGTTCGTGATGCAGCCGCTGCACCCGATGGTCTTCAAGGACCTGGCCCGCTTCGAACCGATCCAGCGCGACGTGGCGGCGCTGTGCCAACGCTACGCGATGACCTGCATGGACATGTACAGCGCCCCCTTTGAAGTCGGCATGCTGCGCGACGTGCAGCACCTGGGCGAACTGGGGTGGCTGCGGGTCAACCAGAAGATCGCGCAGGTATTCCGTCCATGAGAGGCGCCGGCAAATGGAACGAACCCAAATGAAACGAACCCTTTGGCTGTGCCTGCTGTACCTGGGCGTCCTGGCGGTGATGTTGATCCAGGCCGATACGTCGGCCAATCTGGGCAAGCCCATGGAAATCGAGTTCCAGTACTCGAAGTTCTGAAACCGGCGGTTCCGGCGGGACGGCGGTGGTTTTCCGACGCAACCAGGGTCAGGTCACAAATCTGCAATAATCGGCACCTCTCGCCGGAACCTCGCCCCCGCCTCCATGTTCGACCTCTTCCATGGCCTAGATCTCTGGGTCGGCCTCAGTCTTGTGCTGGCCCTGACATTCGTCCTGGCCTTCGAATTCATCAACGGCTTTCACGACACGGCAAACGCCGTGGCCACGGTCATCTACACCAAGGCCATGCCGCCGCATCTGGCGGTGGTGCTGTCGGGCATCTTCAACTTCCTGGGCGTGTTGCTGGGCGGTGTGGGCGTGGCCTACGCCATCGTCCACCTGCTGCCGGTGGAACTGCTGATCAACGTGGATACGGGCCGCGGGCTGGCCATGGTGTTCGCCATGCTGGCCGCCGCCATCGCCTGGAACCTGGGCACCTGGTATTTCGGCATCCCCGCCTCCAGCTCGCACACCCTGATCGGCTCGATCCTGGGTGTGGGCCTGGCCAATGCGCTGATCACCGACCTGCCGCTGGCCGATGGCGTCAACTGGGGCAAGGCCGTCGATATCGGCCTGTCGCTGGTGGCCTCGCCGGTCGCCGGATTCCTGGTCGCGGGCGGATTGCTGCTGCTGCTCAAGCGCTGGCTGCCGCTATCCAAGATGCACAAGACGCCGGATCAGCGCCGCGCGATCGACAACAAGAAGCACCCGCCGTTCTGGAACCGCCTGGTGCTGGTGCTGTCGGCCATGGGCGTGAGCTTCGTGCACGGGTCCAATGACGGCCAGAAGGGCATCGGCCTGATCATGCTGGTGCTGATCGGCATCGTGCCGGCCAACTTCGTGCTGGACACGACCAGCACCACCTACCAGATCGAACGCACCCGCGACGCGGCCAACCACCTGAGCGTGTTCTACCAGCGCAACGAAGCCATGCTGGGCGACTTCCTGGCGCTCAAGCGTTCGGACGCCAACACCGAGCTGCCGCGCAATTTCCGCTGCGACCCGGAATTGACCATGCCGACCATCGCCGCGCTGCAAACCGACCTGGCCGGCGTCAGCAACTACGCCGACCTGTCCGCCGAAAAACGCATCGACGTGCGCCGCTACCTGCTGTGCCTGGACGACACGGCCAAGAAGGTCTCGCGCATCGAAGGTCTGCCCGCCCGCGAACGCGCCGACCTGCAACGCCTGCGCGCCGACCTGACCGCCACCACCGAATACGCGCCCTTCTGGGTGATCGTGGCCGTGGCCCTGGCGCTGGGCGCGGGCACCATGGTCGGCTGGCGCCGCGTGGTGCTGACGGTGGGCGAAAAAATCGGCAAGCAGGGCATGACGTACGCCCAGGGCATGTCGGCACAGGTGACGGCGGTGGCCGCCATCGGTCTGGCCAACGTGTTCAGCCTGCCCGTGTCCACCACCCACGTGCTGTCCTCCGGCGTGGCCGGCACGATGATCGCCAACAAGACCGGGTTGCAAGGCAACACGGTGCGCAACATCCTGCTGGCCTGGGTGCTGACCTTGCCCGCGTCGATGGCGCTGGCGGCCGGCCTGTTCTGGATCGGCGTGCAGATCACCGGCTGACCGCAAGCCACCGGGCCGTGCAGGCAATCTGCACGGCCCGCGCAACACTCTGGCTACCGCGCCAGGCTGTTTCCCGCCCCGGCCCGCGTCTACCATGGCGCCATGGCTACTCAGACCCCCACCCTGCATTACATTTTCGATCCGCTTTGCGGCTGGTGCTATGGCGCCGCGCCGCTGGTGGACGCCGCCCGCGGCATCGCGGGCCTGACCGTGGCCGCCCACGGCGGCGGCATGATGACCGGCAGCAACCGCCAGCCCGTCACCGACGCACTGCGCCGCTACGTGATGCCGCATGACGAGCGCATTGCCGGCCTGACCGGCCAGGACTTCGGCAAGGATTACTTCGACGGCCTGCTGCGTGACACGGACGCCGTGTTCGATTCCGAACCGCCCACCACCGCCGTCCTGGCCGCCGACACGCTGGCCGGCCGCGGGCTGGACCTGCTCAAGCGCCTGCAGTACGCGCATTACGTCCAGGGCCTGCGCATCGCCGACCCCGACGTGATCAAGGCCCTGGCCCGCGAGATCGGCCTGGACGGGGACGCCTTCGACGCCGCCTACACGGCCGCGCAGGGTGCCCCGACCGCCGCCTACATCGCCGATAGCCGCACGCTGCTGGCCCGGGTCGGAGGTACGGGCTTTCCGACGCTGGCGCTGGAACTCAAGGGCGCCTATACGCTGCTGGAACCCAGCCGCTACCTGGGCCGGCCGGCCCAGTGGCAGGCGGACCTGCGCGAGCGCATCCAGGGCCAGGCCTGAACCCTGCCCTGCGGGGCGGACACCGTCAGCCCTCGTCGATGTCGCCGTCCCGCTGCAAGGCCCGGTGCATCGCGGGGCGATTGCCCAGCCGCTCCACATAGGCGCCGAACACGGGCGATTCCGGAATCACCTTTACCTGCATCATGTATTGCAGGGAACCGCCCAGCACAATGTCCACCGCTGAAAAGTGGCTGCCCAGGAAATAAGGGCGCGCTTGCAGGACCCGGGTCAGCACCTGTTCGACCTCGTCGGCCGAGCCCCAGCCGGGCGCGCCCCCTTCATGGGGCCGTTTGAATGCGCGTTCGACCATGGCGGGTTCGAATACGCCCGTGGAGTAGGACAGCCAGGTCAGGTAGGGACCGCGGTCCGCGTCGCCCACGAGCGGGCCCAGCCCCTTTTCCGGGAACAGGTCCGTCAGGTACAGCGCGATGGCCGGCGTCTCGAACACCGGCACGCCGTCGTGCACCAGCGCCGGCACCTTGCGATGCGGATGAATGTCGATGTAGTCCGCGGGCATGTGGCCCGCGCTGTCGGTGCCGCGGATGGACACCATTTCGGTGTCGTACGGCACCCCAAGTTCCTCAAGCAACCACAGGACCCTGAACGACCGCGAACGCGGCGCATGGTAGAGCGTAAGCATGATCGGCCTCCTTGGGAGTCCGATCATTTTGCCTGGGCAGCCTTAACCCGCCAAGGCCAGCAACACCCCGTATCCGCCCATGCCCAGCAACACGGCCACGCCGGTATTGCTGACCAGCCGCGCGGCCACGCCCGTGACGACCAGGCCACCCACGTAGGGAGCAATGCGGGCGGCTTGCGTACCCGCGTCCAGCAAGTCCGGCACGATGACGGCCGCCGCGATGCCCGCCAGCAGGCTGGGGCCCAGGGCGGCCAGCGCCGAGCCTTCGCGCGACAGGTGCCGCAGCAAGCGGCTGCGTTCGGACAGCATGAAGGGCAGCGCACGCGTCAGGTAGGTGATCACAGCCATCGCGATCACCGCGCCCCAGAAACCCAGGCCATCGGCGTTCATGCGGACCTCTTCAGACGATAGGCGGCGCAGCCGATGACCGCGCCGATCAGGATGGCCAGGCTGGTATGCCCCATGGCGGCCACCACGCCGGCGCCCGCCACCGCGGCGATGACGGGCAGGCCCATGCCGCGCTTGGCGCTTTGGCACACCAGCGCCATGAACAGCGCCGGCAACGCGAACCGCATCACCTGAGACAGCATCGGGTAATGGCGTTCCAGCCCGTCGCCCGCATAGACGCCGACGGCCGTCCCGGCGATCCAGGTCAGCCAGGCGCCCAGCCCCAGCGCGATCATCCAGCCCTGGCGATTCCCGGCAGGCACGCTTTGCAGGCGGTTGAACGCGGTGGCGAAGACTTCATCGGTCAAGAGGAAGGCGACCTTCAGGCGGTCGCGCAGCGCCGCCGGCAGGAAGCGGGACAGCAAGGGGCCGTACAGCAGATGGCGCGCGTTCAAGAGGGAACACAGCGCCACCACCCACAACCAGGGCGTGCCGGCCTTGATCGACGCCAGCAGCAGGAACTGGCTGGCGCCGGCGTAGACAAACACGGAGATCAGGATCACTTGCAGCGGGGTCAAGCCTGCCGCGACGCCGGCGATGCCGAACGTCACCGCCACCGGAAAGTAGCCGATCATGACCGGCAGGCAGGATTTGAGCCCATCGATGCGCGCGCTGCCCGCCAGGGCATGCGCGGGGGAGGAAGACGTCTCCAAGGTGCTTTTCGCTTGTTTGTTGTGGCAAGGCAAGCGTGTAGTTTACCCACCCTGTTTCCCCCGGGACGGGGCCCTGTCAGGGTTCTGGCGCGCCCAGCGCCCGCAAGTGCGCTTTCAGGCGCCGCACCTCCTGGCTCAGGTCCAGGATCAGCGCCACGGCATCCAGGCTGGCGCCGAAATCGTGCTCCAGCCGGCGCGCATGCAGCGCACGCTGCAGGTCCACGCTGTAGAAGCACCAGTGCTCGGGCTGCGGGCCGCTGGCGTTGACGATGCCCACTTCGACCAACTGGGCGACCCATTCCACTTCCGCGCCGCAGGCGCGGGCCAGGTCGTCCGCGCTGAGCGGCTGCGATTTGCCCACGACGGTGGCGCTGGTGATGACAAGCTTCTTCATGGTCAGACCCCCAAGTGACGCCGCGGGTTGAAAGGCACGTCCTGCTGCAGCTTGCGGTAGGCCGCGCGCGCAGCCTCACTATCGGCCGGCGGCAGCACAAGGTCCAGCACCAGGTACAGGTCCCCCGGCGGATCACCGGGTATGCCGCGACCGCGCAACCGCAGCTTGCGTCCGTTGCCGGAACCGGCCGGGATCGACACCTCGACCGTGCCGCCCGGCGTGGGCGTATCCACCTGCGCGCCCAGCGCGGCTTCCCACGGGGCGACGGGCAGCGTCATATAAAGGTCGCGGCCTTCGGCCCGGTAGCGCGGGTGCGGCTTGAAGCGCACCTCCAGGTACAGGTCGCCGTTTTCGCCGCCGCCGTAGCCGGGCATGCCCTGCCCGGCCAGACGGATGTACTGGCCTTCGCGCACGCCCGGAGGAATGCGCACGCTGAGCGTGCGGGTTTTCATGTGGGGATGGCCCTGGTCGTCCATCTCCATCGATCTCAGGCTGATGTCGCGCGTGGCGCCCTTGAGCGCATCTTCCAGGTCCACTTCGATGGCGGCGTGGTGATCGTCGCCACGCGCGCGGAAGTCCTGCTGACGCGCCCCGCCCCGCTGGCCGCGGCCGCCGAACAGCGACGAAAAGAACTCGCTGAACTGGGCCTCGTCGCCCGGCGCCGCGCCCCGGTGGAATTCGAAGCCTTCGTCCCAGCCGGGCGGCGGCTGGAAGCCGCCATCGGACGACACGCCGGCCGCCAGATTGTCATAGGCCTGACGCTTTTCCTTGTCGCGCAAGACGTCATAGGCTTCATTGACGTCGCGCATGCGGGCCTCGGCGTCGCTTTCCTTGCTGACGTCGGGATGATATTTGCGAGCGAGCTTTCGGTAAGCGCGCCGGATCTCGTCTTCGGTGGCGCCGCGTTCCACCCCGAGAGTGCTGTAGTAGTCCTTGAACTCCATATTCCAGCTCACCTTAAAGGTTTCGGCCGCGTCGGGCGGTGCCGCATCCGGCCTTGAATATCAACAAGATAGGGGTTACGGACCGATTTTTCAATGCGCAAAATCAGGCGGCGGCAAGCGTGCATAATGGTCGGTTGCCCCGTCATCCGAGGGCATGGCCGGCGACCCGCGCTGGCCAGGATCAGCCACAGGAACCGATCGTGCTGGAAATCATCGACGTCGACTTCTCCAATCCGGAACATGGCCGCCAGGTGCTGGCCATGCTGAACGAATACGCCAGCGGCCCCATGGGCGGCAATTCGCCCCTGCCCGACTACGCGCAGCAGAACCTGATCGCGGAATTGGCGCGCCGCCCGACGGCCCACGCCCTCTTGGCCCGCGTCGACGGGCAGCCCGCGGGCGTGGCGATCTATCTGGAAGGCTTCTCCACCTTTGCCTGCCGGCCGCTGATCAACCTGCACGATTTGGGCGTGTCGCCCCGCTTCCAGGGGCTGGGGGTGGGCAAGCAGCTGCTGGGCGCGCTGGAAGACCGGGCGCGCCAGATGGGCTGCTGCAAGATCACGCTGGAAGTGCTTGAAGGCAACGCCGTGGCCCAGGGGCTGTACCGCAAACTGGGCTTTGAGGGCTACGCGCTGGACGACACCACCGGCCGCGCGATGTTCTGGCAAAAGAAACTGGTAGCCTGAGTGGCGTAGTATCTGATTTTTACCGGACGGTATCCCCTCACCCGCCGTCCGGACCACACCGCAGGATTCACGATGAAGATGAGCAACATCCCCTTCGGCACCACGGACTGGTCCGAGGTGGAACGCACCGAACACGCTGGCGACACCGGCATGGCCTACTGGCGCACCCGCCAATTCGGCGACCTGCGGGTCCGCATGGTGGAATACACCGCCGGCTACCTGGCCGACCACTGGTGCAGCAAGGGCCACATCCTGTTCTGTCTCGAGGGCGAACTGCATACCGAGCTGGAAGACGGCCGGCAGTTCGTCCTGACCGCCGGCATGAGCTATCAGGTGGCTGACCAGGCCGAGCCCCACCGCTCGTCCACCACCAAGGGCGCCAAGCTCTTCATCGTCGACTGACGCGTCGGCGCGACACGCGAAATTGCAATTGCGTTACGCTTTGCAATTCATGCGGCGCGCCGCCACCCGTCGGATCCGCACCACTCACCACGACCCCGCCTGACCGGAGACAAGATTTGGGCGCCCCGATTACGCTTTACGTCGATTCCCTGTTTCTCAGCCCTTACGCCATGTCGGCCTATGTGGCGCTGACTGAAAAGAAATTGCCCTTCGAGGTGCGCCCGATCGATCTGGAAGCGGGCGAACAGCGGATGCAGCCGTACCAGTGCCGTGCGCTGACGGCGCGCGTGCCCGCGCTGACGCACGAGGGGTTCAACCTGACCGAATCCAGCGTCATCGCCGAATACCTGGAAGACGTGTTTCCTGCGCCCGAGCATGCCGCGCTGTATCCCCAGGCCATCCGCGAGCGCGCCCGCGCCCGCCAATTGCAGGCCTGGCTGCGCAGCGACCTGGGTGCGCTGCGTCAGGAGCGCCCCACCGAGACGGTGTTCTACGGCGCCGCCGGCCAACCGCTGTCCGACGCGGCGCACGCCGCCTCGGCCAAGCTGATCCAGGTGGCCAGCTACCTGATCGGGGTGGACCAGGCGTCCTTGTTCGACGAATGGTGCATCGCCGACATCGACCTGGCGGTCATGCTCAAGCGCCTGGCGCTGGATGACCTGCCCGACCCGCTGCGCGCCTACGCCGATGTCCAATGGCAGCGGCCATCCGTCCAGAAATGGCTGGAGCACAACGCCGCAGCACGCGCCTGACGCGTCCGGAGCCGCGATGCAATTGCTGGATCACGTCTCCATCGCGGTTTCCCATCTGGGCCACGCCCGGCCGTTCTATGACGCCGTCATGCAGGCGCTGGGCGCGGCCAAGGTCTATGACGAGGCCGACGCCATCGGCTATGGCGAACGCTGCGGCCCCGGCGACAGCCGACACACGTATGTCTCCATCCTGGCAACGCCCGGCTTGGCGCCGGACGCCGGCGCCAGGCGCCATTGGTGTTTCAAGGCTCCGGACCGCGCCGCGGTCGACGCCTTTCACGCAGCGGGCCTGGCCCACGGCGGCCGCGACGGGGGCGCCCCCGGGCTGCGCGCGCACTACCACCCACAGTATTACGCCGCCTTCCTGCTGGATCCCGACGGCAACCGCGTGGAAGCTGTCTGCCACGGCACGAATTGACGCATGCCGCGACGCAACGATCTTGCAAGATTGGCAACAAAGCTGAAAGAAGGGACAGTTAGCGCCCTAATTTGACCGGCATCAAACCCTTCCATGTTGCGACGCAGCATTCGATGCGGTGTAATGGGGAGGTCAACTCGGCCGGTTCCACTCGGGATCGGCCCGGCGGCCTTCCGCCGTCGGGAGCAACTTACAGGAGATCGCCATGGCCGGATCCGGCAACGATCGCGTCCCCACCCCGTCCTTCTTCAACCCCTGGACGGCCGCCTACGAATATGCCGTGGATGCCTGGCAGCGAGGCGTGCTCTACGCAGACGTGCTGCGCCAGCGCGGCAACCAGTACCACGAACACATGGCCAAGCGCGCCCCCAACGTGCTCAGCATGGAGTTCGAGCTGGTCCTGGATGGCCGCGAATTGCCGCGCCCCGTGAACTACGGGCTGTTGCGCATCAAGCCGCCGGCAGACGTGGAAACCGATCCGATCAAGCGCCCTTTCCTGGTGGTCGACCCGCGCGCGGGCCATGGCCCGGGTATCGGCGGCTTCAAGCCCGAAAGCGAAATCGGCGTGGCGGTGCGCGCCGGCCATCCCTGCTACTTCGCGACCTTCCTGCCCCAGCCCATGCCCGAGCAGACCGTCGAAGACGTGATGATGGCCGAAGCGCGCTTCCTGGAAGAAATCATCGCGCGGCACCCCGACGCGGAGGGCAAGCCGGTCGTGGTGGCCAACTGCCAGGCAGGCTGGCAGATCATGATGACCGCCGCCATTCGCCCTGAACTGTTCGGTCCCATCATCGTGGCAGGCGCCCCGCTGTCCTATTGGGCAGGCTGGCGCGGCATGAATCCGATGCGCTATGCCGGTGGCCTGCTGGGCGGCAGCTGGCTCACGGCGATGACCAGCGACCTGGGCAACGGCAAATTCGACGGCGCCTGGCTGGTGCAGAACTTCGAAAACCTGAATCCGGCCAACACCTTGTGGTCCAAGCAGTACAACCTGTACTCCAAGGTGGACACTGAAGCCGACCGCTACCTGAGCTTCGAGAAATGGTGGGGCGGCCACGTCTTCCTGAATGGCCCGGAAATCCAGTACATCGTGGACAACCTGTTCGTGGGCAACCGGCTAGCTACGGCCGGCCTCGTGACCTCCGACGGCATCCGCATCGACCTGCGCAACATCCGGTCGCCGATCGTGGTGTTCTGCTCGAAGGGCGACAACATCACGCCGCCGCCGCAGGCACTCGGCTGGATCCCCGACCTTTATCAGAACGAAGCCGAAGTGCTGGCGCACGGCCAGACCATCGTCTACGCCGTGCACGAAAGCATCGGCCACCTGGGCATCTTCGTGTCGGGCAGCGTGGCCCGCAAAGAGCACCAGGAATTCACGTCGAACATCGACATGATCGACGTGCTGCCCCCCGGCATCTACCAGGCCGAGATCGCCGACAAGACGCCCGATACCCCCAACGCGGATCTGGCTTTCGGCAACTACGTGCTGTCGTTCGAACAACGCAAGCTGGACGACGTGCGCGCCATCGTCGACCGCAAGGAAGAGGACGACCGCCGCTTCGCCGCCGTGGCCCGCATCTCGGACATCAACCTGGGCATGTACCGCAGCTTCATGCAGCCGTGGCTGCGCGCGCTGGTCACGCCGCAGTCCGCGGAATGGAGCCAGCGCCTGCATCCGCTGCGCTTGCCCTATGAACTGATTTCGGACCGCAACCCGATCATCGCCCCCATCGCCAAGATCGCCGAACAGGTACGCGAACAGCGCCAGCCGATCTCGCCTTCCAATCCTTTCCTGATGGCGCAGGAGATGTTCTCGAACTGGGTCGAGACCAGCCTGAACATCTGGCAGGAACTGCGCGACTCGGCCGACGAACGCACGTTCATGGGCGTCTACGGTTCGCCGCTGGTGCAGGACCTGGCCGGCCTGGGCGCGCAGTCCGGCCCCCCGCGCAAGCATCCGGGCGTATCGCCCGAACACCGCCGCTTCATGGAAGACCGTGCCGCCGAACTGCGTTCGATGGTGCAGGAAGGCGGCTTGCGCGTGGCAGCCATCCGCATGCTGCTGTACGTGTCCGGCGCCGAAGGCGGCCTGGATGAACGCAGCTTTGCGCTCATTCGCAAGATGCGCGCCGAATCCGACAACGCGCTGACCTTGCAGGAGTTCAAGGATCTGACCCGCGACCAGGCCCTGATCCTGACGCTGGATTCGGACGCCGCCCTGCTGGCCATGCCGCATCTGCTGGAAGGCTCACCGGCCCCGGCGATCCGCGACGCGCTGGAAACGATGAAGCGCGTGCTGGAAGCGGCCGAACCGCTCAGCCCGGCCGCCCGCGAAAGCCTGGACGAGATGGAACGCATCTTCGTGGCGGCAGAGCGCCGCGCGCAGAAGCGCAATCCGGCGTCGGCACCGGCCAAACTGCCGGCGCCGTCCATCGCCCCCGCGCCCTCCGTGCCCGCCTTGACACTGGTCAAGGCCGCCGCTGACGTGCCCGCCAAGAAGGCCCAACCGCACCCCGCCGCGGCGCAATCGGCGGCAGCGGAGGTTGCCGAAGACGCCGCGCCAAAGGCTGCCACCAAGGCCCCGGCAAAACGGACGGCCAAATCGGCAAGCAAGCCGGCGACGACGGCCGCGGCTAAAACCGCAACTAAGACTGCCACTAAGACCGCCACCAAGGCTGCCACTAAGACCGCGGCCAAGACCGCCACGGCATCCCCTGCGAAACGCGCCACCAAGACCGCAGCCCGTCAATCCGCCAAGGCCAAGACCGCATGACCCTGCCTACCTCGACGCATTACGACAAGCTCATCGCTCGCGCGCAGACGCTGGAACCGGCCTTCTGCGCCATCGCCCACCCGTGCGACGAGCCCTCGCTGTCGGCCGCGCTGGAAGCACGCGACCTGGGGCTGCTGCATCCCATCCTGGTGGGCCCGGAAAAGAAGATCCGCGACACGGCCGCCCAGTTCAAGCTGAACCTGGGCGATGCCCGCATCGTGGACGTGCCGCATAGCCATGCGGCCGCCGAGACCGCCGTGGCGCTGGTGCGCAACGGCGAGGCCACCCTGCTGATGAAGGGCAGCCTGCACACTGATGAACTGATGCACGAAGTTGTCGCGCGCACGACTGGCCTGCGCAGCGGCCGCCGCATCAGCCACGTGTTCATCATGGAAGTGCCCACCTATGCGGAGCCGCTCTTCATCACGGACGCCGCCATCAACATTTTCCCCGACCTGGAAACCAAGGCAGACATCATCCGCAACGTGATCGACCTGCATCACGGCTTGGGCCTGGGCGAACCGCGCGTGGCGATCCTGTCGGCCGTCGAGCAGGTCACGCCCAACATCCCCAGCACCATCGAAGCCGCCGCGCTGTGCAAGATGGCCGACCGCGGCCAGATCGCCGGCGGCCTGCTGGATGGCCCGCTGGCGTTGGACAACGCGATCAGTCCGGACGCCGCCCGCATCAAGGGCATCCGGTCCCCGGTGGCAGGCGTGGCCCAAGT
Source organism: Achromobacter sp. 18P8.1.1 (assembly GCF_057799415.1). Classification (NCBI taxonomy): domain Bacteria; kingdom Pseudomonadati; phylum Pseudomonadota; class Betaproteobacteria; order Burkholderiales; family Alcaligenaceae; genus Achromobacter; species Achromobacter sp. 18P8.1.1. Next base: position 59,493 of record NZ_JBYOKH010000006.1, on the reverse strand, counting down.
GCTGGTGGTACCCGACCTGGAGGCTGGCAACATGCTGGCCAAGAACCTGACGTTCCTGGCCAACGCCGAAGCGGCCGGCATCGTGCTGGGCGCGCGCGTGCCCATCATCCTGACCAGCCGTGCCGACAGCCCGCGCTCGCGCCTGGCTTCCTGCGCGGTGGCGGCGATCTACGCCCACCACCTGAGCCAGCAAGCCGCCCGCCCGCTGGTGTAACGCACGCCACAACGCTACCGGATTCCAGAGCCATGAGCGACACCATCCTCGTCATCAACGCCGGCAGTTCCAGCATCAAGTTCTACCTGTACGACATCGACGACAAGCACGAGCTGGCGCCGCGCCTGGGCGGCCAGTTGGAAGGCATCGGCACCTCGCATCCGAAACTGCGGGTGCGCGACGCCGCCGGCAAAACCCTCGTGGAACGCGACATCGCACCGAGCCACGCGCCTGACGTCCCCAATGGGCAGGAAGTCGTCGGCACCTGGCTGAGCGGCCACCTGGGCGGCGCGCCGCTGGCGGTGGGGCACCGCGTCGTGCATGGCGGCCCCGACCTGTCCGAGCCCGTCCTGATCGACGACGCCATCCTCGCCAAGCTGGACACCTTCACGCCGCTTGCACCGCTGCACCAGCCCAACAACCTGGCGCCCATCCGCGTGATCCGCGAGCGACGCCCGTGGATTCCGCAGGTGGCCTGCTTCGACACGGCGTTCCACCGCAGCCACTCCGACGTGGCCGACCGCTACGCGCTGCCCGAATCGCTGTACCAGGAAGGCGTGCGCCGCTACGGCTTTCACGGCCTGTCCTACGAGTACATTGCGCAGCGCCTGCGCCAGGCCCTGCCCGAACTCGCAATGGGCAAGATCATCGCCGCGCACCTGGGCTCGGGGGTGTCCGCCTGCGCCATGCATGAAGGCAAGAGCGTCGACAGCACGATGGGATTCACCGCGCTGGAAGGCCTGCCCATGGGCACGCGGCCCGGCCGGCTGGATCCGGGCGTGGTGCTGTGGATGATGGAACGCGGCATGGACCACGACCAGATCGAGCACCTGCTGTATCACGACTGCGGCATGAAAGGCCTGTCCGGCATCAGCAACGACATGCGCGAGCTGCTGGCCAGCGATGCGCCATCGGCCCAGCTGGCGCTGAAGTATTTCGCCTGGCGCGTGGCCGAAGGCATGATCGGCCTGGGCTGCGCCATGAACGGCATCGACGGCATCGTTTTCACCGCCGGCGTCGGCGAGAATTCCGCCGACATCCGCCAGGCGGTGGCCGACCACTGGGGCTGGCTGGGCATCAAGCTGGACCCCGAACGCAACGCCCATCACGGGCCGCGCATCTCCAGCGACGACAGTCGCATCGGCGTATATGTGATCCGCACGAACGAAGAACTGATCATCGCCCAGCACACACTGGCGCTGGTGCGTCAACGATGAGCGCGCACCTTCCGCTGGCCGGCAAGCGCGGGCTCGTCACCGGCATCGCCAACGCGGATTCCATCGCCTGGGGATGCGCCAAGGCCTTTCGCGCCATGGGCGCCGAACTGGCCGTGACCTACCTGAACGACAAGGCCCTGCCGCACGTGGAGCCTTTGGCGCGGCAGGTGGACGCCTCGCTGCTGATGCCCTTGAACCTGCTGAACGAAGGCGAACTGGAAGCCGTGTTCGATCGCGTCACGCAAGCATGGGGCGGGCTGGACTTCGTGCTGCATTCGATTGCGTTCGCGCCGCGCGACGACCTGCATGGCCGCGTGACGGACTGCTCGCGCGCGGGCTTTCTGCAAGCGATGGACGTGTCCTGCTGGTCGTTCATCCGCATGGCGAAACTGGCCGAGCCGCTGATGCCCCAGGGCGGCGCCCTCTTCTGCATGAGCTACTACGGTTCGCAGATGGTGGTGGAGCACTACAACATGATGGGGCCGGTCAAGGCCGCCCTGGAATCCGCCACCCGCTATCTGGCCGCCGAACTGGGCCCGCAAGGCATCCGCGTGCATGCCATCTCGCCCGGGCCGCTGAAAACGCGCGCCGCCTCCGGCATCGCCGAATTCGACGCGCTGCTGGACCGCGCCCAATCCAAAGCGCCGGCGCGCAGCCTGGTGTCGATCGACGATGTAGGTGAAGCCACCGCCTGGCTGGCCACCGACGCCGCCCGGCTCATGACCGGGCAGACGCTATACATCGACGGCGGCTATCACATCATCGACTAAGGGCGGAACAATACGCCCTAGGCCAGCGTGGCCGGCGCTCCCTGGCGCCAGCGCTCGACGGCTTCCACCGCCTGTTCGGGGCTGCCGAAAATCTTGTCGCGGCCGATCTTCTTGACGAGCCCCGAACGTTCCAGCGCCATGCGGAACTGGCCGTGGCCGCCCGCGACCAGCAACGTGATGCCGCGATCGTCCAATTCACGCTTGAGCTCGTACAGCGCTTCGACCGCATCGGCGTCGGCCTGCGTCATTGCTTCGGCGTCCAGCACGAACCATTGCACGTCCTTCGCCTGGTTCATGACCTCGCGGGCGCGGCGGCGAAAGGCGTCGGCATTGAAGAACCAGACCGACGATTCGAACAGCCAGACGACGATGCCCGGCACGGGCTGCGCATCGGGATTCAGGTGCAGCTTGCCCAGCACTGATTCCCCCGGCAGCCGGCCCAGCAGCGCATCGCGCGGGTTGCCCGACACGTACATGGCGTACAGCAGCGTCGCGCCCACCGACACGGCCACACCCTGCAGCACGCCGAACCCCACCACGCCCACCGCGGCCAGAATCCCGAACGCCAGTTCGATCCGTGAAATGCGCGCCAGCCGCATGAAGGCCTTGGCGTCGAACAGGCTGGCGGCCGCCAGCAGCAGAATGGCCGACAGCACTGCCTGCGGCAGCCAGTACAAGGGCGCGCTCAGCAGCCCCACCACGATCGCCAGCGCGACCGCCGCGCTGACGCTGACCAGCGGCGATGAACCGCCGGCGACCAGCCCCACCGCGGTCCGCGAATCCGCGCCCGTCACGACAAAACCCTGGAACAGGCCCGCCGCCACGTTGGCCGCGCCAAAGCCGACCAGCTCGCGGTTGGGATCGACGTGTTCGCCCGTGCGCGCGGCGAAGCTGCGCGCGGTCACGATGCCGCTGGAAAAGCTCACCACCAGCACACCCGCCGCGCCGAGCAGGATGCTGTCCACCCCTTCCAGCCGCACGGGCAGACTGAGCCCCGGCAGGCCGGCCGGCACCTCGCCCACGACAGCGATGCCCAGATTGGGAAAATCGAAGATCCACGACAGCAGGCAACCGCCCACCACCAGCAGGATGGGGCCGGGCCAGGTGGGCCGCCAGCGCTTCACCGCCACCAGCAGCAAACATGAGGCCAACCCCAGGCACAGGGTCGGGATCTGGATTTCGGGAAGGCGGCGGCCGAGCTCCAGGAAAGGATGGATCAGCCCACTGTTGCGCAGCCCTACCCCGGTCAGCCCGCTCAATTGCGACAGCGCCAGCGTGATCGCCACGCCCGCCATGTAGCCGATCAGCACCGGCCGCGACAACAGATTGGCCAACACGCCCAGCCGCAGCACCCGGGCAATCAGGCACCCCACGCCCACCGTCAGCGCGATGCCCGTCGCGGCGACCAGCCGGTCTTCGGGCGAGGTCAGCGCCATGCCGGTCAGGGTGGCGGCGATCAGCGTGCACGTGGCCGTATCGGGCCCCACGATCAGCGTCCGCGACGAACCGAACAGTGCGTAGCCCAGCATGCCGGCAATGGCGGCCCACAGCCCCGCGACGGGCGGCACGCCCATCATTGCCGCATAGGCCAGGCCCACGGGCAAGGCCACCGCCGCCACGCTCAACCCGGCCAAGACGTCGCGCCGCGCCGACTCGCGGGTGATGCCGCGGAAATTACTCAGGCCAGGGAAAAGACGTAGATTCATGGTGCTGCAAATCGACCTGATAGAAGGATTTCCGCACTGTGCGGGAAGTCAGGCAAGCCTACACCAAGGCCGGGCGCCCGAAACCGTCCTGGATCAAACGCAGGTCGCTTTTCATTCCTTTTAAGAATGAAGATTGTTGATTATTTATCCCTTTTGTGGGGGCAGCAGATTGCGTAGAGTCCCCGGGATAAGAAAAGCGGCCCCGCGCCGCGCCTGTACACCGACACGGCCCGCCGCCGCGCCCCCTGCGACGCGGATTCAAGGGCCGGCACTCCTGGAGACTCCATGTCCTTCGCCTTCCTGCGGCGCGCCAGCCGCGCGCTCGTCCTGGCCGCGCTTGCCGCCGGCATCGCCCCCGCCGTCCACGCGCAATCCTATCCGGAACGCCCCATCAAGCTGGTCGTGCCGTGGCCCCCCGGGGGCGCGACGGACGCGCTGGGCCGGCTGCTGGCGCAGCGCCTGACCGAACGCCTGGGCCAGACCGTGATCGTGGACAACAAGGCCGGTGCGGGCGGCAATATCGGCACGGCGGCCTTCGTTCGGGAAAAGGCCGACGGCTACACACTGCTGATGGCCACCAGTTCCACCAATGCCGCCAACCCGCACCTGTATTCGCGTCTGGGCTTCGACGCTGCGAAAGACTTTGCGCCGGTCGCTTTCGTGGCTGAAATCCCGAACATCCTGGAAGTGCCCAAGCAATCACCCTTCAAGTCAGTGGCGGACCTGGTGGCCGCCGCAAAGGCTGAACCCGGCAAACTGAACTACGGCTCGGGCGGCGTGGGCTCGTCGCAGCATCTGGCAGGCGCGATGTTCAAGTACCTGACGGGCGCGGATGTGCTGCATATCCCTTACAAGGGCAGCGGCCCCGCCGTGTCCGATCTGTTGGCGGGCCAGGTGGACATGATGCTGGACACCGGGTCGCTGGCCCAGGTTCAGGCCGGCGCCCTGCGCGCGTTGGCAGTGGCCTCGCGCCAGCGCCTGCCGGCCCTGCCGGACGTCCCCACGTTCGACGAAGCCGGCGTGCCTAAGATGTACGCGTCTGCCTGGTACGGCATCGTCGCGCCCGCCGGCACGCCAGCCGATGTGGTGCAGCGGCTGAACAAGGAAGTCAACGCGGTCACGTCCACCCCGGAAGTGAAGCAGCGCATGGAAAGCATGGGCGCACTGGTGCCGGCCGGCCAAACGCCGGAGGAATTCAGCACGTTCATTCAGTCTGAAATTGCGCGGTATGCAGAGATCGTGAAGATCTCGGGCGCCAAAATGGAATAAGGGAACCGCAAACAGCGGCCATCGTAGGATGGGTGCAGCGCGAGACGCTGCCAAAAAAAACACGACGGCAAAACGCGCGAAACCCATCAAGCGGCATTGAATTTCTGGCTGAATCAGCCATACATGCAACCGTTGCTTGATGGGTTTCGCGCGCTTTACCTCAGCGCCTTTGTCGCGGATGTCTCGCGCTACACCCATCCTACCGGGTGTCGCGCGAGCTGCGCATCAGGAGACTCGGGCTTCCAGCACGGCCACGGCCGGCAGGGTCTTGCCTTCCAGGAACTCCAGGAACGCGCCGCCGCCGGTCGAGATGTAGCCGACCTGTTCACCGATGCCGTACTTGGCAATGGCGGCCAACGTATCGCCGCCGCCGGCGATCGAAAAGCCTTCCGATTCCGCGATGGCGCGCGCCACCACTTCGGTGCCGTTGGCGAACTGGTCGAACTCGAACACGCCCACGGGGCCGTTCCAGACGATGGTGCCCGCCTTCTTCAGGATCTCGGCCAGCTGCGCCGCGGTCTGCGGGCCGATGTCCAGGATCATGTCGTCGTCGGCCACGTCGGTGGCCGCCTTGACGGTAGCTTCGGCATCCGCGCCGAACGACTTGGCGCACACCACGTCAACCGGAATCGGCACGGCTGCGCCGCGCTGCTTCATGATGTCGATCACGGCGCGCGCCTGATCGACCTGGTCGGGTTCGGCCAGCGACTTGCCGATGGACAAGCCCGCGGCCAGCATGAACGTGTTGGCGATGCCACCGCCCACCACCAACTGGTCGACCTTGTCGGCCAGCGATTGCAGGATGGACAGCTTGGTCGACACCTTGGAGCCGCCCACGATGGCGACCAGCGGGCGCTTGGGTTCGTGCAGCGCACGGCCCAGGGCGTCCAGTTCGGCTTCCAGCAAGGGGCCGGCGCACGCCACGGGCGCAAAGCGCGCGATGCCGTGGGTGGTGGCTTCGGCGCGGTGAGCGGTGCCGAACGCGTCGTTGACGTACACGTCGCACAGCGCAGCCATTTTCTTGGCCAGCGCTTCATCGTCTTTCTTTTCGCCGACGTTCACGCGGCAGTTTTCCAGCAGCACGACCTGGCCGTGATCGACCTGGACGCCGTCGACCCAGTCGCGCACCAGGTGGACGGGCATGCCCAGCAGTTCGGACAGGCGCTGGCCGACCTTGGCCAGCGAATCGGCCTCGGTCAGCACGCCCTCTTTCGGGCGGCCCAGGTGGGACGTGACCATCACGGCGGCGCCGGCGTCCAGCGCCAGGCGGATGCCGGGCACCGAGGCGCGGATCCGCGTGTCTTCGGAGATGCGGCCGGCGTCATCGAACGGCACGTTCAAGTCGGCGCGGATGAACACGCGCTTACCGGACAGGGCGCCGGATTTCGCCAGCGCGGACAGGGTATTGACCTTGGACATTTTTGAATTCCTACGATGGGCGAACAAAGGGGACGAACCCATTTTCCGCCTTCGCGGAAAACAAATCCGTCCCCTGTGGACTGACCGTGTTGCTTACTTGGCCGACATCAGCGCGACGGTGGTGTCGAGCATGCGGTTCGAGAAGCCCCACTCGTTGTCGTACCAGGACGAGACCTTGACCAGACGGCCCGAGACCTTGGTCAGCGACGCGTCAACGGTGCTGGAGGCCGGGTTGTGGTTGTAGTCCACCGAGACGAGCGGTTCGGTGTTGTAGTCCAGGATGCCCTTGAGCTCGCCTTCCGAAGCGGCCTTCAGGATGCTGTTCACTTCTTCGGCGGTCGTGTCGCGGCTGGCCACGAACGACAGGTCGACCAGCGACACGTTGATGGTCGGGACGCGGATGGCGTAGCCGTCCAGCTTGCCGTTGAGTTCCGGCAGCACCAGGCCCACGGCAGCGGCAGCGCCGGTCTTCGTGGGGATCATGCTCATCGTGGCCGAACGCGCGCGGCGCAGGTCTTCGTGGTAGACGTCGGTCAGGACCTGGTCGTTGGTGTAGGCATGAACGGTCGTCATCAGGCCGTTTTCCAGGCCCAGCTTGTCGTTCAGCGGCTTGACCAGCGGGGCCAGGCAGTTGGTGGTGCACGATGCGTTCGAGATGACCGTGTCGGTCGCCTTCAGCACGCCATGGTTCACGCCGAACACGATGGTGGCATCCACATCCTTGCCGCCGGGGGCCGAGATGATGACTTTCTTGGCGCCGCCCTTGATGTGCGCGCCGGCCTTTTCCTTGGTCGTAAAGAAGCCCGTGCATTCCAGCACGACGTCGACCTTCAGTTCGCCCCAGGGCAGTTCAGCCGGGTTGCGGTTGGCCAGCACGCGGATCTTGTCGCCGTTGACGACCATGAAGTCGCCGTCGACTTCGACGGTGCCCGGGAACTTGCCATGGGCCGTGTCGTAGCGCGTCAGGTGCGCGTTCGTCTTGGGATCGCCCAAGTCGTTGATGGCGACGATTTCGATATCGTGCTTCTTGCCACCTTCATAGTGGGCACGCAGGATGTTGCGGCCGATGCGACCGTAACCGTTGATGGCGACGCGAATGGTCATGACTAAGCTCCTTTTTTACAAAACCTGTTTGACGGTCTCGGCCACCTTGTCGGCGGTCAGCCCGAAGAACTTGAACAGCGCGCCGGCCGGAGCGGACTCGCCGTAGCGGTCGATACCGACCACGGCGCCTTCCAGGCCCACGTACTTGTGCCAGAAGGCGGTAACACCCGCTTCCACCGCCACGCGCGGCAGGCCCTTGGGCAGCACGGATTGCTTCCAGGCGGCGTCCTGGCGGTCGAACACGTCGGTGCTGGGCATGGAGACCACGCGCACGGCGACGCCTTCCTTGGCCAGTTGCGCCTGCGCGTCCAGCGCAATGGCGACTTCCGAGCCGGTGGCGATGATGACGGCGCGGGCGCCTTCAGCATCGCGCAGCACGTAGCCGCCACGGGCGATGGCGTCCACCGTCGCCGCGTCGCGCGGCACGAACGGGAGGTTCTGGCGCGACAGCAACAGGGCCGTCGGGCCGCCGTCATGCACGTCCATGCCGATGCTGGTGGGGCGCGTCACGGCAGCGTTCCAGGCCACGGCGGTTTCAGCCGTATCGCAAGGACGCCACAAGGACAGGTTGGGGATCAGGCGCAGGCTGGCGGCGTGCTCGATGGATTGGTGGGTCGGGCCGTCTTCGCCCAGGCCGATCGAATCGTGGGTGAACACGTGCACGACGCGCTGCTTCATCAGCGCGGCCATGCGGATGGCGTTGCGCGAGTAGTCCGAGAACGTCAGGAACGTGCCGCCGAACGGCAGGTAGCCGCCGTGCAGGGCCACGCCGTTCATGATTGCGGCCATGCCGAATTCGCGCACGCCGTAGTTGATGTGGCGGCCGAACTGGATGCCCTTGTCACCGGCGCGGACGGCGGCGACGCCCTTCCAGTCAGTGAAGTTCGAACCAGTCAGGTCGGCCGAGCCACCCAGCATTTCCGGCAGCACCGGCGCCAGCGCGGCGATGGCGAACTGCGAGGCCTTGCGGGTAGCGACGGTTTCGGCCTTTTCCAGGGTCGAAGCCAGGAACCCCTTGAACTGGTCGGCGTAGCCCTCGGGCATGTCGCCCTTCATGCGGCGCGTGAACTCAGCGGCTTCAGCCGGGAATTCGGCGGCATAGGCGTTGAACGCGGATTGCCATTCGGCCTGGGCCGAGGCGCCCGACTTGCGGCCGTCCCAGCCGTCGTAGACGTCTTGCGGGATCTGGAAGGGTTCCGCCGACCAGCCCAGCGCGGCGCGCGTGGCGGCGATTTCGTCCTTGCCCAGCGGCGCGCCGTGCACGTTGTGCGTGCCGGCCATGTTGGGCGAACCCTTGCCGATCACGGTGCGGCAGATAACCAGCGTCGGCTTTTCCGATTGCGAGCGCGCGGCCTTGATGGCGGCATCCACGGCGGCAACATCGTGGCCGTCGACGCCACGGATCACGTTCCAGCCGTAGCCTTCGAAGCGCTTGGCGGTATCGTCGGCGAACCAGTGTTCGACGTGGCCGTCGATGGAGATGCCGTTGTCGTCATACAGCACGACCAGCTTGGAGAGCTTGAGCGTGCCGGCCAGCGAGCACACTTCGTGCGAGATGCCTTCCATCAGGCAGCCGTCGCCGGTGAAGGCGTAGGTGTGGTGGTCGACGATGGTGTGGCCGGGCTTGTTGAATTCAGCAGCCAGCAGCGCTTCGGCCAACGCCATGCCCACGGCATTGCCCAGGCCCTGGCCCAGCGGGCCGGTGGTCGTTTCCACGCCCGGGGTGATGCCCACTTCGGGGTGGCCCGGCGTCTTGGAATGCAGTTGGCGGAAGTTCTTCAGTTCTTCGATCGGCAGATCGTAGCCCGTCAGGTGCAGCAAGGCGTAGATCAGCATCGAGCCGTGGCCGTTGGACAGCACGAAGCGGTCGCGGTTGGCCCAGGCGGGATCCTTCGGGTTGTGGCGCAGGTTGCCCGTCCACAAGGCCTGGGCGATTTCCGCCATGCCCATGGGAGCACCCGGATGCCCGGAGTTCGCTTGTTGCACGGCGTCCATCGCGAGGGCGCGGATGGCATCCGCCAAGGCAAGTTTAGGGGCGGTCGGATTGCTCATTCGGAAGGCTCTTTGAAGCTGGCACGCCCACAGGGAATATAGGGGCCAGTTGAGTAGGTTGCGAAGCAGACGATTTTAGCATCAGGGGATTTCCCTCACGCCATCGCCCTTAAGCTTGATGTAAACAGGCGTTTCCCGCGCAGGATGTCAGCGTAACTCCCACAATTGCGGGAAAGAGGTCCGACATTCAGGATAAAGCCCTGACTTTAGCTCTGGAGCCTCCTAGTATGAGCCTCATGCTCAATCTGACCATCCCTGTCGAAGGCATCATGGCTTTGCGTACCGCCCTTGGCGAAGAGCGGGCGATTGCCGTTGCGCGGGCGTTGGAACACGCGCAAATCAAGAGCGAAACCGAACTCGCCGCCAAGCTCCGCCAGGAATGGCGGAATGACCTGGCGGCAGCCGTGGCTCCGCTTGCGCGACGCGATGAGGTCGCCGAAATCCGCAAACAGATCGCCCAATTGCCCAACCGCGAAGAACTCAAGCGCCTTGCCACCCACGAAGACCTGTCTGACCTGCGCGCTCACGTCCTGCGCCTGGATAAAAAAATGACGGTGGGCTTCCTGACCCTGCTGGGGCTCAACCTGGCATCCAGCGCGCCCACGTTCTTTGAATGGGGGATCAAGGTGGTAGGCTACGCGCTCCGCTAACGCTTTTTGCGCCACCCATGTCCGCCCCCCGCTTTTTCTGCGACGCCCCGCTTGCCGCAGGCACCCGCATTGCCCTGCCGGAAGCCCTGGCGCACCACGCCTTGCGTGTGTTGCGCCTGAAGGCCGGTGAATCCGTCATCCTGTTCAACGGCCAGGGCGGCGAATACCCCGCCGTGCTGGAGATCGACGGCAAGGCCGGCTTTGCCCAGCTGGGCGAATTCAATCCCCGCGAAGCCGAATTGGCCGGCCGCATCACGCTGGTGCAAGGGCTGCCTACCGGCGACAAAATGGACTGGGTGGTGGAAAAAGCCGTGGAGCTCGGCGCCGCCCGCGTCAGCCCCATCGCGGCGCAGCGCAGCGTGCTGCAGTTGTCGGGCGCGCGACTGGACAAGCGCGTGGCGCATTGGCAGCGCATCGCCCAATCCGCCGCTGAACAATGCGGCCGCAACCGCTTGATGACGGTCGATGCGCCGCAATCGCTGGCCGATTGGCTGGCAGAGCCCGTGGATGGTCTGCGCCTGTTGTGCCACCCCGACGCAGCCGACGACCTGGCCGGCAAGCTTGGGGCCGAACCCGACGTGCAGGCGCTCAGCTTGCTGGTGGGGCCCGAAGGGGGATGGTCGGACAAAGAACTGGAGCAAGCCCGTCAGGCGGGCGTGCAAGCGGTGCGCTTCGGCCCCCGGGTGCTGCGCACCGAAACCGCAGGATTGGCCCTGTTGTCCGCCGTCAGCGCGCTGCGCGGCTGGTAGTCCCCACCCGCCGGGCAAAGCGCCCGGTGCAAGCCGCCGCCGGGCGTGCCCCAGTGGGTGCCCGGGCAGCGCTCAATTCAATCGTTTTCGCCGTAAGGGGCCGCCGCGACGCCGGGCTCGGGATCCGGATGCTTGCCGGCGTGCTCAATGACGAACGCAAAGATGCGACCGTTCTCGCGGGCGAAGTCCGCCGCGTCCGAGCAGACGGTTTCGATACGGGCGGCATCTTCTTCCAGCACCGGATCACCGGAATGCAGCCGGTACAGCCAGAGCACGACGCCGGTCTTGTGGTCCAGCACCGTGTCGCACAGGCAGTCGTAGAGGGCATCCAGGTTGCCGCCGAAGTATTCGGGGAAGTCCACCGCCTTGACGATGGCGCGCAACACGGCGGAACGGCTGCGGGCCGGGTCGCAGTTGGCGACGAACAGCGCCAGACCCAGCTCATGGGAAGCATCCACCACGGCCTTCTTGTCCAGCCCTTCATGAGGCAGCGCCCCGCCCCGCAGCAGCTGCTTCTGCAAGGTAGATTGGCCATTGCGCGTCATGCCTGAGCCTCCTTGAAAAAGGCGATCACTTCGTCGTTACGCTGCATCGTATCGGCATAACCCAGTTCGATCAATCGTCGGGTGTAGCTGGATTCGAATAGAAGATAGGACATCAGCGCCCCGCCTCCCGGACGGTGTGGATCGGACGATACACCGAGTACGCGAAAAAGGGCACGTGCTTGCGCAGGCATGTCCTGCAGGTGTTCCAGCGCCATGGTGTCCAGCGACTGGCTGGGGGTGATCGTCAAGACCTGGATGCGTCTGACATTGACCTGGGTGCCGTCCGGCGTCGCATGGTCCATCAGGTAGTTGATGCGCTCCAAGCGCTCGACGTCCACGGACAGCCCGTCCAGGAAGATGCTGGACAGCGCATGGCCGCCCACCTGCGCCAGCGAAGGATACGGCGGCGAATCCGCGCGGTGCTCGGGGTGGGTGTCGTCGCGGAACCCCGTGCCGATCACCAGCACGCGATGGGCGCCCAGGTGGATGGCGGGGCTGATCGGGGCCAACTGGCGCATCGATCCGTCGCCGCACCATTCACCCTTGCCATGCACCTGCACCTGGCGGGCCGGGAAGACAAAGGGGATGGACGACGAGGCCATCAGGTGGTCGATGCCGATCGGCGTGGGGATGGCCAGGCGCAGATAGCGGTGCCAAGGTTCGATGGGGGTGTGCGCCTGGTAGAAGGTCAGGTGCTCGCCGCTGGTGTAGCCCGAGGCCGTGATCGCCAGCGCCGATAGCGAACCCCTTTCCAGATTGGATTGCAGGTTGCGGAAGTCCAGCACCCGGCCCAGCAAGGCCTCCATGGGGCTGTTGTCCAGCAGGGACTGGGGCCGCTTGCGCGTCAACCCCGAATACATCCAGCCCAGGGCCAGCAGGCCCAGCCAGCGTACGCCCGTGCGGATCAGGCCGGGCGCGTCGGCCCGGTAGATCATGTCGGTGTTCAGCGACGACCACAGGCGCCGGATGCGCCGCACCCCCAGGTGGGGCCGGTCGGCGCGGCAGGCCAACGCGGCGGCGTTGATCGCGCCGGCGGACGTGCCGCAAATGATGTCGAAGGGATTCTGGAACCGCGAATGCCAGTCAGGGTCCAGCAGCTCCATGATGGCGCTGAGCACCCCCACCTGATAGGCGGCGCGGGCGCCGCCTCCCGTCAGGACCAGACCGGTCGGCGTGCGTGGGCACGCCGGGCCGGCCGGACTCACTTCAACGTGGCGTGTTGACATCGACCACAGTCATCGCGGTCATATTGACGATGCGGCGCACGGTCGAGCTGGAGGTCAGGATGTGCACCGGCGCATTGCAGCCCAGCAAGAACGGGCCGACTGCCACGTTACCGCCTGCGGCCGTCTTGAGCAGGTTGTAGGCGATGTTGCCGGAATCCACGTTCGGGCACACCAGCAGGTTCGCTTCGCCCTTCAAGGTGGACGACGGCAGGATGCGCATGCGCAGCGCTTCGTCCAGCGCGCAGTCGCCGTGCATCTCGCCGTCGATTTCCAGATCGGGCGCTTTTTCACGCACGATTTCCAGGGCGCGGCGCATCTTGGCGCCCGAGGCCGAGCTGCCCGATCCGAAGTTCGACCGCGACAGCAGCGCCACCTTCGGCGCCAGGTACATGCGGCGCATTTCGTTGGCGGCGGCGATCGTGAATTCCGCGATCTGCTCGGCCGTCGGCTCGTCGTTCACATGCGTGTCCACCAGCACCACCGTGCGCTCGTTGAGCAGCAGGATGTTCATGGCGGCGTACACGTTGTGGCCCGGACGGCGGCCGATCACTTCGTCCACGAAACGCAGGTGGTCGTGATAGGCGCCCACCGAACCGCAGACCATGCCGTCGGCGTCGCCCAGGTGCACCATCATTGCGCCGATCAAGGTCATGCGGCGGCGCATTTCCACGCGCGCCATTTCCTTGGTGATGCCGCGACGGCACATGCGTTCCCAGTATGTCGTCCAGTATTGGTGGAAGCGTTCGTCGTATTCGGGGTTGGTCACTTCGACGTCTTCGCCCAGGCGCAGGCGCAAGCCCAGCTTTTCGATGCGGGTCAACAGCACCGAAGGACGCCCCACCAGGATGGGACGGGCCAGGCCTTCGTCCACCACCACTTGCACCGCGCGCAGCACGCGTTCATCTTCGCCTTCCGCGAACACGATGCGGGCCGGGCCGCCTTCGCGCACGATGCGCTTGGCTGCCGAGAACAGCGGCTTCATGAACGCGCCCGAGTGGTACACGAACTGCTGCAGCTGCTCTTCGTAGGCCTCCAGGTCGGCCAGCGGGCGCGTGGCCACGCCGCCTTCCATCGCCGCCTTGGCCACGGCCGGCGCGATGCGGACGATCAGGCGCGGATCGAACGGCTTGGGGATCAGGTATTCGGGGCCGAACGAAATATCGAACGTGCCGTAGGCCGCGGCCACGACTTCGTTCTGCTCTTCCTGCGCCAGCTGGGCAATGGCGTACACCGCCGCCTTTTCCATTTCACGCGTGATCGTGGTCGCGCCCACATCCAGCGCGCCGCGGAAGATGTACGGGAAGCACAGCACGTTGTTGACCTGGTTCGGGTAGTCCGAACGGCCCGTGGCCATGACCACGTCGTCGCGCACCGAATGCGCCAGCTCGGGCAGGATTTCCGGCGTGGGGTTGGCCAGCGCCAGGATCAACGGGCGCGGGCCCATCGTCGCAACCATCTCAGGCTTGAGCACGCCGCCCGCCGACAGGCCCAGGAACACGTCGGCGTCCTGGATCACTTCGGCCAGCTTGCGGGCATCGGTCTTTTGCGCAAAGCGCGCCTTGTCCGGGTCCATCAGTACGGTACGGCCTTCGAAGACTACGCCTTCCAGGTCCGTCACCCAGATGTTTTCCAGCGGCAGGCCCAGGTCCACCATCAGGTCCAGGCAGGCCAGCGCGGCAGCCCCGGCGCCGGAGGTCACGACCTTGACCTTGTCGATGTCCTTGCCTACGACCTTCAGGCCGTTGATGAACGCCGCCGACACGCAGATCGCGGTGCCGTGCTGGTCGTCGTGGAAAACCGGGATCTTCATGCGTTCACGGAGCTTGCGCTCGACGGTGAAGCATTCCGGGGCCTTGATGTCTTCCAGGTTGATGCCGCCGAAAGTGGCTTCCAGGCCGGCGATGATCTCGACCAGCTTGTCCGGGTCGGTTTCGTTGATTTCGATGTCGAAGACATCCAGGCCGGCGAATTTCTTGAACAGCACCGCCTTGCCTTCCATGACCGGCTTGGAGGCCAGCGCGCCGATGTTGCCCAGGCCCAGCACCGCGGTCCCGTTGGTGATCACGCCCACCAGATTGCCGCGCGCGGTGTAACGGAACACATTGGCCGGATCGGCCACGATCTCCTCACAGGCCGCCGCCACGCCCGGCGAGTACGCCAGCGCCAGATCGCGCTGGTTGGTCAGCTGCTTGGTCGGCGTGACCGATATTTTGCCGGGGCGCCCATGCTCGTGATATTCAAGGGCGGCTTTGCGAAGGTTGGCATCCATAGGGCGGCTACTGGCTAATTAGGTGAGACACGGAAAGAGGGAGGAATTCTATTCCCATGACGGGCGGCGCGATACGTCCGCGACGCCTTTCCTCTTATTGGGGACGAGCGCCGAAATCTTACAGCAAGCTGAAATGATGTCAGGTTTCACGAGGCAGGAATAAGGGAAAACGACCATCGGGGTCGAACAGCGCCTTGACGCGCCCGTCCAGCCGGACCGTCGCCAGCCCTGGCGATTCCGCCTGCGGGCCCCGCGCCAAGAACGCCGGCGCGTCGGTCAGCGTCACGCTTTGCACCCAGGCCAGCGTGCCGCCGTGCCCCAGCAGCAGGTGCGCCAGGTTCACGGTGGCCGGCGCTTCGGGCTTCAAGGCGTCCAGCCGGTAGCGGCCCAGCCAGTGATGGCCGTCGTGGGTCGCGAAGGCGTCCCCGCCAGAGGCCAGCTTGAACAGCTCGGGCACCAGGCTTTGCACCGTGGCCGAACGCAGCGGCTGCACGTCGGCTTCGCCGAACGGCCCCAGGGATTCTTCGATGCCGTCGGCCAGCATCACCTCCACCGACAGCACGCCCGACGCCGCGCAATGCCCGGCGGGCCAGGGCGCGGGCGCGGCCAGCCATTCGGCCAGCGTCATGGCGCCGGGAAAACCGTCGAACTGCCGCAGTCCGGCCTGGGTCAGCGCCGCCAGCGGGACACCCGGCTGGGCCCGCCAGCGAGGCGTCTCGCCGGCCAATCGGGCCAAGCCCGCCATGTGCGACGGGTCGATCCGCAGGCGCGGGCCCGCAATGGGCGCGTAGGGCCCGGTTGCGCCTTCCAGCGCCATGACGATGCGGTACTCCGCGCACAGCGTGCGGGCATGCGCGACATCGGCGTCGCGCGACGGGGTCAAAATGGCCTGCGCCCCGCCGGGCCCGTCTTCGCCCAGATCCTGGACCTGCCCCTGGCACAGCAGCTTCAGACGCTGCATGAAGGCCGCCCACGGGGTCTGGACCGGCCTGCGGCCAAGCAGGAAAGCGCGCCGGGATGGCTGCATGACTACAATTCCTTTTTCCGCTACAAAACGCTTTCGAGAATCCAATGCCTCGCCTCGCCACGCGCACCCATGATTTTCTGACTTTCCACGCAGTGGAACTCTTCAAGCAGGGGCAAGCGCTGCAGGCGGCTGGCAAGGACATTATCAGCCTGGGCATCGGCGAACCGGACTTTACCGCGCCCCCTCAGGTCGTGGAAGCACTGGAGCGCGCGGCCCGCGCCGGCCTGAGCGGCTATAGCCCCCCCGCGGGCCTGACGCCGCTTCGCGAAGCCATTGCGCAGTTCTACCATGACAAATTCGGCGCCACGATCAATCCGGCCCGCGTCATCGTCACCGCGGGCGCCTCGGGCGCCCTGACGCTGGCCTGCGCGGCACTGGTCAACAGCGGCGGCGAAGTGCTGATGCCGGACCCGTCCTACCCCGCCAACAGCAATTTCGTGCTGGCCGCGGGCGGCGTGCCGCGCCTGATCCCCAGTTCGGCGGAAAAGCGCTTCCAGCTGTCGGCCCAGGACGTGGCCCAGCACTGGAGCCCCGCCACGCAAGGCGTCATGGTGGCTTCGCCCAGCAACCCCACGGGCACGTCGATCGCCCCGGACGAACTGGCCGATCTGCTGGCTGAGGTCCGCGCGCGCGACGGCTTCGCCATCGTCGACGAAATCTACCTTGGTCTCTCTTACGAGGGCGAGCCGCGTTCCGCGCTGACCCTGGACGATGACATCATCGTCATCAACAGCTTCTCGAAGTATTTCCACATGACGGGATGGCGCCTGGGCTGGATGATCGTGCCCGAAGACATGGTGGCGCCGGTGGAGAAGATCGCCGCCAGCCTGCAGATCTGCGCGCCCACCCTGGCCCAGCATGGCGCCCTGGCCTGCTTCACGGACCAGGCGATGAAGACCTTCGAGCATCGCCGCGAAGCCTTCAAGCAACGCCGCGACTACCTGCTACCCGAATTCGAACGGCTGGGCATCCAGGTGCCGGTCAAGCCGGACGGCGCGTTCTACATCTACGCCGACATCAGCAACCTGGGCATGGACAGCGGCACCTTCTCGCAGCGCCTGCTGCTGGAAGCCGGGATTGCCGCCGTGCCGGGGCTGGACTTCGGGCCCGCCCACGGCGGCCACACCATGCGCTTTTCCTACGCCACGGGCCTGGACCGGCTGGAAGAGGCCGTGGCCCGCATGGGCAAATGGCTGCAGCGCTAAGCCAAAAACAATGCGCGCCCCGATGGAGCGCGCATTGTGGTCCTGCCTGGCTGTCAAGACTCGCCGCAGGATCAGTCCCGGGCCAGCGCGATGCCTGAAGCCAGCGCCAGGCGCCGGCGTTCAGCCTGCACCTTGGCACCGTAGCCGTTGTCGTCCGGCCCCGTGGAACCCACGTAGCAGGCCAGGCCGCCGTCGATGGAACCGCGGCGGTTGATACAGTCGCGCAAGATCGTGGCCCCGACGCCGATATTGGCGACCGGGTCCAGCGCGGTCTTGCCGACGGCGTCGAACTTGTCCTGGTGCACGCTGGTCATGACCTGCATCAGGCCCTGCGCACCCACGTGGCTTTCGGCCAAGGGGTTGTAGCGGGACTCGATGGCGATCACAGCCAGGACCAGCAAGGGGTCAAGCTGCTTGTCGCGGCTGACCTTGTACACGGTATTCAACAGCGGACCGGTGGCGTCATACGCCACCTTGTACTTGCGCGAGATATAGTTGCGCAACGCTTCGGCCTGCGGTCCGGTCGCCACGGTGGCGGGTTTCTTCGGTACCGGCGGCGCGACGCGGGCTGGCCCCAGCATGCCGGTGGCATTGCTGGCGGGAGCGGTTGGAACGGCCATGGCAATTGCCGACGCAGTGTCGGAACCCAATTCGGAACCGACATCGGATTCGGTGCCGGATTGCATGGATGAAGGCGCTAGGGCGGTCAACAAGGCTTTGTGCACTTGCAATGCCTGATCGCGCAAACCAGGCAGGGCAAATCCCATGCTTACCGTCACAATCACCGCGATGCCCAGATAGACTGAGCAGATACGCAAGGACTCGGCAAGATATTCGTGCACTCCTTGGGCCATGTTCCTGAACAGGCTGGCCACTGACGCATCGGGCATAAAAACCTCCTGCGTGAAAAAGAGGGAGTCAATGTTAACCTCTCTTTCACCCCAAAATGTAACCAAATCGCTGGGATCTGTAGTGAAATACCGCGACCTTAGAGACTTCCTCGCTCAACTTGAACGGATGGGCGACCTCAAACGCATTGCCGCGCCGGTGTCCACCCGGCTGGAAATGACCGAAATTTCCGACCGCGTCCTGCGTGCCGAGGGCCCGGCCCTGCTGTTCGAAAAAGCCCTGCATGACGGCAAGCCGGCACAGATGCCGGTGCTTACCAACTTGTTCGGCACGCCCTCGCGCGTGGCCCGCGGCATGGGCGCCGACAACGTCAGCGCGCTGCGCGACATCGGCGAACTGCTGGCGTCCTTACGCGAACCCGAAGCGCCCAAGGGCTTGCGCGACGCGCTGGCCAAGGTGTCGATGCTGAAGGCGGCCTTGTGGGACATGAGCCCCAAGAACGTCAAAAGTCCGGCCTGCCAGGAAGTCGTCTGGGAAGGCAAGGACGTGGACCTGACCCGCCTGCCGATCCAGACCTGCTGGCCCGGCGACGTGGCCCCGCTCTTGACCTGGGGCCTGGTGATCACGCGCGGCCCCAATGCCAAGCGGCAGAACCTGGGTATCTACCGCCAGCAACTGCTGGGACCGAACAAGCTGATCATGCGCTGGCTGTCGCACCGCGGCGGCGCGCTGGACTTCCGCGACCACGCGCTGGCCAATCCGGGCACGCCCTTCCCCATCGCCGTCGCGCTGGGAGCCGACCCCGCCACCACGCTGGGCGCCGTCACCCCGGTGCCCGACAGCCTGTCCGAATACCAGTTCGCCGGCCTGCTGCGCGGTTCGCGCACCGAAGTGGCGCAAGCGCTGGGCAGCAACCTGTCGGTGCCCGCCTGGGCCGAGATCGTGCTGGAGGGGCATCTGCTGCCGTCGTCGGACCCGCGCGCCGTGAAGCCCGTGGTGCCCGAGGGCGTCAACCCGCCGCCCAACAGCGATTATGAAATGGCGCTGGAAGGCCCGTACGGCGACCACACCGGCTACTACAACGAGCAGGACTGGTTCCCGGTGTTCACGGTCGAGCGCATCACGATGCGCCGCAACCCCATCTATCATTCGACCTATACCGGCAAACCGCCCGACGAACCCGCCGTGCTGGGCGTGGCGCTCAACGAAGTGTTCGTGCCCTTGCTGCGCCGCCAACTGCCGGAAATCGTGGACTTCTACCTGCCGCCCGAAGGCTGCAGCTACCGGCTGGCGGTGGTGTCGATCCGCAAGCAGTATGCGGGGCACGCCAAGCGCGTCATGTTCGGCCTGTGGAGCATCCTGCGCCAGTTCATGTACACCAAGTTCATCGTGGTGGTCGACGAAGACATCAACCCGCGCGACTGGAAGGAAGTGGTGTGGGCGATGACCACCCGCATGGACCCCGTGCGCGATACCCTGCTGGTCGAAAACACCCCCATCGACTATCTGGACTTCGCCTCTCCCGTTTCCGGGCTGGGCGGCAAGATGGGCCTGGACGCCACCAACAAGTGGCCCGGCGAGACCAACCGCGAATGGGGCACGCCCATCACCATGGACGCCGACGTCAAGAAGCGCGTGGATGACCTGTGGGGCCAGTTGGGCCTTTAAAGCCGACGGCCCCAAACGGCCCGTGCAAATAAAAAACCCCGCCGGCAAGGCGGGGTTTTTATTGGGTGGGTACAGGACGCGCTGCTGCCAACGCGAGCCTTATTCCCCGCCCTCTCTTGAGCTTTGCCACAGCTTGTACACCTGCCAGCCGACCAACGCGCCGCCCGCGATCTTGAGCAGCTTGAACCGTTTGCCGCCGCGCATGAGCAGGGTGGACAAGGACGAGCTGACCAGCGGATAACGGCGGGCAAGCGTGATGGCCTGCAAGGCCCAGCGCGAAGCCCCGCCCGAGGCCAGTCGGGGCAGCAAGCCCCGGATTATCGAGGCCGGCTCCAGCTTGTGGCTGGTGCTGACGATGCTTTGCGCCAACGATTCGCGTTCGATCGCTGCGCGGGCGCGCAGCAATTCGATGCGGACAGCGCGATCAACGGTAGGAGACCTTTTCGACATGACTCAGCCCTCCTCGCGCCGACGCGCGGCCGGTACGTCATCGTCTTGCGCATCGCGGATCCGGTCCAGCAGTTCCGCATCGCGGCCCAGCTCTTCCAAGGTAGCCGCGAACGGCGGCGCGCCATAGACCAGCGCATGGCGTACCGCCAGCAGCAGGCCGATGCCGACGATGCCGTAGAAGGCCGCCAACAGACCCAGGGCCAGGTAGCGATCTTCGGTAGGCCAGAACAGCACCGCCACCGTCACGGTGAACACCAGCACCGCCAACGTCAGGAAGAGCAGCGCAGCAAAGGCCATGCCCAGCACTTTGAGCAGGCGCGCCTTTTCATCGGCGGCCTCCAGCGTCAGCAACTCCAGGCGCGTGCGCAACAGCCCGACCAGGCTGGACGCGACGCCGAAAACAGATTTTCGTAGACCCATGGCATCAAGAACGCCGGGCGGACAACGCGGCACGAAGCCGACGCCGCCCGCCCGGACGTTCAAGCCTTATCAGCGGCGGCTGATCAGCAAGCCGAGCAGCAGGCCGGTCACGCCTGCGATGCCGATGGCTTGCCAGGGATTGTCATGCACGTAGTCGTCCGTGGCGCGGGCGGCTTTGCGGCCGCGTTCGAGCACGGCGTCTTGCGCCTCGTAAAGGGCTTCGCGCGTACGCTTGAGCGAAGTCATGGCGCGGTCGCGCAATTCGTTTGCCTTGTCGCCGGTGGTGCCGGCTGCTTCGCGCAGCAGGTTTTCCGCGTCATTCAAACTGGTCTTGACACTGTCGATGAGTTTTTCTTTTGCGACTTCTTCGGATTTTCTCGTGGCCATTTTTTGAGCTCCTGTTGTGTGTCTATGACAAAACCATCATACCAGCCACCATGCCCGCTGCATGGCGTGCTTGCTACCGTGTGCTACTTGATCTGCGTAATTTCAACTGCGGACTTCACGCCGCCCTGATCGATGTCCTGCTTCATCACCAGATTCACCGCGGGGCAGTACCAGTCGGTGACGGTGGTGTTCATGCCGGGGATCGGAATGGTCAGGCCCTGGAAGGTGGCCATCGTGGGATCCGAGTTGCGCGTATACGAGATCGGATGACAGGACTGCTGGCCCAGCGCGGTGTTCACCGCGGTCTTCTGGCCGACGGTCTTCTCGCCGATGCGCACCGTGGTGCTGGGCTGGCCGCCCACCGGCGCTTCCTTGCCGATCTTCAGGCGGAACGACGAACCGGGCAATTTCTGGCCGGCGTTGAGCTTGCCGTCGTAAGCGAACAGGCCCAGCATGCGCAGGTCGAACTGGCCTTCGGAAGGCTTGGGGGCCTCGCCGGCGCTGGCGTATTTCAGGAAGGTGGCCTGGCCGCCCTTGACCGTCATCAGGTAGTCCAGCTTGGACTTGCCCGGCGGCAAGCCGGCGTAGCTGAAAGTCGCCACGCCCTGCACGCGCGCGCGGCAGTTGTCGCCATTGCTTTTTGTAACTTCGGCGAAGGTCAGGTCTGCGCCCAGCGACAGATTGCCCGAGCCGGTCAGTTGCACCGCGCCGCCATCATGCATGAACTGCGCATCGCAAACGCCGGCCTGCGCCGAAGCGGCCGCGCCCAGTGCGCCGGCCGCCAAAATCAGGGATGCCATTTTTCGCATCGTTCAAGCCACTCCAGAAATCAGATAGCGCCGTCCGCTATGCGCGACGGCTGGCTTGATACTACACCGGTTGCCGTGCCCGGCGTATGTCCACTCGTGACCGCGCCAGAGGCGGGCCGCCCGCCTACGCCGCCACCGCGGCGGCCGGTATCCGGGCAATGAGCGACTGGATTTCCGGCACGCACGAACCGCAGCCCGTGCCGCAACCCAGCGTGGATTTCAGCGCCTGAAGGTCGCAGCCGCGCTCGATGCCCGCCAGGATTGCCGCTTCGCTCACGCCCACGCAGACGCAGACCGTGCGCAACCGCGCCGCGCCCGCGATCCGGCCCGTCAGCAGGCCGGAAACGCTGGCCGGCGCGTCGCCCCCCGCCGCCCAGGACAGCAGCGCGTCCTGCGCCCGCAGATCGCCCGTCAGCAGAAAGGCGCGCAAGGTGCCCTGCCCCGCTGCCACGCGGCGCATCCTGCCCCGTGCCGGATCATCGAACACGACCTCGGCGCGCGTCAGGCCCAGCGCATCCGCCAGCTCCGCCAAAAGCGCAGGCGCCGGCACCATCTCAGCCGCCAGCCGGATCCGCACGCCGCCTGCGCCAATGGGCAGCACCACGGCGTACTCAAAGCGCCGCAGCCAGGGCGCCAGGCACACGCGCAGCGCCGCCGCATCACCTTGACTCCAGCCCGCCGCCTGCCACGCCAGGCGGGCAGGTTCGGCGCAGATCGCGCTGAACTTCAATTCAGGCTGATGCGACACCGGGTCTGTCACCGGGCTGGTCAACGCATTGACGCCCAAGCCCGCCATGAACGCGCTGCCCCAATGCATCGGCAGGAAGGCATGGCCGCGCTGCACGCTGTCGTCCTCCTTTACCGGCAGCACCACGCTGCCGCGCCGGGAACGCAGCCGCGCCAGCGCGCCGGACTCCAGCAACAACTGCCGCATGTCGTCCGGATGCAGCGACACCCAAGGTTCTTCGACATGCTGCGTCAGCACGCGGGCAAGCGACGTGCGCGCCATGGTGTGCCAGTGGTCACGCAAGCGGCCGGTCGTCAGCTGCAGCGGGAATGCCGGCGTGACCGCGTCGGCGGGCGGCAGATAGTCCACATCGCAAAAGCGCGCCCGCTCGCTGGGCGTTGGGAAGACGCCATCGGCGTAGAGGCGCGCCGTGCCCTGCCCCGGGCGATAGGGCCACTGCTGCGGCCCGTCGCGGCGCAAGACGTCGTAGTCCAGCGCGCTGTAGTCCAAGTCGCGGCCCGCCGTCATGCGGACGTGCTCAGCGAACACCTCGCTTTCATCGCGATAGGCGAACCGCGCCGCCTTATCCGGCGCGATACGGGCGGCCAGCCGCAGTGCCACGGCCTGCGCCAGGCGCCAGTCCGGCTGCGCGTCGCCAGGCGGATCGATCGCCGCGTGCACCCGGCTGATGCGCCGTTCCGAATTCGTCACCGTGCCGGATTTCTCCGGCCACGTCGCCGCCGGCAGCACCAGGTCGGCCCAGGCCAGGGTCTCGGTGCCCGCGAACGCCTCTTGCACGATGACGCATTCGGCGCGCGCGAGCGCCGCGCGCACCCGGGCCTGGTCGGGCAACGACTGCGCGGGATTGGTCGCCGCGATCCACAGCACCTTGATGCGCCCGTCCAGCACCGCGTCGAACATGTCCAACGCGGGGGTGCCCGGCGCCTCGGGCAGGCGGTCCACGCCCCACAGGGCGGCCACGTCGGCGCGATCCGCCGCGGAACCGGGGTCGCGATGGCCCGGTAGCAAGGTGGCCATGCCGCCGGCCTCGCGGCCGCCCATCGCGTTGGGTTGCCCAGTCAAGGAAAACGGTCCGGCACCCGGCTTGCCGATCTGGCCCGTCGCCAGATGCAGATGAATCAGCGCGGCGTTCTTGTCGGTGCCGCGAGTCGACTGGTTCAGCCCCATCGTGTACAGCGACAGCGCCGCACCCGCGCTGCCGAACCAACGCGCCGCCTGGATGATGTCGCCGGCGGGCACGCCGCAAATGCGTTGCGCCGCTTCTGGCGGGAAAGCCTCCACGCGCGCAAGCAAAGCCTCGAAACCTTCGGTGTGGCGTTCGATATAGCCGCGGTCCACCAGGCCCTCGCGCACCATCACATGCAGCATGGCGTGAAACAGGGCGACGTCGGTGCCCGGCGCGATCGGCAGGTGCAGGTCCGCGAACGCGGTGGTGTCCGTGCGCCGTGGATCCACCGCGACCACCTTCATGCCCGGCCGCCGCGCGCGCGCCGCCTCCAGCCGGCGAAACAGCACTGGGTGCGCGTAGGCCATGTTGGAGCCGGCGATCAGCACGGTGTCCGCCAGCTCCAGGTCTTCATAGCAGGCGGGCGGCGCATCCGCACCCAGCGTGCGCTTGTAGCCCGACACCGCGCTTGACATGCACAGGCGGGAATTGGTGTCGATGTTGTTGGTACCGGCCAGCGCGCGCGCCAGCTTGTTGAAGACGGCATAGTCCTCGGTCAGCAACTGGCCCGACAGATAGAAGCCCACTGCGTCGGGGCCGTGGGACTGGATCGCCTGGGCCAGCTTTTCCGCCGCGATATCCAGGGCCTGCCCCAGCGCAATATCCCGCATCGGCTGGTCGCGCGCCTCGCGCCATTGTGCCGACAGCACGCGCGCGCCATCGCGGCGCACGGTGTCGCCCAGCGCCAGCCCTTTGCTGCACAGCTTTCCATGGTTGGCGGGATGCGATTCGTCGCCGCGCACCCGCAACACGGCGCCGTCCCGCACCTGGACGCGCACGCCGCAACCCGTGCCGCAATAACAGCACACCGACGACACCTCGGCAGTGGGCTCGGCATTCACAACGGGAATCCGAACGATTGACGGCATAACCATCCCCCTACCCGCCCGCCGCGCTTTCGCCGGCCATCAACTGGTCGCGCCAGCCGCCGATATCCTGGCCGTCGCGGATCAGCCGCATATACCAGGCGCCGTCCGCCGTATCGCCGTACAAGCAGGCGCCCACCAGCTTGTCGCCGCGGATCACCAGCTTCTTGTAGACGCCGTCCAGCGCGTCGGCCACCGTAATGCTTTCCGTCTGTGCGCCCCCCGCGAAATCCCCAGCGGAGAACAGATCGATGCCGGTGACCTTCAGCTTGGCCGAAACCACGCTGCCTTCGTAGCGCCCGATGCCGTGCAGGGCCAGATGATTGGCCGCGACCTTGGCCTGTTCGAACAGGGGCGCGACCAGCCCGTACGCGGTGCCGCGATGGCTGACGCATTCGCCGACCGCGTAGATGCGCGGGTCGTAGGTCTGCAGGGTATCGGTGACCACCACGCCCCGGTCCACGTGCAAGCCGCAACTTGCGGCCAGCTCGGTATTGGGACGCACGCCCACGGCCATCACCACCAGGTCCGCCGCAATCTCCTGCCCGTCGGCAAAACGCAGCGCCCGAACCCGGCCCTCATCGCCCGCAAGGATCGCCTGGGTCTGGCGGCCCAACAGGAACGTCAGGCCGCGCGCCTCCAGGCTGTGCCGCAGCATCGCCGACGCCTGGGTGTCCAACTGGCGGTCCAGCAACGCTTCTCCCAGATGCACGACCGATACCTCCATGCCCCGCGCAGCCAATCCGCTGGCCGCTTCCAGGCCGAGCAGCCCGCCCCCGATCACGACGGCGTGCCGGTAACGCGACGACGCTTCGATCATCCGGTTCACATCGCCGATATCGCGAAAGGCGACTACGCCGTCCAGGTCGTTGCCCGGCACAGGCAGGATGAACGGGTTCGAGCCGGTGGCCAGCAGCAGCCGGTCATACGGCGCTTCGCTTCCGTCATCGGTGCGCACGATGCGGCGCAGGCGGTCCACCCGCGTCACCTTGCGGTTGCGCAGCAAGCGGATGCCGTGGCGGGCGTACCAGGCCTCGTCGTTCAGCACGATGTCCTGCAAGGTGCGTTCGCCAGTCAGCACGGGCGACAGCAAGATCCGGTTGTAGTTGGTGTGGGGCTCGGCGCCGAACACCGTGATGTCGTACAGGTCGGGTGCCAGCGCCAGCAGTTCTTCCACCGTGCGGATGCCCGCCATGCCGTTGCCCACCACCACCAGCTTCTGCTTTGCGCCCATGAAGGTCCCCGTGGCTGGCCTTCAGGCGGCCGCGCGGGTCGCGGCCTGGGCTCCGCTGCCCGCTGCCGCCGTGGCGTCCAGGACGGCGTTGGCCTGCGCCGCCGCCTGCGACCGTTCGGGATTGCCGTGGCGGCGGTGCAGGAAATCCACGACCGCTGCGCGGCACTCGAGATAGGTCGCGTCGTTGGCCAGCCGCACGCGGTCGCGCGGACGCGGCAGGGGCACGGGCAGGATCTCGCCGATGGTCGCGGCCGGCCCGTTGGTCAACATGACGATGCGGTCGGACAACAGCACGGCTTCGTCCACATCGTGCGTGACCATGATGGTGGTCGTGCGCGTCTTGGCCACGATCTTCAGCAATTCGTCCTGCAGGTGCGCGCGCGTCAGCGCATCCAGGGCGCCGAACGGTTCGTCCATCAGCAACACGCCCGGTTCGATCGCCAGCGCCCGCGCAATGCCCACGCGCTGCTTCATGCCGCCCGAGATTTCCCGCGGCAGCTTGTTCTGCGCCGGCAGCAAGCCCACCAGTTCCAGCGCGGCGCGCGTGCGCTCAGATAATTGCGGGCGCTTTTCCTTGCCACCAAAGACGCGTTCCACCGCCAGGTACACGTTCTGGAAGCAGGTCAGCCACGGCAGCAGCGAGTGGTTCTGGAACACGACGGCCCGATCCGGCCCCGGTCCGGTGATCTCGCGTTCGGCGCACAGCAGCACGCCGCTGGTGGGGCGCGTCAGCCCGGCGATCAGGTTCAGCAACGTGGACTTGCCGCAACCCGAATGGCCGATCAGCGTGATGAACTCGCCCTGTTCAACGGTCAGGTCGATGTCGCGCAGCGCCACGAAGGCGCCCTTGCGGGTGGTGAACGTCTGGCCGACGCGTTCGATGCGTACGAATTTCTTCATGGCCTATTCCTCGGTATAGGTGAATCGGCGCGCCAGCGCGACCAGCAGGGTTTCCAGCAGCAAGCCCACGATGCCGATCACGAAGATGGCGATAACGATGTGCTCCACCTTCAGGTTGTTCCACTCGTCCCACAGCCAGAAGCCGATGCCCGTACCGCCGGTCAGCATTTCCGCCGCCACGATCACCAGCCATGCAGTGCCGATGGACAGGCGCACCCCGGTCAGCATGTAGGGCAGCACCGCCGGCAGCAGCACCTTGGTCGTAACCTTCCATTCCGACAGGTTCAGCACCCGCGCCACGTTCAGGTAGTCCTGCGGCACGCGCGACACGCCAACCGCGGTGTTGATGATCATCGGCCAGATCGAACAGATGAAAATGGCCCAGATCGCAGCCGGATTGGCCGCCTTGAACAGCAGCAGCCCCAGCGGCAGCCAGGCCAGCGGCGACACCGGACGCAGCAGGCTCACGATGGGCGAGAACATGGCGCTGATCGCAGCATATCGGCCGATGGCAAACCCGACCGGGATGCCGATCACCGCCGCCAGCCCGAAGCCGATCGCCACGCGCTCCAGCGACGCCAGCAGGTTCCAGCCGATGCCCTTGTCGTTGGGGCCGTTGTCATAGAACGGATCCGAGAACAGTTCCACGGCCGCGTGCCAGGTCACGCCCGGTGTCGGGATCTCCGGAATCCGCATGGCCACCACCTGCCACACCAGCACGAACAGCGCGAAGCCGGCCACGGGGCCCGCCACGGCCTTCAGCACGGACTCCAGCCGCTCGCGCCCGGCGGCGAACATCGCCTCGCCGCGGCCCACATTCGTTACGGTAGACATTGCATGCCCCTTCTCTGTACCGGCCGCTCAGGCCTTGACCTTGAACCCGTCGGCATACGCCGCGGGGTTGCTGCCGTCCCACACCACGCCGTCGATGAACTTGGCGCTGCGCATCTCGCTGGCGGGCAGCGCCACCCCGGCGGCGGATGCGGCCTGCTTGTAGATGTCGATGCGGTTGACCTGCCTGGCCATCGCCAGATAGTCGGGATGCTCTTTCAGCAGGCCCCAACGCTTGTGCTGCGTCAGGAACCACATGCCGTCGCTCAGGTACGGGAAGTTGGCCGAACCCTCCGCGTAGAAGCGCATGGCGTGCTCGTCGGTCCATGACTTGCCCAGGCCGTCTTCATAGCGGCCCTGCATGCGGTCCACGATGCCGCTGGCATCCGTATTCACATAGGACTTGGCGGCAATGGTCTCGGCCGTCTTCTGGCGGTTGGCGGGCGACGCGTCGATCCACTTGCCGGCCTCGAGAATCGCCGCGGTGACGGCCCGCGCCGTGTTCGGGTTGCGCGACACGAATTCGGCGCTGGTGCCCAGCACCTTTTCCGGATGGTCCTGCCAGATGCCCTGCGTGGTCACGGCGGTAAAGCCGATCTTGTCCATGATGGCGCGCGCCCCCCAGGGTTCGCCCACGCAGAAACCGTCCATATTGCCCACGCGCATGTTCGCCACCATCTGCGGCGGCGGCACCGTGATGACCTTCGCGTCCTTCATCGGATGGATGCCGTAGGTCGCCAGCCAGTAGTACAGCCACATGGCGTGCGTGCCGGTCGGGAAGGTCTGCGCGAAGGTGTATTCGCGCTTGTCCGAGGCCATCAGCTTGGCCAGCGATTCGCCGTCCCGCGCGCCGGCTTGCAGCAGCTTGTTCGACAGCGTGATCGCCTGGCCATTCTGGTTCAGGTTCATCAGCACCGCCATATCCTTCTTCGGCCCGCCCACGCCCATATGCACGCCATAGACCAGGCCGTACAGCACGTGCGCCATGTCCAGCTCGCCGTTCATGAGCTTGTCGCGCACCGCGGCCCATGAGGCTTCCTTGGACGGGGTGATCGTCACGCCGTACTTTTTGTCGATGCCCAGTACCGACGCCATCACCACCGAGGCGCAATCGGTCAGCGGGATGAAACCGATCTTCACTTCGGTCTTTTCCGGCGCGTCGGTGCCCGCCGCCCAGGCGCCGGCGCGCACCAGCGGATCGACCAGCGACAGCAGGCTGGCGCCCGCGACCGCGCGCGCCGTTCCGCTCAACCACTTGCGGCGGCCGGCGTCAGCGGTCAGGTCCGCGCTGGCGGCGGGTCGGGTGGAGGGGCTACGTGTCACTGGCGTCATGCATGGCTCCTGGCAAAAAAAAACGTCCCGCGCGCCATGGAACCGTGTCCATTGGCGCTGCGGAACGTCGTTGTTCCTTGCCGCGTAGTGCGGCGCGTTGCGTCGGGCGACCGCCGTTGGCCCCCTGGTTCCACTAAAGCAAGCACTGTGCCAACCCGCTGGTTTTTCACCGACATTCGCCTGGACCCCGCGCCAGCGCTGGCTTTACGCCCACCTCGCGCACCCTCCACTTGGGTTCAGGAAACCGCACGCGAACCAAGTTGGTGCATGCCCGGATGCGGCAGTGCACTACGCCTGTGCGGCTAACGCCCTGCGGCTGTGCCCGGGCGCTGAGCCCCGCACGCCATGGAGATGGCACGGAACTTGCATGATCGAAAGCATCTGGGGGATCTCATGCTGAAAGTCATGCTGCTTAACGATGGCGAAGGACGCGCGGTATCGCTGCGGCAAACGCTTGCCGCGGCGGGCGTGCGCATCGTCTCTGAAATGGCGCCCGGCATGGATCTGGCCGCCGCCATCGCCGAGGCCGCCCCCGACGTGGTGCTGATCGACAGCGACGCCCCTGGGCGCGACACGCTGGAAAACGTCTGTGTGGCCAGCGAGCACAGCGACCGCCCGGTCGTGATGTTCACCGACAACGGCAACCGCGACACCATCCGCAGTGCATTGCGGGCGGGTGTCGCCGCCTATGTCGTGGGCGACGTGCCGGCGGCCCGCATCGAACCGCTGCTGACGGTGGCGATCGAGCGCTTCGCCATGGAGAAGTCTCGCCGCGAAGAGTTGCGCGACGCGCAACTGCGCCTGGCCGACAGGCAATGGGTGGAAAGGGCGAAAGGAATATTGATGAAGGCGCGCGCCATTCCCGAAGACGAGGCGCATCGCCTGTTGCGTGAGCGCGCCATGCAGAGCCAGAAGCGCCTGGGGGAAGTCGCCCGCGAGGTCGTCGAAATGAGCCAATGGCTGGGCAAAGGCTAGCTACATGATTTTTAGCTATATGGATTCAAGAAATCAAAAGTTGTGGGGATGTACCCCCCTCCCTATGATCAGCTGATATTTCGCCGGGTACGCCCGGGGCGGGCATTTGATGAAGCTTTTCCCGATTTTTGCCGACTTGAAAGGGCGGCTGGTGCTGGTGGTGGGCGGTGGGGCCGTGGCCGAGCGCAAGACGCTGGCCCTGCTGGAAGCCTCGGCCGAGGTCATCGTCGGTGCGCCGGAACTGACGCCGGCGCTGGTTGCACTGGCCGCCGAAGGCCGGATCCGCCACTTGGCTGGCCGGTTTGATCCTGCCTGGCTGGACGATGTCTGGCTGGTGGTCGCCGCCACCGACGACCGCGCTGCGAACGCCGCGGTATCCGAAGCCGCCGGCGCCCGCCGCATCTTCACCAACGTGGTCGACGACCCGGAACTGTCCTCCTTCCAGGTGCCGTCCATCGTGGACCGGTCGCCCGTCATCGTGGCCATTTCGTCCTCGGGCGTGGCGCCCGTGTTGGCGCGCCGCATCCGCGAACGCATCGAATCGCTGTTCGACCACACGCTGGGCCAACTGGCCGGCCTGGCCGCTACCTATCGCAAGCGCATCCGGGCCAGCCACCCCGACCTGGGCGCGCGCCGCCGCTTCTATGACTGGCTGCTGGACGGCCCCGTGGCCGGATTTCTGCGCCAGCAACAGCCCACCCGGGCTGAAGCCGCCTTGGCCGATGCACTGGCTGCGCCGCTGGCGCCCGCCGACGGCAGCGTGGTGCTGGTGGGGGCAGGGCCGGGGGACCCCGGCCTGTTGACGCTGAAGGCGCTGCGCGCCCTGAACGAAGCCGACGTCATCCTGTATGACCGCCTGGTCAGCGACGACATCATGTCGCTGGCGCGCCGCGATGCCGACCGCGTGCCGGTCGGCAAGCTGCCCGGCGAAAACCATCACGCCACCCAGGCACGCATCCACGCGCTGCTGGTGGAACATGCACAGGCGGGCCGGCGCGTGGTGCGCCTGAAAGGCGGCGACGCGTTCATCTTTGGACGGGGCGGCGAAGAATTGGAATATCTGCGCGCGCATGGCGTGCGCTATGAAGTGGTGCCCGGCATCACCGCCGCGCTGGCCTGTGCGGCCTATGCCGGCATCCCGCTGACGCATCGCGAGCATGCGCAGTCGGTCCGGCTGATCACGGCGCATTGCCGCGAGGACGAAGACAATCTGGACTGGCCTGCGCTGGCGCGCGAGCGGCAGACGCTGGCGTTCTATATGGGAGTGGGCCAGCTGGATCTGCTGACCGGGCGCCTGTTACGCCATGGCCGTTCGGCGCAGACGCCGTTCGCGCTGATCGAAAACGGCAGCAGGCCCGAACAGCGCGTACTGTCGGGCACGCTTGAAGCCCTGCCCCGCCTGGCCGCCGAGCACGGAATCCGGTCGCCTGCCCTCTTGATCGTGGGCGAAGTCGCCGGCCTGGCGCCGCAATTGCAATGGTTCGGCCAGCATATCGACGGCCGCCCGCAACGGCTGGCGGCTTGATGGGTGGAGTGCGCGGGCGGCAAATGCAACAGCACCGCCCCAAGCGCGCGCAACCCATCACCCGATAACCGTCACTCCGTCTTCTGGGTCGTACCGAAGATCCGGTCGCCCGCATCGCCCAGCCCGGGCATGATGTATCCGTGCTCGTTCAGGCCGTCATCGATGGATGCCGTGTAGATATGCACATCCGGGTGCTTGGCCAGCACGGCGTCGATGCCGACGGGCGCCGCCACCAGGACGAGCGCACGAATTTCCTTGCAGCCGGCGCGCTTGAGCAGGTCGATGGCAGCAACCATCGAACCGCCAGTTGCCAGCATGGGATCGACGATCAGGGCCAGGCGCTGGTCGAGTTCACCGACCAGGCGTTCCAGATAGGTGTGCGCTTCCAGCGTCTCTTCGTTGCGGGCCACGCCCACCACGCTGACCTTGGCGCCCGGAATCAGGCTGAGCACGCCATCCAGCATGCCGATGCCGGCGCGCAGGATGGGCACCACGGTGACTTTCTTGCCGGCAATCTTCTCGACCTGGACCTGGCCACACCAGCCTTCCACGGTGGCCGGCGCCAGCGGCAGGTCCTTGGACGCTTCGTAAGTCAGCAGCGCGCCGACTTCCTGCGACAACTCTCGAAAGCTCTTGGTGCTGAGGTCGGCGCGACGCATGATCCCGAGCTTATGGCGGATCAACGGATGGCGGATTTCGTGCACAGGCATGTGCGTAACACTCCAGAATATTGAAAAGACGGGGTTTTTCGCCTCAGGCGCCACCCGAACAGCGCAACACACTTGCGTCGGCTATCGGGTCGCACCCAAGGATCGTAATCGGTTTAATGGCCCGGGAGCATAGAAGACTTTTCCCCGCCGGGCCGCCCCAAGGGGAAAAAGCCCCCTCGGGGGGCAGCAAGCGCACAACGTGCGCGCGGCGTGGGGGCATCATTCATTGATCGGCGAGCCACGCGATGAGGGCGTCGTCAAAAGCGCGGACGGCACCCGCCTGTTCGTGGTTGACGATGCTGACCACCACGTAGCGCTTGCCGCTGGCGCCCAGCACGTAACCGGCGATCGAGCGCACGTCGCGCAACGACCCGGTCTTCAGGTGGGCCATGCCCACCGTGCCGTCGCCCTTCAGACGGCGCCGCACGGTGCCGTCCACCCCGGCGATGGCGAAGGACGAAATGTACTCCGGCATGACGGGCGAATTCCAGGCCACCGTCAGCATGGAGGCCAGACTGTCGGCCGACACCCGGGCCTCGCGCGACAGGCCGGCGCCGTTGTCGATGACGAGTTCGGGCATGTCCAGCCCCTGCTTGGCCAGCAGCCCCTTGGCCACTGCCTCGCTGCTGGTCACGGTGGCCGGCCGGCGGCCCTTTTCCGCGCCCAGCGTCAAGAGCAGCGTGCGCGCCATGACGTTGTTGCTGCGCTTATTGATCTGGCGGATCACCTCCGCCAGGGTGGGGGAATCGTGCGAGGCCAGCACCACGGCATCCGCCGGCACCATGCCGGCCCGGACCTGCCCCTTGAAGGTGCCGCCCAGCTCTTTCCAGAGCATGCGGAAAATCTCGGTGGCGTAGTCGGGCTGCGATAGCGCCAGGCGATACAGGCTGAATTCGCCGCAAGAGCCGGCCACCTTGCCGCCGACGCGGATCGTCACGCCCTGCTGGGTGATCAGCGGATCCGTCGTCACCACCGGCGGGCCCGGGCAGCGGACGTCGCTCCATTCCACGTTGCCCTCGATCTTCAGGCCGGGCAGCGGCGGATCGATCAGCGGCACCCATTTGTGGGCGGCGGGGTCCGGCGTGAACAGCAGGCGCAGCGCGCCGAAACCCACCATCAGGGCGTCAGGGCTGGCGTTGTAGGCGCGGTCCGGGGCACCGTCAAAGGCGCCGGGGTCAGTGGCGACCTGGCCGAAAATGCTGCGGTCGATGACGAGATCATTGATCTGCTTGACCCCGCGCAGGCGCAATTCACGCAGCAGGGCCCACAAATCCTGCATCAGAAATTGGGGATCGCCCCCGGCGCGCAGGTACAGCGGGCCGGCCAGCACGCCCTTGGCGTCGGGCCGGGCGCCGGGCGCCGTCATGAATTCGGTGCGCCAGACGTAGTTGGGCCCCAGTTCGGACAGCGCGGCCCACGTCGTGACCAGTTTCATGACCGACGCGGGGTTGCGGGATTCCTTGGCGTTCAAGGCCACCATGCGCGGCCCGCCCAGCTCCTGCACCACCAGCGACAGCGAACTGTCGGGCAGCTTGCTGGCCTTCCAGGCGTTCACCACATTGGGCGGCAGGCCCTGGACCTGCGCGCAAGCCGCGCCCGCCGACAGGGTCAGCAGCCCGCTGGCCAGCCATTGCCTCAGCCCGCCTACCCGCTTTTTCGCTTGTCCCGTCATGCTGCGTCCACCCAGTTGCTAGTCCTGCAAAACCGAGAGCATACAAAACCTGGGACGGTTGCGGGCGGGAGGCCCCCGCCCGCCGCGCGCTTTATTGAAGCCGCCACTTGCCGGACGCGACGGTCGCCATCACCAGCGCCCGTTCGTCCAGCCCGTTATGGTCGGTGGGGCTCATGCTGACCACGCCCGTCGCGGTGGGCAGGTTCTTGACGTTTTCCAGCGCGTCGCGCAGCGCCGCCCGGAACTCGGGCGTGCCGGGCTTGGCCGTCTTCAAGGCCACGGGGATGGCCTGTTGCAGCAACAGGCCCACGTCCCAGGTATAGGCGGCAAAAAGCGACACACTGCCCGCGCCGTTGGCGGCCTCGTACTTCTTGGCGAAGGCCTGCGCCGTGGCCTTGACGGGGTTGTTGTCGGGCAGCAGGTCGGCCACCATCACCGGCCCCACCGGCACCCACGCGCCCTCGCACGCCGTGCCGCACACGCGCAGGAAGTCGTTATTGGCCACGCCGTGGTTGAAATAGATCTTGCCCTTGAACCCGCGTTCGCGCAGGTCGCGGGCCGGCATGGCAGCCGGCGTGCCGGAGGCGCCGACCACCACGGCATCCGGCGCTGCGCCGATCAGCTTCAGGGTCTGGGCCACGGCCGACGTGTCGGTCGGCGCAAAGCTCTCCTTGCCGACGACCTCGATGCCGTGCTTCTTGGCGGCTTTTTCGATTTCCACCCAGAATGTCTCGCCCAAGGCGTTGTTGAAGCCGACGAAGGCCAGCTTCTTCACGCCATTGGCCGCGGCATGGCGCGCAATGCCCTCGGCCATCAGCGAATCGGAGTGCGGCGTCTTGAACACCCAGCGCCGCTTGTCGTCCACCGGTTCGATCAGCCGGGCCGACGAGGCCAGCGTGATCACCGGCGTCGTGCCGGTCGCCACGGTATCCAGCATGGCCATCGTGTTGGGCGTCGTGGTGGAGCCGACGATCAGGTCCACCTTGTTCTCGGAGATCAGTTTGTGCGAATTGCTGACGGCCCGCGTGGTGTCGGACGCGTCATCCAGCACAACGTATTCGACCTTCACGCCACCGATTTCGGTGGGCAGCAGGCTGATGGTATTGCGCTCGGGGATGCCCAGCGACGCTTGCGGGCCGGTGGTGGACAGGGTGGCGCCGATCTTCACTTGCGCCAGCGCGGGCGCGGCGCCCATAGCCAGCAAGGCCGCCAGAGCGGCGGCCATCAGGGTGCGACGAGGGGTCATGCGGTGTCTCCTTGGGTACGCGGATGTCGTTTTTTGCATCGCGCCGATCCGCTACGGCGTAGAACGCAGTTATACGGCGGGACGCGGCGTTTCGCCATGGTTCCGCCCCTATTAACTGTCCCCTTTACAATATCGGGTTGCCCCGAGCCGGCCCGGCCGGCGCGGCCCGCGGTTTTTGCCGGGCCGCCCCCCTCTGACAGACAGATACCCGCGTGACCCAGTCCCTGACCGTTTCCGATTTCAATTACGAGCTGCCGCCCGAACTCATCGCGCAGACGCCTGCCGCCGAACGCACGGGCAGCCGCCTGCTGCACCTGGACGGCGCCAGCCAGCTGCACGACCGGCAATTCGCCGATCTGGCCGGCCTGCTGCGCGCGGGCGACCTGCTTATCTTCAATGACACCCGCGTCATCAAGGCCCGCCTGCCGGGCCACAAGATCACCGGCGGCAAGATCGAGGTCCTGGTCGAACGCATCACCGAGACCGACCGGGTCCTGGCCCATGTGCGCGCCAGTAAATCGCCCGGCCCCGGCATGGTGCTGCGCCTGGCCGACGCCTTCGACGCCACGGTGCTGGGCCGCGAGGGCGAACTGTTCGACATCCGCTTCCCCGGCCCCGTGCTGGACTTGCTGGACGCCCACGGCGCCACGCCGCTTCCGCCCTACATCACGCACGCGGCCGACGCCGGCGACGACGACCGCTATCAGACCGTCTACGCCCGCGAACCCGGCGCCGTGGCGGCGCCCACCGCCGGCCTGCACTTCGACCAGCCTACCCTGGACCGCCTGGCCGACCTGGGCGTGGAGCGCGCGTTCGTCACGCTGCACGTGGGCGCGGGCACGTTCCAGCCGGTGCGCGTGGACAACCTGGCCGACCACATCATGCACGCCGAATGGTTCACGGTGCCGCAAGCCACGGTGGATGCCATCGCCGCCGCCCGCGCCCGCGGCGGCCGCGTGATCGCCGTCGGCACGACCAGCGTGCGCGCCCTGGAATCCGCCGCCGCCCAGACCGAAGGCCGCACGGCCCCCGGGCTGCCGCTGGCCGCCGCCCAGGGCGACACGCGCCTGTTCATCACCCCGGGCTACCAGTACCGCGTCGTGGACGCGCTGGTCACCAACTTCCACCTTCCCCAGTCGACCCTGCTGATGCTGGTGTCGGCGCTGGCCGGCGTCGAGCCGATCCGCCGCGCCTACGCCCATGCGGTAGCCCAGCGCTACCGCTTCTTCAGCTATGGCGACGCCATGTTCATTGAATCCCCTGCCTCATGACCGGACTGAACTTCGAACTGCTCGCCACTGACGGCGGCGCCCGCCGCGGCCGCATCACGCTGAACCACGGCGTGGTCGAAACCCCCATCTTCATGCCTGTCGGCACCTATGGCAGCGTCAAAGCCATGATGCCGCACGAGCTCAAAGAGATCGGCTCGCAGATCGTGCTGGGCAACACGTTCCACCTGTGGCTGCGCCCGGGCACGGAAATCATGGAAAAGCATGGCGGCCTGCACGGCTTCATGCAGTGGGACAAGCCGATCCTGACCGATTCCGGCGGTTTCCAGGTGTTCAGCCTGCAAGGCATGCGCAAGATCACCGAGGAAGGCGTGAAGTTCGCCTCGCCCATCGACGGCGCGCGCCTGTTCCTGACGCCGGAAGAATCCATGCGCATCCAGCGCTCGCTGAATTCCGACATCGTCATGGTGTTCGACGAATGCACGCCCTATGAGATCGACGGCCGCCCCGCCACGGTGGAAGAAGCCGCCCGCTCGATGCGCATGTCATTGCGCTGGGCGCGCCGCTCGCGCGAGGAATTCGACCGCTTGGGCAACCCCAACGCGCTCTTCGGCATCGTCCAGGGCGGCATGTACGAAGCGCTGCGCGACGAATCCCTGGCCGGCCTGCAGGACATCGGCTTCCATGGGTACGCCATCGGCGGCCTGTCGGTGGGCGAGCCCAAGGAAGACATGATGCGCATCCTGGCGCACGTGACGCCCAAGCTGCCGGCCCAGGCGCCCCGCTACCTGATGGGCGTGGGCACGCCGGAAGACCTGGTCGAAGGCGTCTCGCGCGGCGTGGACATGTTCGACTGCGTCATGCCCACCCGCAACGCCCGCAACGGCTGGCTGTTCACCCGCTTCGGCGACGTCAAGATCCGCAACGCCAAGTACCGCGACGACACCCGTCCGCTGGACCCCAGCTGCGCATGCCACACCTGCGCCAATTTCTCGCGCGCCTACCTGCACCACCTGCAGCGCGCCAACGAAATCACCGGCGCACGGCTCAATACGCTGCACAACCTGCATTTCTACCTGACCATCATGAAGGAAATGCGCGAAGCCATCGCCGAAGGCCGCTTCGACGCCTGGCGCGCCCAATTCGCCGCCGACCGCGCCCGCGGCATCGAGTGATCCGGGGCCCATTTACCGCCGGGTTGACCGGCGGTAAATGCATCCCCCCGGGGCAGCAAGCCTGAGCGCCGAGAACCCTTTTTTCAGTTAGGGGCTTTTCTATCCTGGATTCGCCCCCATTGATTGGGATCCCTCCCTAGTGAAAGGCCAGCAATAAGATAGATACAATAGTCGGCTTGCCCTATCCATGGCTCGCGCGGGGATGGGTGCATAAAAACACAGCTAAAGTATGGCCGTGACTCGCCGTGACCCGCCATGATCCTTCATGGCATAGAAAATCCGGGCATGGCCAGCCCAGGCAATAAACAACCCAAACAGACTTAAACGCAGGAGAATTCAATGTCCGTTATCGATACCGCCAGCCTCGTCGTGGCTCAAGCCGCCCCTGAAGGCAATGCGCTGATGGGCATGCTGCCCATCGTCTTGATGTTCGTGATCCTCTATTTCCTGATGATCCGTCCCCAGATGAAGCGCCAAAAAGAGCACCGTAACCTGATCGCCGCACTGGCCAAGGGCGACGAAGTGGTCACCGCCGGCGGCATGCTCGGCAAGGTCACCAAGGTCAACGACAGCTACGTGACTGTTGAAGTCTCCGAACTGGCCGACAAGCCGGTGGAAGTGATCATGCAGAAGTCGTCGGTTTCGACCGTGCTGCCCAAGGGAACCATCAAGGCCCTGTAAGCGTCCCATAGGAGCCCCGTCGGGCTCTTTTGTCCGATGGCGCCTACCGCCGCCCGCTGCGCTTGCCGCTCGGGCGGCCCTTTCATCACTCTTACATGAAGTAGCCGGCAATGAACCGCTATCCCCTCTGGAAGTACATTACGGTCCTGATCGCGGTCATCATTGGCCTGCTGTACACGCTTCCCAATTTCTACGGCGAATCCCCTGCCGTCCAGGTTTCCAGCGCCAAGGCCACCATCAAGGTGGATCCGGCCATGCTGAGCCGGGTCGAGCAGATCCTGACGGACGCCAAGATCCCAAATGAAGGGGTCTTCTTCGAAACCAACGGCACGCTCGGCACCGTGCGCGCCCGCTTCACGTCGACCGACCTGCAATTGCAGGCCCGCGACCTGATCGACAAATCCCTGAACACCGTCGCCGGCGACCCGCACTACACCGTGGCGCTGAACCTGCTGCCCGCGTCGCCCGCCTGGATGCGCGCGATGGGCTGGTTCGCCCCCAAGCCTATGTACCTGGGCCTGGACTTGCGCGGCGGCGTGCACTTCCTGCTGCAGGTCGACATGCAAGGCGCCCTGACCGCCCGCTACGACTCGCTGGCCGCCGACGTGCGCTCGGTGCTGCGCGACCAGAAGGTCAACGTGGCCGGCGTCGAACGCTCGGGCATGGGCGTTGCCGCCACCTTCGCCAACACGGACGATCGCGACCGCGCCATCTCGACCCTGCGCACCCGCCTGCCCGACCTGGAATTCACCGAACGCGAAGAAAACGGCAAGCAGCTGCTGATGGGCGCCCTGAACCCGGCCGCCGTCCAGCGCGTGCAAGATTCCGCGCTGAAGCAGAACATCAACACCCTGCACAACCGGATCAACGAACTGGGCGTGGCCGAACCGGTCATCCAGCAACAAGGGTCCGACCGCATCGTGGTGCAGTTGCCCGGCGTGCAAGACGTGGCCAAGGCCAAGGAACTGCTGGGCCGCACCGCCACGCTTGAAATCCGTATGGTCGACGACACCCCCACCGCGCAAGCCGCGCTGCTGGGCGGCACCGTGCCCTTCGGCCTGGAGCGCTACAACGACCGCGACGGCCGTCCGATCCTGGTCCGCCGCCAGGTCGTCCTGACGGGTGAAAACCTGCAAGACGCCCAGCCGGGCCGCGATTCCCAAACGCAGCAGGCCGCCGTCCACCTGACGCTGGATTCCAAGGGCGCCCGCATCTTCCGCGACGTCACCCGCGACAACATCGGCAAGCGCATGGCCATCCTGCTGTTCGAAAACGGCAAGGGCGAAGTGGTCACGGCGCCGGTCATCCGCAGCGAAATCGCGGGCGGGCAGGTGCAGATCTCGGGCAGCATGAGCTCCGAAGAAGCCGCCGACACCGCCCTGCTGCTGCGCGCAGGCGCCTTGGCCGCACCGATGTCCATCATCGAAGAACGCACCATCGGCCCGAGCCTGGGCGCCGACAACATCTCGAAGGGCTTCCATTCGACGCTGTACGGTTTCCTGGCCATCGCCGTCTTCATCATCCTGTACTACCACCTGTTCGGCGTGTTCTCCACGGTCGGCCTGACCCTGAACGTGCTGCTGCTGCTGGCGCTGCTGTCCATGCTGCAGGCCACGCTCACCCTGCCAGGCATCGCCGCTATCGCGCTGACGCTCGGCATGGCCATTGACTCGAACGTGCTGATCAACGAGCGGATACGGGAAGAGTTGCGGGCGGGCGCCACGCCGCAGCAAGCCATCCATCAGGGGTTCGAACGCGCCTGGGGCACCATTCTTGACTCGAACCTCACGACGCTCATCGTGGGCCTGGCGCTGCTGGCCTTCGGTTCGGGCCCGATCCGGGGCTTCGCCGTGGTGCACTGCCTGGGCATCCTGACTTCGATGTTCTCGTCGGTGGTGGGCGTGCGCGCCCTGGCCAACCTGTACTACGGCCGCAAGAAGAAGCTCACCACGATCTCCATCGGTGAAATCTGGAAACCGAAGGCAAACTGAACATAAAGCGGGCGGCGCAAGCCGTCCGCCACAGCAAAGAACCGAAGGCGAAAAATGGAATTTTTCCGGATTCACCGCACTATCCCGTTCATGCGCCATGCGTTGGTGCTGAACATCATCAGTCTCGTCACGTTCATCCTGGCGGTCTTCTTCATCGTGACCCGCGGGTTCCACCTGTCGATCGAATTCACCGGCGGCACGGTCATGGAAGTCAACTACGCCCAGACGGCGCAGCTTGAAAACGTGCGCGGCGTGGTGTCCAAGCTGGGCTACACCGACTTCCAGGTGCAGAACTTCGGCACCTCGCACGACGTGATGATCCGCCTGCCGCTGCAGGAAGGCCAAACGTCGGCGACCCAAAGCGAAACCGTCATGGCCGCGCTGAAGACGGCCGATTCCGGCGTCGAACTGCGCCGCGTGGAATTCGTCGGTCCTCAGGTCGGCCAGGAGCTGCTGCACAACGGCCTGATGGCCTTGCTGGTGGTGGTCATCGGCATCATGGTCTACCTGGGCTTCCGCTTCGAATGGAAGTTCGCCGTCGCCGGCGTGATCGCCAACCTGCACGACGTGGTGATCATCCTGGGCTTCTTCGCGTTCTTCCAGTGGGAATTCTCGCTGTCGGTGCTGGCGGGCGTGCTGGCGGTGCTGGGCTACTCCGTGAACGAATCCGTGGTCATCATGGACCGGATCCGCGAGAACTTCCGCAAGTACCGCAAGGCGGACGTGCACGAAGTGATCAACAGCGCCATCACGCAGACCATCTCGCGAACCATCATCACGCACGGTTCGACGCAGATGATGGTGCTGGCCATGCTGTTTTTCGGCGGCCCCACCCTGCACTACTTCGCCATGGCACTCACCATCGGCATCTGGTTCGGTATCTACTCGTCGGTGTTCGTCGCCGCCGCGCTGGCCATGTGGATGGGCGTCAAGCGCGAAGACCTGATCAAGCCGGTCAAGAAGGATGGCGAAGAAGGCGAAGTCGCCTGACCTGCTTCGCGCGTCAAACAAAAACCCGTCGCTTGCGACGGGTTTTTTGCTTTCTGAGCCCGTGGAAAGCCGAGGCCGGCCTCGGTTTCCACGACTAGCCGCATTGTCCTATGTCCGATTACCTTGGCCGCTCTCGCCAAGAAGGCAGATTGACTTATATATCCGAACAGGTATATTCATGAAAACCGACTGCCCTAGGGCGTTGCATTGGGAAGGCTCCTCCAAGAAAGACTTCAAGACATTCCCCGTGGCCGTTCAAAAAAGCATGGGCATGCAGTTGTATGTCATTCAATCAGGCCGTTGACCCGTCACGACCCAAACAGGAGCCCCCGATGACCCAATCAAGCACGAGCACCCGCAACGTCTTATACGACCTGGGTTTTGAGGACGCCGCCGACTTGACCGCGAAAGTCCAATTAGCCATCAAATTCAATGATTTGATCGACCAACGCGGCCTGAATCAAACCGAAGTTGCCACGCTGACCGGCATGACCCAGCCCAAGGTGTCGCAGATCCGGCGCTACAAGTTGCTGAACGTCTCGTTGGAGCGGCTGATGCAAGCGCTGGTCTCTCTGGACCAGCATGTAGAGATCCGCGTGCGCAAAGCCCGCCAGTCCGACACTGCCGCCATCACGGTCACCGCCTGACCCGGCCACTGTACCGACCGTCCGCTTACCGGTGTACGGGTACGAATGCGCCAGCATTGGCTACCATAGGAACACCATGAAACTATCCATCGATCATCTCGTCATCGCCGCGGCGGACCTTGCCAGCGGCACGCACTACGTTGCAGACCTTCTGGGCATCGCGCCGCAAGGCGGCGGCGTCCACCCGCGCATGGGCACCCATAACCGGGTGCTGGGCATGGCCGACGGCATCTACCTGGAAGTGATCGCCATCGATCCCGATGCGCCGCCGCCCGAGCGTGCGCGCTGGTTTGGACTTGACCAGGGCGACGTGCGCGCACGCCTGGAACAGGGGCCGTTCCTGGCGCACTGGGCGGCGCGGGTCGAAGCGCCCATGGACCTGACCCGCATGCAGGCCGAGCATCCCGAGCGCATCGCGCCCGTCATCCCCATGACCCGGGGCGACCTGCGCTGGCGCTTGACGGTGCCGGACGATGGCAGCCTGCCGGTCTGGCGCGAAGCCGGCCATGCCGCAGGCGATGGCCTTCTGCCCACGCTGATCCAATGGGACGTGGACGCCTACCCCGGCATCAGCCTGCCGCGCCAACCCTTGAAGCTGGTCCGCCTGACGGGCAGCCATCCGCAGGCCGGCCTGCTGCGCCAGGGCCTGACCTGGATGGGCGCAGACACCCTGATCGACCTTGAACAAGCCAGCGGCACCCCGCGCCTGTGGGCGCAGATCGATACCCCCCAGGGCGTCAAGACGCTGGCATGACCCCACCCGATAACAACAATTCAACTCGCCAAACCGGAGACCACCCTATGCCCGCCACCCGCAAACGATTCGACGACGAGCCCTACCTGGGCCAGTGCGACGCCACCGTCATCGCCGTGAATCCCGAGGGCATCGAACTGGACGAGACCGTCTGCTACGCGCGCAGCGGCGGCCAAGCGGGCGACAGCGGCACGCTGACCCTGGCGGACGGCCGCGTCCTGACGCTGACGGACACCGTCTACGCCGACGACCGCCAACGTATCCTCCACGTGCTGGAAGGCGACGCCGCCCCGCAAGTCGGCGACCGCGTCACCGTGTCCATCAATTGGGCCCGCCGCCACCGGCTGATGCGCCTGCATACCTGTCTGCATTTGCTGGGTTCGCTGGTGCCCGCGCCGGTGACCGGGTGCAGCATTTCCCCCGACTCCGCCCGCATCGATTTCGACCTGCCCGAGTCCACGCTGGAGAAGACGGATCTGACCGAACGGCTGAATGCGCTGATCAACCGCGGCCTCGACGTCGCGGTCAACGGCATCACGCCCGAAGAACTGGCCGCGCAACCCGACCTGGTCCGCACGGTGGGCGCCGCGCCTCCTGCCGGCACCGCCAAGATCCGCATCATCGACATCCCGGGCGTCGACCGCCAGCCCTGTGGCGGCACGCATGTGCGCAATACGACAGAGATCGGCGCCATCGCCGTCACCAAGATCGAAAAGAAGAGCCGCACCAACCGGCGCGTGGTGGTGGGCTTCGCTTAAAGCGGGCCCCCTCCGACGCCATGAAAAAAGGGCCGCGAATGGATCGCGGCCCTTTTTTTCGTGCGGACGTTCAGCCCTTTTTCCACCACCGCCACGGCGCGCGCAGCGGCCATTGGTACTTGCTGCACAGCACGCGAGGCGCCAACACGTGGCCGACCAGCACGGCGATGCCCGCTGCGGTCATTACGTCGGACAGGTAGTGGTCCAGATTGACCAGCCGGCTCATCGCCACCAGCGCCGCCAGCAGCAGGAAGGCCGCGCGCCAGCGCGGGGCCAGGATGCCCAGGACGACCGCCACGGCGAACGCGGCGTAGGTGTGGCTGGAGGGAAAGGAATTGAACTGCTGCACGCGCGAAAAGGATTCGCCCAGCCCGTAGATGCCTTTCTCGAAAAACAATTCGGGACGGGCCCGCGCCACCGACCGTTTCAGCACCAGCACCACCAGCCCGCCCACGGCCATCGTGGACAGCATCAGCAGGCTGCCGCGCGCCATGCTGGCGTAGCTCATGCGCAAGGGGTTGCGCCAGCCGCGCGCCAGGCCGATCAGGCCAACGACGTAAAAGGCCAGCGCCACGCCGATGTACGGGCCGCTCTCGCCCATTTGCCCCACCCATTCGAAGGACTCGTTCACGCCGTCGGACACCGACTGCTTGATCCAGATGGCCAGCGGCAGATCCACCCAGCGGGCGCAGGCAGCGGCCGCGGCAGCCAAGGCAACGCCCAGCAGCAACCAGGTGGCCAACGAGAACGGATTGCGGACTTCGTCCGGTACGGGCAGGCCAGGCGCGGCGGGGGCCGCAGGAGCGGCGACCGGAGGCGTCATGGGATTGGGTGTCATCGGTACCGCTCAAAGAAAATGAGAAATATTACCGCCCGCTGAAAGCCGGCCGGACCGCTATCGTAACGGCGACCGCCCGCG
Source organism: Achromobacter sp. 18P8.1.1 (assembly GCF_057799415.1). Classification (NCBI taxonomy): domain Bacteria; kingdom Pseudomonadati; phylum Pseudomonadota; class Betaproteobacteria; order Burkholderiales; family Alcaligenaceae; genus Achromobacter; species Achromobacter sp. 18P8.1.1. The sequence continues at coordinate 15,080 of NZ_JBYOKH010000006.1, read as the reverse complement.
GCACCAAGAAACAATTTTCGCGCAAGGGTTAAAATTCCGCCTTTCCAGCCCATCAGCCCCCGGGATCTACACCCGTCACGGCGACCATCATGCAAGCTACCTCCCTGAAGCGCGGCAACGCGCCCGACGGCGGCAACGCCGCCTCCCCCCTCGCAGACGCCCTCGAAAACACCGGCGCCGGCTCCCCCCGCAAGCTGTATATCCGCACCTTCGGCTGCCAGATGAACGAGTACGACTCGGACAAGATGGCCGACGTGCTGCGTGGCGACCAGGGCCTTGAGCTGACCGATAACCCGGAAGAGGCCGACGTCATCCTGTTCAACACCTGTTCGGTGCGCGAGAAGGCGCAGGAAAAAGTCTTCTCGGACCTGGGCCGCGTGCAGCACTTGAAGAAAACGAACCCGAATCTGGTGATCGGGGTCGGCGGCTGCGTGGCCAGTCAGGAAGGCGCGGCCATCGTCAAGCGCGCGCCCTATGTGGACGTGGTGTTCGGCCCGCAGACCCTGCACCGCCTGCCCGACCTGATTGCGCGCCGCCGCGCCGAAGGCCGGTCCCAGGTGGACATCAGCTTCCCCGAGATCGAAAAGTTCGACAACATGCCGCCCCCGCGCGTCGACGGCGCGACCGCGTTCGTCTCGATCATGGAAGGCTGTAGCAAGTATTGCAGCTTCTGCGTCGTGCCTTACACGCGCGGCGAGGAAGTCTCGCGCCCCTTCGAAGACGTGCTGGTCGAAGTGGCCGACCTGGCCGACCAGGGCGTCAAGGAAGTGACGCTGCTGGGCCAGAACGTGAACGCCTACCGCGGCAAGATGGAAGGCACGGACGACATCGCCGACTTCGCCATGCTGCTGGAGTACGTGCACGAGATCCCCGGCATCGAACGCATCCGCTACACGACCTCGCACCCCAAGGAAATGACCCAGCGCATGGTGGACGCCTACGCCCGCCTGCCCAAACTGGTGTCGTTCCTGCACCTGCCCGTGCAAGCCGGCAGCGACCGGGTGCTGGCCGGCATGAAGCGCGGCTACACCACGCTGGAATTCAAGTCGGTGGTCCGCCGCCTGCGCGCCGCCCGCCCCGACCTGACCCTGTCGTCCGACTTCATCGTGGGTTTTCCCGGCGAAACGGAAGAAGACTTCGAAAAGACGATGAAGCTGATCGAGGACGTCGGTTTCGACACCTCGTTCTCGTTCGTCTACTCGCGCCGCCCGGGCACGCCCGCGGCCGACCTGACCGACGATACGCCGCAAGACGTCAAGCTGCGCCGGCTGCAGCGCCTGCAGGCGCTGATCAACGAGCAGGCGGCCACCATCGCCCGCAACATGGTCGGCACGCGCCAGCGCCTGCTGGTGGAAGGCCCCTCGCGCCGCGACCCCAACGAACTGATGGGCCGCACCGAGAACAACCGCATCGTGAACTTCGCCGCGCCCGCGCGGCTCATCGGACAAATGGTCGACGTCATCATCACCGAAGCGCACACCAATTCGTTGCGCGCCCGGGTGGCAGACGTGGACCGCGTTCCCCAAGAGGCCGAATGACCACTCCCCGTTCCCGCGCCCGTCGCAGCATGCCCGCCGTCGTCAACCTGGACGGCGACAACACCCACCTGGCCAATCTGTGCGGCCCGCTGGACGAAAACCTGCGGCAGCTTGCCGACGGCATGGGCGTCAAGCTCTCGCGCCGCGGCAGCCGCGTCACCATCGAAGGCGAACAGGCTGAACTGGCCGGCCGGGTGCTGCGACGCTTCCATGAACAGGCCGTGCACCGCGCCCTGTCCGTCGACGACATCCAGCTGGGCCTGGTCGAGATCGGCGTGGGACGGCTGGAAGAGAAGCAGAAGGACGAGCCGGCGCGCGAAGCCGACCCGCTGCCCGCCCTGGACGACGAAAGCGACGGCATCGCGCTGCGCACCAAGCGCAGCGACCTGCGCCCGCGCACGCCGCGCCAGCGCGACTACCTGAACAACATCCTCAAGCACGACATCACCTTTGGCGTGGGCCCCGCTGGCACCGGCAAGACCTGGCTGGCCGTGGCCTGCGCCATCGACGCGATGGAACGCGACACGGTGCAGCGCCTGGTGCTGACCCGGCCGGCCGTCGAAGCCGGCGAGCGGCTGGGATTCCTGCCCGGCGACCTGGCCCAGAAAGTCGACCCGTATCTGCGCCCGCTGTATGACGCGCTCTACGATCTGATGGGCTTCGAGAAGGTGCAACGCCTGTTCGAAAAGCAGACGATCGAGATCGCCCCGCTGGCCTACATGCGCGGCCGCACGCTGAACCATGCCTTCGTTATCCTGGATGAAGCCCAGAACACCACGCCGGAACAGATGAAGATGTTCCTGACGCGCATCGGCTTCGGCAGCAAGGCCGTGATCACCGGCGATCCGTCGCAGGTGGACCTGCCGCGCGGCCAGGACAGCGGCCTGGCCCATGCGGTCAAGGTGCTGCACGACGTCCAGGGCATCGCCACCACCCGTTTCACCAGCCGCGATGTCGTGCGCCACCCGCTGGTCGCCCGCATCGTCGACGCCTACGATCGCGCCTCCGAAAATGAAGCCTGAGCTGTCCCTGTCCGTCCAGTACGGGGTGGAAGAACCCCGCCTGCCCCGCTGGCGCCTGCGCCGGTGGGCTGAACGCGCCCTGGCCGCCGCGGCGCAAGACGGCCTGGTCGAATTTTCGGCCGCCGAACTCAGCCTGCGGCTGGTCGGCGCCGCCGAAGGCCGCCGCCTGAACCGGGATTTCCGCGAGCGCGACTACGCCACCAACGTCTTGACGTTTGAGTACGGCGTGGATCCCCTGGGCGTGGCCCGCGGCGACATCGTCATGTGCGTGCCCGTGCTGGTGCGCGAGGCCCGGGAACAGCGCAAGCCGCTGCTGGACCACGCCGCCCACCTGACGCTGCACGGCGTCCTGCATTCGCTGGGCTATGACCACATCAAGGCGCGTGACGCCAAGCGGATGGAAGCCCTGGAAACCGCCACGCTGGCGCAGATGGGCATTGCCGATCCCTACGTCGCGGCAGACTAGCGCCCGGCGCGGGCACTTCGGGTCTACCCCTAGAAATTGCAGGAAAATGGCGCCAAGCAAGACGCAGATGCCGTCGATTGGCCCCATTTTCATGGCCCCCGTTACAAACGGGAAGCCAGTTTCGGTTATGCTGGCCCCTCCATAACTTGTCCTCCCGGACGATGTCTGACCCTTACCCTGCTCCCGAAGCGACCTCTGCTCGCTCAGCCAAACCCGCCACCAAATCCCTTCTAGACCGCCTGCTTTCCCTTGTGCGCCGAGAGCCCGAGGACCGCGAAGGCATCAAGGCCATTCTGGAAGCCGCGCACGACCGCAACCTGCTGGACGCTGAGTCCTACAAGATGATCAAGGGCGCGCTGGCCGTGTCCGAGGGCACCGTCGGCGACATCATGGTTCCGCGTTCGCGCATGGACCTGCTGGACGTCACCCAGCCCATCCCCTATCTCGTGGCCACGGTGATCGAAACCGCGCATTCGCGTTTTCCGGTCTACGAAGGCGACCGCGACAACATCATCGGCATCCTGCTGGCCAAGGATCTGCTGCGCTGCATGCTGGAACCCGGCATCGAAGTGCGCACGCTGGTCCGCCCCGCCGTGTTCATCCCCGAATCCAAGCGCCTGAACGTGCTGTTGCACGAATTCCGCGCCAGCCGCAACCACCAGGCCATCGTCATCGATGAGCATGGCGGCATTTCCGGCCTGGTCACGATGGAAGACGTGCTGGAGCAGATCGTCGGCGACATCGAAGACGAATTCGACGAAACCGAAGAAGACTCGATCTTCCCGGAGGGCGAAAACCAGTGGCGCGTGCTGGCCGCCACGGATATCTCGCACTTCAACGAGGTGTTCGGCTGCCAGTTGCCCGACGACGAATACGACAGCGTCGGCGGCTGGATGGGCGGCCAATTAGGCCGCATCCCCCGCCGTGGCGACATCGCCGAATTCGACGGCCTGCGCATGGAAGTGGCGCGCGGCGACGCCCGCCGCGCCATCTGGCTGCGCGTCAAGCGCAACACCCCCACCCAAACTTCCCGCCCCGCCGACGACGCATGAGCCGTACCCCGCGCAGCCGACTCCTGCGCGGCGCCGCCGGCTTGATGCTGGCGGGCGCCGTGCACGCCCTGACCTTCGCGCCCGGCCCCTTGCCGGATTGGGCGCTGGCCATCACGCAGATCCTGGCGCTGGCGATCGCCGCGCGCGTCACCCTCACTGCCCCGTCGGCCAAACAGGCCTGGGCGCGCGGATGGCTGTTCGCGTTCGTCACCTACGCGGTGGGTCTGTACTGGCTCTTCATCAGCATGCATCGCTACGGCGATCTGGCCGCGCCGCTGGCGGTGGCCGGCGTGCTTGCGCTGTCTTCCTTCCTGGCGCTGTTTCCCGCCACGGCCAGCGCGCTCGCACGCCGCTACACGCCGCTGGAAAACGGCGCGCCGCCCTCCCGCATCCTGGCCGCCACACTGGCCTGGGCCGCGCTGTGGGCAGGCTTCGAATGGCTGCGGGCCGTGCTGCTGACCGGCTTTCCGTGGCTGAATATCGGTTACGCGCAGGTCGACAGCCCCATCGCCGGCTGGGCGCCCATCGTCGGGGTGCACGGCATGGCGTTCGTCGCCGCGTTCGTCGCGGCCGCGATCGCCAGCCTGTGGCAACCGTCCCGCAAAAAGGCCATGGACTCGCGCCAGGCACTGGCCGCCGGCATCGCCGTCGCGCTGGCCGCCGCCGGCTGGCCGCTGTCGCGCGTGGACTGGTCCTCGCCCACCGGCGATCCGCTCAACGTGCGGCTGGTCCAGGGCAACATCGAACAGTCGCAAAAGTTCGATCCCGCCCTGCTGGAACAAAGCCTGGTGCGCCACCTGGAAATGACGGCGCTGCCGCCGGCGGCGGGCGTTCCCGCCCCGCAACTGGTGATCCTGCCCGAAACCGTGCTGCCGATCTTCCAGGACCAGCTGGATCCCCGCGTCTGGGACGCCTGGCGCGGCGTGGCCGCGCAACGCAACATGACCATCGCCATGGGCGTGCCGCTGCACGACCGCGTCAATGGCCGCGACCGCTACACCAACAGCGTGATGGGCTTTGACGGCAATACGCCGGTCGAACAGCTTGTCGCCGGTAGCACCGCCATGCGCTACGACAAGCGCCACCTGGTGCCCTGGGGCGAATACGTGCCGCCGGGATTCCACTGGTTCGTGGACATGCTGAACATCCCGCTGGGCGATTTCGACCGCGGCGGGGAACGCCAGACGCCCTTCGCGGTGGGCGGCCAGCACATTGCCTTCAACATCTGCTACGAAGACCTGTTCGGCCCCGACCTGCTGCCGGCGCTGCTGCCCGGCCCGAACGGCGAGGCGGGCGCGACCATCCTGGTCAACGTCAGCAATCTGGGATGGTTCGGCGATTCATGGGCTTTGCGCCAGCACCTGCAGATCGGCCGACTGCGCACCATGGAAACCGCTCGCCCGATGCTCACGGCCACCAATACCGGCATCACCGCCGCCATTGATGCCAAGGGCCATGTCGCCGCCCAGCTTGCGCCTTTGCAGGCGGGCGTGCTGCCGGTGTCGGTGCAAGGCATGACGGGCCTGACGCCCTACGCGCGCTTCGGCGACAAGATCGCGTTGGCGCTGGTGGGCCTGGCGCTGATCGCCGCCTTCGGCAGTAGCCGCAAAACGCGCCGCGGCTGATCGGGACTCAGGCGAAGAGGTTGGCGGGCAGCTTGCCGCTGTCTTCCGGCGGGCGCAGCGGTCCGGCACCCGCGCCCGTCAATTCGATGGCCTCGGCGACGGCATCCAGGTCGTCGCCATCCAACTCCAATTCCGCAGCGCCCAGCAGCCCGTTGACCTGAGCGGCGCTGCGCGCACCGACGATGGCGCCCGTCACCCCGGGCCACGCCAGCGTCCACGCGGCAGCTACCGCCGCGACGGTCGTGCCATGCCGTTCAGCGATGGGTTTGAAAGCGTCGGCCAGGGCCAGATTGCGCGTCAGATTGGGCGGCATAAATTCCGCATGGCGCGCGCGCCAGTCGTCCGCGGGCAATGCGCGGGCGCGCTCGGCTGAAAAACCGCCGGTCAGCAGGCCGGATTGCATCGGGCTGTAGACGATCACACCGACGTCATGCGCCGCGCACCACGGAATCAGGTCGGCCGCGGCTGCGCGCTGGATCGCCGAGAATGGCGGCTGCAGCGAATCCACGTGGCCCAGCGCTTCGGCATCCTGCAATTGCGCCAGGTTATGGTTCGACAAACCGATGGCGCCGACCTTCCCCGCCTGCTTCAAGTCCAGCAGTTCCTGCCAGTAGCGCTCGATCGGCGTGCCGTCGCCCGCCGGCCAATGCATCTGGTAGAGGTCGATGCGTTCGACTCCCAGCCGCCGCAACGAGTCCTCGACTTCACGGCGAATGCTGGCGGGTGCGCCCGTACGGCGCGGCGTCGCCATCGGGTTCTCAGCAGACCACGTCAGCCCGCATTTGGTGAAGACATAAGGCCTGTCGCCGGGCGCCATCTGCGCCAGCGCCCGCCGCACGATTTCTTCGGAATGCCCCAACCCGTACACCGCCGCGGTGTCGATCCAGTTGATGCCACGGTCCACCGCCAGGCGGATGGCGGCGATGGAATCGGCGTCGTCCTGCGGCCCCCAACCCACCGCCCAGCCATTGCCGCCGATGGCCCAGGCGCCCAGGCCGATACGCGTGATGGCCATGCCGCTGCGTCCAAGCGGCCGGGTGGGAAACGAAGTCTGTGTGCTCATGCCAGGTACCCGAGTGAATACGACCGAATTTTTTTCACGCGAAAGGCGCATGATGAATAAAAAAATTCACTCCCACCATAGCATCTGCACAAGTCTTTGATTTTCTTGGAATCTGCATCAATGGACCACGGCCCGTAATTCGCCGGATCGCGCACAAAATGCGCAAAAAAGGCGATCCAACCCCAGTTTTTTTGCCCGTTTTACGCTTTTTGCCGCAAAGCGACTTGCACACCCGATTTTGTTCGTGCATAATCTCGTTTCTTCGCCAACGGCACTAAACAAAACCGGCAACGAACTACGAAAAAGCGCACTATAAAACGTGTGTTTCGATCGTAAAACGTAGCAGGAATTGATTAGAAGAACGGGGGTATAGCTCAGCTGGGAGAGCGCTTGCATGGCATGCAAGAGGTCAGCGGTTCGATCCCGCTTACCTCCACCAGCCCAAAGCGAAGAAAGTAGTTTGTAAGTCCAAGTCCCCTTCGTCTAGAGGCCTAGGACATCACCCTTTCACGGTGAGTACAGGGGTTCGAATCCCCTAGGGGACGCCAGTTTTTCTGGCATGCAGGTCGCAGTAAAGCAGTAGATAAGTGCAGTTGAAGTGACAAAGTAGTTGAGTAAGCCGCTGCGGAGCGGTAGTTCAGTTGGTTAGAATACCGGCCTGTCACGCCGGGGGTCGCGGGTTCGAGCCCCGTCCGCTCCGCCAAAAGCTCTCTCGCTCTGAGTCTTTCAAGAGCTCCGTCTTCGGGGCTTTTTGCTTTTATAGAGTGTGAGACCTTGTTGTCTGTAGTGTGAGACATCAGGGCGCCCTGGGGGGTATAGCTCAGCTGGGAGAGCGCTTGCATGGCATGCAAGAGGTCAGCGGTTCGATCCCGCTTACCTCCACCAGTACGCAGTACCGTAGTAAAGTTGTTTTGCAGTTCTGTTCAGTTCAGGTCCCCTTCGTCTAGAGGCCTAGGACATCACCCTTTCACGGTGAGTACAGGGGTTCGAATCCCCTAGGGGACGCCAGCTTTTTCTGGCATGTAGTACCAAGCTGCCTTGACACCGCAGTGTAGTGATGAAGTTCAAGTAAACCGCTGCGGAGCGGTAGTTCAGTTGGTTAGAATACCGGCCTGTCACGCCGGGGGTCGCGGGTTCGAGCCCCGTCCGCTCCGCCAAGCACTTTGTGCTTGATCGCATGGCAGCACATCGCTGAAGCTCCGGATTCCGGAGCTTTTTGCTTTTCTGCGCCCGCCGCACTCTCTACCCTCCCCCCCGCCGCGAAGACTCGTCCGTTTTGCTCTCTGGACAGCAGCGTCGTGCGCCTTCATCCTGTGTGCTCATGCATGCGAACCGAAGAGGCCTACGTGACCGAAAACGCCGCCACACCCCAAGCGCATCGCCAACACCTGCAAAGCATCATCGCGGGTTTGAATGAAGGCATCATCGTGCTCGAACCCGACGGCGCCATCGCCTGGGCCAACGACAGCGCGCTTGAACTGCACGGCGTCGAAACGCTGACGGAATTGGGCGGTACCCCCGCCGGCTACCGCAAACGCTACACGCTCACCTACCGCAACCATCATCGCGTTGCCGCCCGCCAATATCCCCTGGACCGGCTGGCAGCCGGCGAACCGTTCGACGACCTGCTGGTGGACCTGGGCCGCAAGGACGACGAGGACTTCCTGCGCAACCTGCGCGCCCGCGGCCTGAACCTGGACAGCGACAACGGCGTCGACTACCGCGTGCTGATCCTGCACGACCAGACTGCCCAACTGAACGCCGAGCAACGCTTCGAACGCACCTTCGGCGCCAACCCGGCGCCGGCGTTGATTTGCCGGCTGTCCGATCTGCGCTACGTGAAAGTGAACCAGGGGTTCCTGGAGATGACGGGCTACACGCGCGAAGCCGTGCTGGGCAAGTCGGCGTATGAAATGGACGTGCTGGACGGCGGCGAAGACAAGGAAGCTGCGGTCGCCAAATTGAATGAAGGCCAGACCATCGCGCAACGCGAAGGCGTGGTGAAGACAGCCGATGGTGGCGCGAAGTTTGTGATGGTGGCCGGACAACCCATCGATATGCAGGACGAGCCCTGCATGCTGTTCACCTTCATCGATCTGGAAGCGCGCAAGCGCACCGAAGTTGCGCTGCGTGAAAGCGAAGAGCGCTTCTCCAAGGCGTTCCTGCTGGCGCCGGTGCCGATGGCCGTGTGCGAAGGCGACACCCTGCATGTGCTGGACATCAATGAAGCGTTTGCAGCAGTCACCGGGGCCGAGCCTGAAGCCAGCGTGGGCCAGGCCCTGACCGACTTGGGGCTGCAGCCCTACGAGGGCATGGCGGCCAGCCTGAAGCGGGGAGAAAGCGCCCGCAACCGCGAAGCCACGTTAAGCACGCAGGACGGCGGCAAGCTGGACTGCCTGGTGTCGGCGGAACCGGTGATGATCGGCGGCCAGCGCCGCCTGCTGATCGTGATGCAGGACATCACCGAACGCAAACGCTCCGAGACCGAACTGCTTGCCGCGATCGAGGCGGTGATGCAGGACACGTCCTGGTTCAGCCGGGGCATCATCGAAAAGCTGGCGCAACTGCGCGAGCCCGCACCCGCGACCCGCGACGTCGCAGAGCTGGCGCAGTTGACGACCCGTGAACGCGAAGTGCTGGGCCTGTTATGCCAGGGCCATGACGACGACGGCATCGCCAAGAGCCTGAAGTTATCGCGCAACACCGTGCGCAACCATGTGGCCACGATCTACAGCAAGATCGGCGTGCACCGGCGCAGCGCGGCGATCGTTTGGGCGCGCGACCGGGGCATCACGGGCCACGAATCGACGCGCATCCGGGCCAAACCGGGCAAGGAATAGCGTGCCAGGCCCAACATTTACAATTGGAATCAAAATATCCGAGGGTGCGGCGTCAGCGAAGATGACGCCGCGTTAATCCTCGGCAGCGTCCAAAATCTTCGATTTCTGGAAAATCTGGCGCTAACTGCCCTGCATTTTCCGCATCCGCTCCTGCATTGCGCAAACCCTGCGCAGGTTCTTACGATCCGCCGATCCCGCCCTTGCTTTCCGGCAAGCGGCGCGATTTCCGGAAAGACCGACAGGAGCCCGTTCATGCAGACCGCCTACATCCCCGTCCCGACGACGTCCAAGCACTTGCCCGCGCCCGCCTGGAGCGCCGTCGACGTCATGGCGCTTTACGAGCTGCCCTTCATGGACCTGGTGCATCGCGCCCAACAGGTCCACCGCGCCCACTTCGATCCGAACACCATCCAACTGTCCAGCCTGCTGTCGATCAAGACCGGCGGCTGTCCGGAGGACTGCGCGTATTGCCCGCAGTCTTCGCACTACGACACCGGGCTGGACGCCGACAAGCTGATGCCGCTGGCAGACGTGGTTGCCGCCGCCCGCGCCGCGCAGGCAGGCGGCGCGCAGCGCTTTTGCATGGGCGCCGCCTGGCGCAGCCCGAAACCGCATCACCTGGAAGCCGTGGCCGAGATGGTCACCGCGGTCAAGGCGCTGGGCCTGGAGACCTGCGTCACGCTGGGCATGCTGCGCGACGGCCAGGCTGAACAGCTGAAAGAGGCCGGCCTGGACTACTACAACCACAACCTGGACACCTCGCCCGAGTTCTACGGCAAGATCATTTCCACCCGCACCTACCAAGACCGCCTGGATACGCTGGACCGCGTGCGCGACGCCGGCATCAACGTGTGCTGCGGCGGCATCGTGGGCATGGGCGAATCGCGGCGCGAACGCGCCGGCCTGATCGCGCAGCTGGCCAGCATGGAGCCCTACCCCGAGTCGGTGCCGATCAACAATCTGGTGCAGGTCGAAGGCACGCCGCTGGCCAACGTCGAAGCCCTGGATCCGTTCGAGTTCGTGCGCACCATCGCCGTTGCGCGCATCACCATGCCGCGTGCAGCGGTCCGCCTGTCGGCCGGGCGCGAAGCGATGGACGATGCGTTGCAGGCGCTGTGCTTCATGGCGGGCGCCAACTCCATGTTCTACGGCGACGCGCTGCTGACCACCGCCAACCCGCAGATGGAAGCCGACCAGCGCTTGCTGCAACGCTTGGGGCTGCGGGTGGACGCCTCGCAGCGTCATCACCAGCCCGTCGAAGGCGCCACGTGCCGCTGACGCCTGGCGTGCTGTATCTGCTGGCCAGCGTCACGTGCAGCGTCACCGTCGCGGTGCTGCTGAAGCTGGCCCGCCGCTACGAGGTGGACGTGCGACAGGCCGTCGCCGTGAACTACGCGGTGGCCGCCCTGCTTTGCTGGGGCGTGCTGCGCCCCGATCCGTCCACCTTGGTGACGCCGCACACGCCCTGGGCCGTGCTGGCCGCCCTGGGCGTGCTGCTGCCCAGCGTCTTCCTGGCAATGGCGGCTGCGGTGCGCCATGCCGGCATTGTGCGCAGCGACGCGGCGCAGCGCCTGTCGCTGTTCATTCCCCTGCTGGCCGCGTTCTTGCTGTTCGGCGAACCCGTCAGCGGCCGCAAACTGGCGGCGATCCTACTGGCGTTCAGCGCGCTGGCCTGCCTGCTGCGCCGCCCTGCCTCCACCGCACAACCGTCCGCGGACAGCCGGGCGGCCTGGTTATGGCCCCTGGTGGTCTGGGCGGGTTATGGGGTGATCGACATCCTGTTCAAGCAAGTCGCCCGCGCCGGCACCGCCTTTGCCGGCGGCCTGTTGCTGGCCTTCATACTGGCGGGCGTGCTGATGCTGGGGGTGCTGCTGTATCGCCGGATCCGCTGGGAACGCCGCCACGTGCTGGCGGGCGTGGCGCTGGGCCTGGCCAACTTCGGCAATATCCTGACCTATATCCGCGCCCACCAGTCATTGCCCGAGCACCCGGCCCTGGTGTTCGCGTCCATGAACATGGGCGTGATCACGCTGGGCACGCTGGTCGGCGCCCTGGCCTTCCGCGAGCCGCTGACCCGCGTCAACCTGCTGGGCATCGCCCTGGCGCTGGCCGCCATCGTGCTGATGGCGCCCTGGTAGGCGCGCACGCCTCAGGTGCCGGTACGGCGCTCGCGTTCGACGGCGTCCTCGGCCTCGGGCGCCCCCGAGTCGGTTGCCGCAGCACCGGCTGCCGCAGCCTCGGCTGTCGGCTCCTCCGCGGCTGTCGGCTCCTCCGCGGCTGCAGGCTCAACGACCGGCGGTGTGGGCGCCGCCGACGGATCGGGCTGCACCATTTCCATGGCGATATCGTTCTCGGGGTCCACGCGCGGATCCAGCACCGCCGCCGCGGGCGAGCTTTGCAGCGTGTCGGGCATGGGCACGAAATGGGTCGGCGCTTCGTCGACCTGATGCGCGCCCGTGACGCGCGTGGGACGCACCTGCCAGACCAGGATCAGCGCGCAGGCAGAAATGAAGACGTAGTACATGCTGGGCCCGGCCAAAGACATCAGCAGGCCCGCGACCATCGGGCCGATACAGGCGCCCACGCCATAGGTCATGAGCAGCACGGCGGACAGGCTGACACGGCGCTCGGATTCGACGTGGTCGTTCGCGAACGCGGCGCCCAGCGGATACAAAGTGAACTGCAACACGCCAAAGACGCACGACAAGGCCACCATGGCCCAGTACGGCAAGACCAGCCAGCCCCACATCACGGTGGGCAGCAGCACCAGCAGCAAGGCGTTGAAGCGGATCAGCCCGGCACGGTTGATGCGGTCGGACAGCCAGCCCATCGGCCATTGCGACAGCAGGCCGGCGGTGACGGCGGCGGCAACGAAGATCGCAGCCTGGGACGTGGACAAGCCATGCTTGGCGCCATAGACGGCCGCCAGGCCATAAAACGCCCCGGAAAGGTTGCCCGCCACGAACAGCACGGTCATCGACAACGGCACGCGGCGCATGAAAAAGCGGATGTCCAGCGGCGCCGGCAACGGCGTGGGCGGGTGCGAGCGCGCCGTGACGGCGATCGGTACCAGGCACAGCACCAGGCACATGGCCACCAGGGTCAACGGCCGCAGGTCCAGCGTGGCATAGGCGGTCAGCGCCAATTGCCCCAGCACCGTACCCAGGCCGGACACCACCATGTAGACGGAAAACACGCGGCCGCGCTGATGGTTTTCCGTCTGTTCGTTCAGCCAGCTTTCGATGACCATGAATTCGGTCACCATCACCACGCCGGAAATGATGCGGAACACCAGCCAGAGCGGCATGGAATCGACCAGCGTCTGCGCCAGGATCATGCTGGTGGCAATGGCCGCACAGGCGACGAACGCCCGGATATGGCCTACGCGGATGATGAGCTTGTGCCCCAACCGCGCCCCACACACCAGGCCCAGGTAGTAGCCGGCGATCAACACGCCGATCCACACCTCGCTGACCGACTGCGCAGTCAGGCGCAAGCCCATGTAGGTGTTGAACAGACCCGTGCCGATAAGCATCAGCAAGGTCGCGAAATACAGCGACGAGAAAGAAGAGAGGGTGGCGAGCATGGCGTTGGCAACCGCTGCTGGCATTAGCACGGCAGGCTGCAAAGGCAGCCTGCCGCGTTGAGCGGTAAAACAGGAACTACGTTAGATCAGGCTTGCGACAACATCGTGGCGGCGTCGCTGACTTCGAACTTGCCAGCCGCTTCCACGTTCAGTTGCTTGACCACGCCATCGACGATCAGGGCCGAGTAGCGTTGCGAACGCACGCCCATGCCGCGTGCGATCAGATCCAGTTCCAGGCCGAGTTCCTTGGTCCACAGGGCCGAGCCGTCAGCCAGCATGCGGACTTTGCCGTCGGTCTTCTGTTCGCGGCCCCAGGCGCCCATGACGAACGCGTCGTTGACGGACACGCACCAGATTTCATCCACGCCCTTGGCCTTCAGCGCAGCGGCTTGCTCGACGTAGCCAGGCAGATGCTTGGCCGAGCAGGTCGGGGTGAAGGCGCCCGGAACGGCGAACAGCGCGATGGTCTTGCCGCGGGTCAGGTCGGCGACCTGGAACGCGTTGGGGCCCAGCGAGCAGCCGGCGGTTTCGGTTTCGATGAATTCGGTCAGGGTGCCATCCGGCACGCGGTCGCCGACTTTGATCGTCATGTAAATCTCCAGGATGTAGGGGTGTTGCATTGAGGCAGGAGCGCCTCACAACCTCCATCATAGTTCCTGTGCGGTCTGCCTGCTGCCCGACAAGGCTCGGGAAAAAAAGATGCACAGTCTGAAACGACTCCACACCCCCGCATCACCGCATGGAAACGGCTGCTTGCCATAATGATGTAGTAACCCACGCCCGCCGCGTCCGGGTTGACCGGCGCGCGGGCATCAAGCGGAGATTCACCGATGCGCAAGATCTTGACTGGCCTGGCCTGGGTCCTGGCCACCGCCGCCGCCCCGGCCTGGGCGGCCCCGGACGCGAACGAACAGGCCCAATACGATTCCTTCGTCGTCGCCGCAGGCGCCTCCAACGGCGCCGCCCGCGCCTGCGGGGCGTCCGAACCCGACCTGGCCCAACACCAGGCGACCGCCAAGAAGAACCTGACGCAGTACGCGCAGGAATACGGGTTTTCTGCGAGCGGCTACGAGGCGCTTTATCAGAAGGGCTTGAGCGAAGGGAAGACCATGATGGACGAGATGAAGCGGTCCGGCGTGGACGGCTGCCGGGGAGTCCTCGGGAGTTTTCAGAACGAGCGCGTGATCAGTTACGAGGATATGAAGAATGCGCTGGCTGAGGTGAGCGATGGGTTACCGGGGGAGAGTGCGCAGTAGTTTTTTTTGGCTTTTTTAGCGTTGAAGGTTGGGTTCTTTAGACGCCCGGCGCGGCGGTGGCCCGGGGCGCGGGGGGCAACGATTGCGGTCCGGAGCCTTCGCTCCGGACTTCCCCCTTGTCATCCTCGTTGTTGCCTGCGGCAACTGCCTTCGGATTCCCTCGGGCTGATCGACGCCCCCCGCACCCCGGGCCACCGCCACGCCGGGCTCTGATAGTTGCAATCTGGCGTCAGCGGGGACGGACGGGGTTCTTGAGGTCCTTGCGCACGGTGGGGTGGGTGGGAAGATCTTGCGGTGCCCGCCCCCGGCCGGCCGCGCGGGCGGCCTTGGGGAGCTTACGCGGTGTCTTGCGTCGTGAGGATGCTGATCGCAGGGCACGTGTGGCCTGGCGCCGTCGTCGGCCCCATGATGGGTTGCGCGCGATGCACGTCACTATCCTGATGCCGAATGTGCCGCGCTCCACCCATCCTACGATATGAGAGGACGCGCACCACGTGTCACGAATAACGATTGGGTCGTCAGATGAGAGACCGTGCGGTAACGCACGACAGTCTCCCTCTTAGACGGGTGGGGGGGGGGCGGGGGGGGGGGGCCGGCCCCCGCCCCCCCCCCCGCCCCCCCACCCCCCCCCC
>NZ_JBYOKH010000005.1:0-186700 GCF_057799415.1 Achromobacter sp. 18P8.1.1 | reverse complement strand
GCACGCGGGGCGCAATGGGTTTGGGGGTGGGGTGCGGGGTTTCCTTTGGTGGTGGCTCTTGCGCCAGCAGCATCGGCACCATCGCGCCCAGCAGATAGGTCACGGTGGCGCCGGTGGCCTCCAGGCGGTCGAAATAGCGGCTGGCGGAAAAGCGTTCGTCGCACACGATGGATGCGCCCGTCACCAGCGCCTGGAAGCAGGCGTTCAACGCGTTGGTATGGAACAGCGGCAGGCTGGTGTAGAGCACGTCCGCATCGGTGATCTCCAGATTGCGGGCCGCGATCCTGCCCCACCAGTAGAACTGCGCATGCGGGCAGCACACGCCTTTGGACAGCCCCGAGGTGCCCGAGGTGTACAGGATGGCCAACATGTCGCCGGGCCGGATGTCGGCGGCGGGCGGCAGGGGCGCATCGGGTGGCGGCGGCGGCGCACTGGCCGGCGCAGGCAGGCCATTGACCGGCGAGGCCTCGTCCAGCAGCCAGATCGCCCGCAAGCGCAACGCGTCTGCCGGTTCTGTGGCGGGCATGGCGGCCAGCGCCGACAGGGCCGGACAGGACGCCGCATCCGCCACCAGCAGCACGCAGCCGCTATTGGCCAGGATGTGCCGCAGCTGCATGCCGCGGGACGCCGTATTGATGGGCACCACCACCGCGCCCAGCCAACCGCAGCCCAGGACGATGGACAGGAATTCGTGCCGGTTGCCGGCCATCAGGCCGACACGGTCGCCACGCCCGACACCTGCCGAGACCAGGCGCGCGGCCCAGCTTGCGGCGTGGGCCGGCGCATCGCCGAAGCGCAAGGCCCCACCCGGCGCCTGCACCCACAGGCGATCGCCCAGACGGGCGCCCTGCTCCACCAACAACGACGGCAATGTCAACGCATGCATGGCGACGCTTCCCCGGTTGTGCGGCCGCTGCCTGGCGTGGCGCGGCTCTATGGAATTAGTCTAGGAATCAACTATTTATGTGTCAAATTTATAGGTATTATTTATCTTATAAATCAGACTGATATCAAGGGCATGCGTGGACTTCGACTTGAATCTCATGCGGGTTTTCCTGACCGTGCTGCATGAACGCAGCGTGACCCGCGCGGCGCAGCGGCTGAACCTGACGCAGCCCGCGGTCAGCTATGCGCTGGCCCGGTTGCGCGAGCGTTTCGACGACCCCCTGTTCGTGCGCACCGCCACCGGCATGCAGCCCACGCCCATCGCCTTTGCGCTGGCAGGCCCGATCGAACGCGGCATGAACAGCTTTGCCGAAGCCGTCAGCCTGCGGCAGCGTTTCGACCCCGCCACCAGCACCCGGCGCTTCCGGCTGTCCATGTCGGATATCGGTGAAATGGTCTTCCTGCCGCTGTTGATGGAACGCGTGCATGCGCTGGCCCCACGCCTGCAGGTCGAGGTGCTGGAAATTCCGCTGGAGCAATTGCCCCAGGCGTTGAAGGATGGCGAGGCCGATCTGGCCATCGGCAACCTGGCGGGCCTGGGCCGCCATACCCGCCACGCCGACTTGTTCAGCGAGCGTTACGCCTGCATGGGGCGGCGCGGCCACCCGGTGCTGTCGGCCGGCCTGACCCGCGGACAGTTCAAGCGGCTGGACCATATCCTGGTGGCCTCGCGCGCCAGCGCGCACCGCCTGCTGGACGACGTGCTGGGTGAAGCCGGCCTGCACCGCCAGCCCTACCTGACACTGCCGCACTTTTCCGCCGCCGCCGAGATCGTGCGCCGTACCGACCTGACCGTTACGCTGCCCTATCGGGCGGCCATCTGGTTCAACCGCGACAACGCGTTCGAGATCCGCCCCCTGCCGCTCACCCTGCCGCCGCTATGCGTTACGGTGCACTGGCACGCACGCTTTGAAAGCGATCCCGGCACGATGTGGCTGCGCCGTCTGGTCGAAGACACATTGGCCGACCGCAGCCCGGCATGATTTGATCGATTCATGCAACAGACCCTGACAAACCAGGGCGTAGATACGCGCAGTTCCTGCAACTAGACTGGCTCCATTCTTATTTCCCACCCGGAGCCCGCCATGTCTATGCTTCCCGCCCTGCGCCGTCTGCTACAGACCGCCGCCCTTGCCGCGCTGATCGCCCCGGCCCACGCCGCCGGCACCGGCCTGACGCTGACCCATTTCAATCCCGGCAACGACGCCATCTTCCCGGTGTCTTCGGTGCTGGTCAGCGGCCAGCACGACGCCATCCTGATCGATGCGCAATTCGGCAAATCGCAAGCCGCAAAAGTGGTCGACATGGTGCGCGCCAGCGGCAAGAAGTTGACCACCATCTACATCAGCCACGGCGACCCCGACTTCTACTTCGGCCTGGACACCGTGTTGGCGGCCTTCCCCGACGCCCGCGTCGTGGCCACCGAACCGACCGTGCACCACATCAAGGAAACCGTGGACGCCAAGATCGGGTTCTGGGGCCCGAAGCTGGGTGCCGATGCGCCGTCCAAGGCAGTCATCCCGCAAGTGCTGCAAGGCCGCACGCTGACGCTGGAAGGCCAGACGCTGGAAATCACCGGACTGGACGGCCCGCAGCCGGATCGCAGCTTCGTGTGGATCCCGTCGCTCAAGGCCGTCGTAGGTGGTGTGGTGGTGTTCGGCGACCTGCATGTGTGGATGGCCGACACGCAAACGCCGCAGTCCCATCAAGATTGGCTGGCCACGCTGGCGCGCATCGAGCAACTGGCTCCCGTCACGGTCATCCCGGGCCACTACGCGCCAGGCGCACCGCTCAACCTGGAATCCGTCCGCTACACGCAGGCCTATATCCGCGCCTTCGACACGCAAGCCGCGAAGGCCGGCGACAGCGCCGCACTGATCGCCGCGATGAAGGCGCAGTATCCCAAAGCGGGTGCCGCCGCGTCGCTGGACATCAGCGCCAAAGTCGCCAAGGGCGAAATGAAGTGGTGACAGGCGGTGCGGGCGGCTAAGGGAGGCCTTTGCCGCCTGCTCCTGCTCTGTCAGGCGCTACCCCATTGCCGCCAGCATCAGGTCCAGGTTCTGCACCGCCGCGCCGGAGGCGCCCTTGCCCAGGTTGTCGAACACCGCGGTCAAGAGCACCTGGCCATGCTGCTCGTTGCCATAGACCGCCAGCCGCAGATCATTGGTGCCGTTGAGCGCCTGGGGATCCAGATGCGTGTGCGCCGCGGCTTCCTGGCGGTCTACCACCTGCACATGCGTCGTGCCGGCGTAGTGTCGTTGCAGGCAGTCATGCAATTGCTGGCTGGTCACGCCCGCCGGCAGCAAGCGCAGTTGCAGCGGAATCGTCAGCACGATGCCCTGGCGGAACGCGCCGTACGCGGGCACGAACACGGGACGTTGCGCCAGGCCCGCATGCGCTTCGATTTCCGGCGTGTGCTTGTGCGCCAAACCCAGTCCGTACAGCTGGAACGCCGGACCTTTCGCGCCGTCCGGCCCTTCATAGGCGTCCACGCTGGCGCGGCCACCTCCCGAATAGCCCGACACCGCATGCACCACGGCCGGGTAGTCGGCAGGCACCAGCCCGGCCTGGATCAAGGGGCGCAGCAAGGCGATGGCGCCCGTCGGGTAGCAGCCCGGATTGCTGACGCGCTTGGCATGGGCGATCAGGTCCGCCTGCCCCGCGTCCATCTCGGGAAAGCCGTACACCCAGCCGGGTGTGGTGCGATGCGCCGAGCTGGCGTCGATCACCCGCACCTTCGGGTTCACGACGGACGCCGCGGCCTGGCGGGCCGGCTCGTCGGGCAGGCACAGGATGGCCACGTCGCTGGCGTTGATGGCTTCGGCGCGGCGTTGCGGGTCCTTGCGCTCGGCCTCGGGCAGCGTCAGCAGGCGCAGGTCGGTGCGACCGTTCAGGCGTTCGTGGATCTGCAGGCCGGTCGTGCCTTGGTCGCCGTCGATAAAGACAAGAGGATGGGTCATGACGTGCTCCGTCCCGGTCGGGAGGTGGGGTTGTGGCGGGCGCCGTCGCTGGCAATCCCAGCGGGGCAAGTCCGTATCATCGATCCGCAGGCAACATAAGAAAAGTCGAATATCATGATCATTGGATTCATCTTTTCTGAACGATAAAGCCATGCGCGAAATCAGCCTGGACCGCTTGCGCACCCTGGTGGCGATTGCCGATCTGGGGTCTTTCGCGGATGCCGCCCGCGCCCTGCACCTGGCGCCCCCTACCGTCAGCCTGCACGTGGCCGATCTTGAGGCCCGCATCGGCGCGCCGCTCCTGACCCGCAAGCGCGGCCAGGTGCGGCCCACCACCATCGGCGAAACCCTGCAGGAGCGCGCGCGCCGCTTGCTGGCCGAAGCCGACCAGGCCTTGGACGACGTGCAGCGCCAGGTGCAGGGCCTGTCCGGCCGCGTGCGGCTGGGCGCCTCTACCGGCGCCATCGCCCACCTGCTGCCGCAAGCCCTGGAAACACTGGGCCGCCACCACCCCGGCATCGACGTGCAGGTCGCCGTGCTGACCTCTCAGGAAACCTTGCAACGCCTGCATGACGGCACGCTGGATGTGGGACTGGTGGCGTTGCCGCAACCGCCCATCGATGGGCTGGTGCTCAAGCCCTGGCGCCGCGATCCGGTCATGGCGTTCCTGCCGGCCGGCTGGCCGGCACCGGCGCGCGTCACGCCGGCCTGGCTGGCAGACCGCCCGCTGATCCTGAACGACGCCACCACGCGGCTCTCGCGCCAGACCGGCGAATGGTTCGCGGGCGCCGGACTGAACCCGCGCGCGCGCATCCAGCTGAACTACAACGACGCCATCAAAAGCCTGGTGGCCGCCGGCTACGGCGCCACGCTGCTGCCGCACGAGGCGACCGCGCCGCAACCCGACCCGCGCATCATCATGCGCCCGTTACGCCCCGCACTGTGGCGCCCGCTGGGCATCGCGCACCGCGCGGAAAAGGTGGAGCAGGCGACCCGCCACGTACTGGACGTGCTGTGGGAGCTACGCGCCGCAAGCGGCGGATAAGCCCCTCAAGCCGCGCGGCGGAAGTACGCCGTGCGCGCCGTTTCATCGCGCAGCCGGCGCGCACGCGAACGGAACAGGTCCTTGCGGCCCACGATGCCCAGCAAACGGCCCGTGGCCCGGTCCACGATCGGCACGCGTCCCACACCTGACAGCGCCATGCGGTCCGCGATCCGGCTGGCCAGTTCGTCGGGATAACCGATCACCTGCTCGCGTCCGACCAGCATCTGCGCCAGGGTGCGGGAATCGTCCTGCGCATTCAGCGCCCACCCCAGCGAGTCGGCGCGCGTGACCTCGCCCACCACGACGCCTTGCGCGTCCACCACCGGATAGCTGGTGTGCACGGGTTGCAGCGTCGTGAAATGCGCGACGGCCTGCGCCACCGTCGCGGTGTCCGGCAGCGTGTCGACGGCCTGCGTCATGATGGCCGACACCCGCACCAGGTCGAACGGGTCCACATGGTATTCGCGGCTGATGTGATGGCCGCGGCGCGCGATCTTCTCCGTCAGGATCGACCGTTTCAACAGCAAGACCGTCACGCCATACGCGAAGACGCAAGCGGCCAGCACCGGCAGCAGCGCCCCCATATCGCCGGTCAGTTCTACCGCGAACAGCGTGGCGGTCAGCGGCGCGCGCATGGTGCCGCCCATCATCGCGGCCATGCCCAGCAAGGCCCAGAAACCGGCGTCGGCCTGCGGCAGCCAGGGCGTGGCCAGCGCGCCCAGCGCGCCGCCGAAGATCAGCAACGGCGCCAGCACCCCGCCCGACGTGCCCGACCCCAGGGCGATAGACCAGATCGCCACTTTCACCACCAGCAGCAGCAACACCGCCTGGAACGCCAGATCGCCCGCCAGCAGGTGACGGATGTTGTCATAACCAACGCCCAGCGCGGCGGGGTCGATCAAGCCGCCGATGCCGATCGCCAGGCCGCCAATGGCCGGCCACCACATCCAGTGCAGGGGCAGCTTCTCAAACAGGTCTTCGGCCGCATACACCAACGTCGTCAGCACGCCCGAGCCCAACCCCGCCAATACGCCCACCGCCGCGCAGGCCACAAGATGCCACGGGGTGAACGACAAGGCGCCGGCATAGGCGAAGACCGGACCGGCGTCCAGCGCGAAGGCGCGCGTGGCCGCCGCCACCAAGGCCGCCATTGCCACAGGCAGGAAGCTGCGCGGCTTCCATTCGAACAGCAGCAGCTCGACGGCCAGCAGCACAGCAGCCAGCGGCGTCGCGAAGATGGCCGTCATGCCGGCGGCGGCGCCGGCCACCAGCAAGGTCTTGCGTTCGGCGTCGTCCAGGTGGATGGTCTGCGCCAGCAAGGAGCCAATGGCGCCGCCCGTCATGATGATGGGCCCTTCGGCGCCGAACGGCCCGCCGGTCCCAATCGACACCGCGGACGACACGGGCTTCAGGATCGCGACCTTGGGCTGGATCCGGCTCTTGCCGATCAGGATGGCCTCCATGGCTTCCGGAATGCCATGCCCGCGGATCTTCTCGGACCCGTAGCGCGCCATCAGCCCGATGATCAAGCAGCCCGCGACCGGAATGAAAACCGAGCTCCAGCCCAACGCCCCGGTCGTGATGGGCAAGTCGGCGAACGAGAAGCGGCCGTGGTACGCCAGGTTGGTACACAGGGAGATCAGGCGCAGCAAGGCCCAGGCGGCGGCCACGCTGGCCAGGCCGACGGGAATGGCCAACGCCATCAACAGGACGACGCGGCGGTCGGTGGTGAAATCGCCCAGGCGGGTGGACGCTTGGGCGGACGATGGCGCTGATGCGGCCGGGGCTGATGCGGGAGAGGTGGGCATAGGCGAAACGGAAGTTCTGGAAAAAAGCGGGAATACAGCGGGAATACAGGGAGGGATGCGACAAAAAAACGCCGGCGTTTGCGCCAGGTTATTTATATCGTATCACGACATATATTAGAATCGGCTCGTGAAAACGTCTCCGTCCCCCACTCCGCTGTCGCCCGCCGATTACGAATTGCTGGCCGACTTCCGTTACGCATTGCGCACCTTCGCCGCCTTCAGCGAAGGCGCCGCCGCTGAATTGGCGCTGACCCCGCAACAGCACCAGACACTGCTGGCCATCAAGGGCACCCGCAAGAGCCCGGCCGGGCGCCGTGGCCTGTATGTGGGCGAAATTGCCGACCGCCTGCTGATCCGCCCGCACACGGCGGCCGAACTGGTGGGCCGGCTGGCCCGCCTGGATCTGGTCAGCCGCGAGGCCGATCCCGAGGATGGCCGCCGCGTCGAGGTCGTGCTGACCCCCAAAGCCGAGCGCGTGCTCGAAAGCCTGTCCGCATCGCATCTGGAAGAATTGCGTGCGATGCGGCCCCTGCTCGCCCGCTTGCTGACACGCATCGGCGACGAAGCCGCCTGATCGCGGCACGCGGGCGTGAATCGGGGGCCGTCCACCGGCGCGTGATAAATTGTCGTCCCGCGACATATTTGAAGCACGCGAGGAGATCGTTTTGGGTGTGGCAATCAAGCGCTGGCTGAGCTCGTTCGCGCCAGCGCCCGTCGGCGTCAACCGGCGCGAGAAGCTGTATGGCGTCGTGGGCGCGCTGGTGGGACTGTTCTGCACGGAATGGGTGGGCCGCCACGCGCTGGGCAGCGCCAACCCCTGGTTCATCGCCCCGATGGGGGCATCGGCCGTGCTGCTGTTCGCCGCGCCTGCCAGCCCGCTGGCCCAACCCTGGTCCATCCTGGCGGGCAATCTGGTGTCGGCCCTGATCGGGGTGTTCTGCGCGCAGATGATTCCCGTGCCTGGCCTGGCGGCCGCCGTGGCGGTGGCCCTGGCCATCGGCGCCATGTTCAGCCTGCGGTGCCTGCATCCCCCCAGCGGCGCGGTGGCGCTGACTGCCGTGCTGGGCGGACCGTCCGTCGCCAGCCTGGGTTATGGCTTCGCGCTGTGGCCGGTGGGGCTGAACTCCCTGATCCTGCTGTGCATCGCCGTGGCGTTCAATGGCGCGCTCAAGCGCAACTACCCCCGGCGCCACGCCGATCCGGCCCCTGGCCATCACACCCGCGACGCGGCGCCCAGCGCCCGGCTGGGCTTCAGCCGCGCCGACCTGGACGAAGCCCTGTCCCAGCGCGGCGAACTGTTGGACATCAGCAAGGAAGACCTGGAAGACATCGTGCTGGCAGCCGAACTGCGCGCCAGCCTGCGGCGCTTCGGCGACGTGTCCTGTGCGGACGTCATGTCGCGCGATGTCGTCACGGTGCAGGAACAGGATCCGCTGGACTATGCGATCCGCCTGTTCGACAAGCACCGGCTGCAAGCGCTGCCCGTGCTGGATTCCGCCGGCCGCTACGCCGGCATGCTGGCGCAGGCTGACGTGCTGGCGCGCAAGAGCCGGCTCGTGACCGCCACGGTCGACGGCGTTCCCGCCCAGGATCTGCTGGTGGCCGACTGCATGCGCAGCGAAGTCCCCTTCGCCACGCCCGGCCTGCCGGTGATCGAATTGGCGCGCCCGATGTCCGACAGCCTGCACTGCGTGCCGGTGCTGGATGCCTCGCGCACCTTGCACGGCCTCATCACGCAGTCCGACCTGGTGGCCGCGCTGTACCAGATGGCGGTATCGGCCAGTTCGCAGGCCGCGGCCGGCGCAGACCCCGGCAAGCGCGTCGCCTGAGCCCTCCGTAGCCCTACGGATTCCTGTCCGCACTGGCCGCAAGGCATAATTTCAGGCGTGAATCCCCTATCGCGCACGCGCGCCCTCTTCTGCTGGCTCATCCTGTTCTGCCTGGGCGCCGCCTGGATCGCCCGCCAGGAATACGTCGACCAATACGACCGCTTCTTCCAGAGCACCAGCATCGCCCAGCGCATGTTGAGCCAGAAGACGGTCCAGCACGAAGCCGTGCTGGCTACGCTGGCGGCCCTGTCGCACCCGCCCGCGCCTGAACGCCTGTACCCCAGCCTGCAACCGGCATTGCCGCAGTTGCTGGGCCTGGGCTATCTGGCCGACGGCGCCTGGGCCGGGAGCCTGGCCGCGCCGCCTGGCCTGTCCGACGCGCTGGAGCGCGCACGCCAGTTGGGGCGGCCCGTCGTCTTGCCGGAGGATCCCGCCCGGTATTGGTTGATTTCGCCATCCAGCTGGAGCCTGCTGCTGGATGCCCGCCAGTTGGTGCCCGCCGCCGACTTTCCGCCGGGCTTGGCCAACCTGAGCCTGACCGTGGACCAGACGGCGCTGCCGCTGCTGGACAAGCAGCCAGACCACGCGCCGGGCTTGACGATGACGCTGCAAAAGCCGCTGGGCGCGGCCAGCCAGCCCTTCCAGATGCGCAGCACGCGCACGTTGACGCCGGATGCCTGGCCCTGGACGGCCTGGCTGGCGTGGGCCGTGGCCAGTGCCTTGCTGATGGCCGGCGCCGCGGCCTGGCAACGTTCACGCGCCGACGCGCGCCGCCAACAGGAACAAGCGCGGCTGGCGGCGATGGCGCGCTTGAGCACGCTGGGCGAAATGGCCGCCGGCATCGCCCATGAATTGAACCAGCCGCTGACCGCCATCCTGGCGCACACCCGCGCCGCCGGACGCCTGCTGGACGACGAAGAAGAACGCCCCGCCGTGCGCCACGCCTTGCTGGCCAGTTCGGAACAGGCCAAACGCGCCGCGGACATCATCAGCCGCATGCGCGCGCTGGTGCAACCCAGTTCGCCCGCGCGGCGCGAAGCGCTGGACCCGGACGCGCTGGTGGCGTCCTTGCGGTTCCTGCGTGAACCGGATCTGGCCCGCCAAGGCATCCGCATCACCTGGCACAACGCCAGCCCCGGCGCCCGGCCGCTGGGCGACCGCGTGGCGCTGGAGCAGATCCTGCACAACCTGGTCCAGAACGCGGCGGATGCGCTGGCTGACACCAACGGCCCGCGCCACATCCAGATCGAAGGCCGCGCCGACGGCGAGGAATACCTGTTCACCGTCAGCGACACCGGCCCCGGCATCGCGGCCGATGCGTTGCCGCGGTTGTTCGCGCCGTTCTACACCACACGCCCGCAAGGCATGGGCCTCGGGCTGGCCCTGTGCGATACGCTGGCCGGCTCCATGGACGGCCGCGTCGCCGTCCGCAACCTCGCCCCCGCCGGCGCCTGTTTCACCGTCAGCCTGCCACGCTCGGGAACCCCCGCATGACCACCCCAGACGCCCACACCCACGCGCTTTCCCCCCAGGTCTATCTGGTTGACGACGACGACGCCGTGCGCGATGGGCTGGCGCTGCTGTTGCGCAGCGTGGGCCTGCGCAGTACCGGTTTCGGCGACCCGCTCGCCTTCCTCGCGCAGCTGTCCCCGAGCGCCATCGGCTGCGTGGTGCTGGACATTCGCATGCCCGGCATCAGCGGGCTGGACGTGCTGAGCCGGCTGGCCGAGCAATCGGACTTGCCCGTGGTCATGCTGACGGGTCACGCCAACGTGGACCTGTGCCGCCGCGCCTTCAAGGGCGGCGCCATGGAATTCCTGCAAAAGCCGGTGGACGACGACGTGTTCCTGGACGCGGTGCAGGCTGCCGTCCGCACCCATATCGCCAGCCGCGAACGCTTGGCCGTGACCCAAGCCGCCGCCGAACGCCTGGCACGGCTGTCGGGACGCGAACACGAGGTACTGGAACGCATCGTACAGGGCATGAGCAACAAGGAAATCGCGCGCGAGTTCGACCTGTCGCCGCGCACCGTGGAAACCTACCGCGCCAACGTCTTCGCCAAGCTGGAAGCCGATTCGCTGGCGCAGCTGATCCGCCAGTACGCCACCTTGCTGGACTAGCCGCCGCGTAGCGCCCTCCGTAGCGCTACGGAGAGGCCCGCGTATTCGGGCGTATACCGCCCGGCGCGCGTTTTGGCCACACTGACTGCTCCTACCGAATGTTCCCGAAAAGGACGCAGACCATGAACCGTTTCACGCTTGCCACCTTGATCTCCACCCTGGCTTTTGCCGGCGCCGCCAACGCCGCCGTGCTGAGCGAAAGCAATCTGTCGATGGCCGATGCCCAGAAGCTCGCCACCGCCACCGTCGCCGCCTGCCAGGCCAAGGGCTACAACGTGAGCGCCTCGGTCGTGGACCGCGCCGGCCTGCTCAAGGCCTTTGCCCGCGCCGACAACGCCGGTCCGCACACCATCGAAGCCAGCCGCGCCAAGGCCTTCACCGCCGTGTCCGCCAAGACCCCGACGCTGACCATGATGGAAAACGCGCAGAAGAACCCGGGTGCGGCCAACCTGACCGACATCCCCGGATTCCTGCTGTTGGGCGGCGGCGTGCCGGTCAAGGCCGGCACCGCGGTCATCGGCGCGATCGGCGTGGCCGGCGCCCCCGGCGGCAACCTGGATGCCCAGTGTGCCGACACCGTGCTGGAAGAAAACGCCGCGATGTTCAAGTAATGCGTGGCTGGGCGGGCGCCCGGACGACCCGCAGCCCCGCCCAGATTCCAGCAAAGCAGGCCGCGCCGAAGACCCAGCCAGATAGCGCACCTGCCATCACCCCGGACAGCAGCGTGCCCACGGTGCATCCCAACGCCGTCATGCCGCCCCAGCCCATCAGCACCCCGCCCGCAAAATTGCGGGCGATGTCTTTCACGGACGGCAATCTGGGGCGGAACGCGCCGGCCGCCAAGGCCGCCGCCCACGCCCCCGCCACCAGAGCCAGCACGAACACGCCGTTGTTCGACAGCAGCATGCGCTTGACCACGGTTGCGCAGCCGGCGAACGTGTCCAACCCTTCCAGCCGGTCCGGCAGCCAGCCCGTGCCTGCCGCAGCCGTGCGCGCCAAGCTGCCCAATTCGGCCGTGACGCCCAAGGGCGCAATGCGCAGATAGGCAATGACACCGATGAAGCCCACCAGGATGCCGCCCACCGCGGGCGGCCAGCGGTCGCGCAATACCGACTGCCAGGGCGAGACGCCCGCATCGGCCGCACGTGGCTGCGCCCCGCCGCGACGAATCACGGCCCAGCCAAGCACCGCCAGCAGCGCGCCCTGCAGCAGCAGCGTGCCGCCATAGCCCAGGCGCTGCGGCAGCCACACAACCGGCGCCTCCTGGATCAACGCCAGATAGAGCGCGTTCCATGTTGCAAAGCCCAGCACGAAGCCCACACCCGCGCCCAGCAAGGCAAACGGAGAGGCCAGCGCGCCTTCGCCCAGCCGGTAGAAATGCGCGCTGATGCAAGAGCCGGATATGCGCATTCCGACGCCAAAGACAAAGGCCCCCGCCACCAGCGCCAGGCTGACCGGGCCGATGTGCGCGCCCGGCGGCAGGCGCGCAGGCGACGGCACGGGCAGGAACGCGCCGAACACCGAGTGATAGCCCAGCGTGCCTACGCCCAGCGCAATCAGCACCGCGAACATGCCCGACGTTTCTCTTTTGTCGATGAAGTCCCGCGCGATGCAATAGAAGCAGAAGCGCGAGCGTTGCAGCACGATGCCGAACGCCGCGCCCAACAAGACGGACAAGGACAGGTTGCGCCCGCCCTCGGGCAAGGGCGCCAGCAGCCAAGCCGCCACGAAAACGGCCGCCAACACCGTGGCGGCCGACACCAAACGTAGGGTGTTCACTCAGGTCTTGCCCCACACCGTGCCCGACGGGTTGCTGATGGGCGACCCGACGCTATTGCCGTATTCCGTCCAAGAGCCGTCATAGTTGCGTACGTCGTAGCCCAGCAGCTTGCGCAGCGCAAACCACGAATGGCTAGACCGTTCGCCGATGCGGCAGTACGTGATGATGGGCTTGGTGCCATCCACGCCGGCGGCCTGGTAGATCGCTTTCAGTTCGTCCGCCGACTTGAACGTGCCGTCTTCGGCCACCAGCTTGCTCCACGTGACGTTCACCGCCCCCGGCACGTGGCCGGCGCGCACCGCCAGTTCCGGCACGCCGTTGGGCGCAAAGATCTTGCCGTTGTATTCGTCGGCCGAGCGGATGTCGACCAGCACGCCGTCCTTGTCCTTGCGGGCCACCGCCAAGACGTCCTGCAGGTGCGCGCGCAGCGCCGCGTTGGGCTGCTTGATCTGCGCCGTGCCGGCCGCCTGGATCTTGGCGCTGTTGGACAGGGGCCGGCCTTCGGCCTCCCATTTCTTGCGTCCGCCGTCCAGGATCTTCACGTTGTCGATGCCGTAGATGTCGAAGATCCACGCGCCCCAGGCCGCAAACCAATTGTTGTTGTCGCCGTACAGGATGGTCGTCGTGTCGGGGTTGATGCCGGAGCGCGCCACCAACGCCTGGAACTGCTTGGGCGGGGCAATGTCGCGGTTCACGGTGTCGACCAGATCCGTATGCCAACTGACGTTCGCCGCGCCTGGGATATGGCCGCGTTCGTACAGGCCCGGGTTCACGCTCACCTCCACCACCCGCACCTTCGGGTCGTTCAGGTTTTTTTCCAGCCACTCGGTCGTGACCAGGTACTTGGCATGTTGCGCCGTCGCCGGAAAGGCGATGAAAGTGGCCAGCGCGGCAAAAGTGCCGACCAGCAGCTTGCGTGGGGACATCGGATTCTCCTGAATTCGGCTACTGGGCGAGCCGTTTGAATCCGGACGATATCGGCTTGCCCGCCGCAGGCGAACGACATTGTTTTCATATTCTGATTACTTATTCAGCTTACAGTCAGGTGCAATCGACGCCATGCGACACTGCTGGACATTGCCGACCCTGAACCTCCGCCAATGCCCCTGCCGCCCTCCTCTGCGTTGCTGGATGACATCCTTCGCGCCGTCCCCCGCCGCTACCGTGTTCCCGAGACGCTGGCCGAGGTGGCAACGATGCTGAACGGCGGTTCATCGACCGCGCTTGCTGTCACGGTGGAACAAGCCCGCCTGGCGCTGGCCGCCGGGACGGAGCCCGACGCGGCGACCAAGCAAGGATTCATCCAGGCGCTGGCAAGGTTGATCCATGAAGCGATGCGGACAGAAGGCGGGGACCCCGCCTTCCAGGCCATCGTGCTGCGGCACGGGGCGCCGCAAGTGCGCGAATTCGCACATCTGTCCACCACGGCCGATCAGGACCGCCGCCAGATCCATGCCGCCGTCAATGGGATCGCGCACCCCGCCAAGCTGCAGCGCATGGCGCCGAGCCAGGACCGGGACGCTCTGGCGGCGCTGCAGGCCGCCGCGGCCTCGGCGTCGTGGACGGCGCTGTCCGAGGCCGCGCAGCGGCTTCGCGCCATGCAGGAGAAAACCGTGGAGCCCGCCGTGCAACGCGCGCTGGCCCGCCTGCTTGACGATCCGGCCCTGGCACGCTTGCAACGCCTGGACGTCCTGGAGCCGGATGGACAGGTGCGGCAATACCAGTCCCTATGGGACCGCCACGGCCCGCGCTCCGGCAGCCAGACCGCGGCGGCCCAAGGCTGCGCCGCACAGCGTCGAGGCGCGGCCGTAGAAGCCTTGGCCACAGAGGCACTGGGCGCCCTGTCCCAACGACTGAACGAGGCCGAAGGCGGGCCGCTGCCCTACCGCGTGGTGACGTCGATGCTAGTGCCGGCATCGATACCCGCCAGCGCCGAACGCGCCAAGAGCGAGTGGGACGCCGTCCTGCTGCGCCAGACGCGCACGGATGCCGCCACGCACGTATGGGATGTCTGTCTGCTGCTTGAAGCGAAGGCGTCCATCGACGCGGCAACAGCGGATCTGCCGCGCCTGCAGCGGGGCTTGCGCCTGCTTGCGCACGCCGACGACAACGCCGTCTATCCGTTCCAGACCCGGCAAGGCGTGGTGCATCTGCGCGGCGCATCGCTCAGGGCGCTGCCGGCCGATTCGCCCGATCTGGCGAACACGGTGCTCTATTGCTGCGATGCGCCCGCCGAGACCGCGCCGCGCCTGCTTAGCGCGGCCAGCCGGATGCAATTGCTCTCTGCGCCGGCCAGCGTGGCCTACGCGTGCCGGTTGGCGGACAAGCAGCAGCCCGATCCCGACGCACTGGAATCGGTCTGGGGGCAATTGCTGGAGTCACCCCAATGGGCGCCCGTGCTTCACCAGTATCCGATGCTGCGTCAGGTCCGAGCCTTGATGGTGCATGTGGATGACCTGTTGGCAGCGGTCTAGCGGCCCCGGCCGTCCACCACCCGTCACGCCACGCCTTTTCCAATTCCGTCCAGCGCACGGATCTCCGCATCCGGCAGCGCCAGCTTCGCTGCGGCCAGGTTTTCGCGCAGATGGGCCACCGACGACGTACCCGGGATGACCAGGATGTTGGGTGCGCGCTGCAGCAGCCATGCAATCGCCACTTGCATCGGCGTCGCCCCCACGCGCTGCGCAACGTCCGTGAGCGTGGCGGATTGGAGCGGGCTGAAACCGCCCAGCGGAAAATACGGCACATAGGCGATGCCATCCTGCGCCAGCGCGTCGATCAGCGCGTCGTCATGCCGATGCGCCAAGTTGTACTGGTTCTGCACGCAGACGATCTCGCATAGCGCACGCCCTTCCTGGACTTGCTTGGCAGTCACGTTGCTCAGGCCGATGTGCCGGACCAGGCCGCGCTGCTGAAGCTTCACCAGCGCCGACAAGGGCCCTGCGATCGAGCCTTCCTCCGGCCCGTGCACGCCGAACATGATGCGCAGATTCACGACGTCCAGCACGTCCAGCCCCAGATTGCGCAGATTGTCCTCGACCGCGCGTTCCAACTCTGCCGCGCCATCGGCGCGTATCCACGACGCGTCTTCACCTCGGCGGGCCCCGATCTTGGTGACCAGCACCAGATCGTCCGGGTATGGCGACAGCGCCTCACGGATGATCTGATTGGTGACGTGGGGCCCGTAGAAGTCGCTGGTGTCGATATGGTTGACGCCATGGGCCACGGCCTCCCGCAGCACGGCCAGCGCCGCGTTGCGGTCGCGCGGCGGACCGAAGACACCGGGCCCGGCCAGTTGCATCGCGCCGTAACCCAGGCGCTTGACCCGCCGGGTTCCCAGCGCGTAAATGTCTTGGTCCTTGTCTTCCTGGTGTAGCGGGGCCATGTCGGATCTCCTGGGCGAAACGCACAGATTAGCCCTTTCCGCAGCCTTGGATAATCAGGCAAAAATGGCCCTGACGCACAGCGTGCGTCAAGGCCATCCCGTCCGATCCGCTCCTGCTCAGGCCGCCGCGATCAGCCGAATGCCGCCGCTGCCTTCCCGTTCCAGCTGCGCGACCAGCCCCAGCTCCCAATCCAGGTATTCGCGGAACCCCTGGTCCCGCGCCGACAGGTCGTCAAACAGATACGGGCTGATGCTTTGGTCGTCGTCGCCGGTCAACACGCCCTGCGCGCCCTTGGCAAGTTCCAGGCCCTGCGCCTTCCAGGCCCGCGTGCCACCCAGCAGGTACTGCACCGGGCGCTTGCTGCGCCAGGCCAATTCGGCCGCCACGGCGCTGGCCAGCACGCCGTCCGACGACGTCACCACGACGGTGCGCTGGTCGTCCGGTGACAGGAATTCCGCCAGCCGGTCCGGCGCTGCGAAACGCGCGCCGGGCACATGGCCGCGTTCATAGGCCACGCGCGACTCCACGTCGAACACGATGGCCTCGTCCGCGTCGAGCGCGGCACGCAGCGCCTCTGCGCGCAGGCCCGGGGCGTCCGGCCGATGACGCAGCACCCGCCGCGGCTCGGGGCCGCTTTGCACGGGCGCCAGCGCGGACGGTTGATACAGATAGACCTCGACCGCACCCAATTGCGCCAGCCAGGCGCCGGTGGTCAGCGCGCGCACGCCGTCCCAATCCGCCAGCACGACGCGTGCGCGGCGGGTCGCCAGGTACTCGTCGGTCGCCTGCACCAGTTGCCCGCCCGGCGCCCAGCGCCAGCCTTCCAGATGCCCGGTCTCGTATTCCTCGCGGGTGCGCACGTCAAACTTGTAGAGCGTGCGCGTCGCCTGCTCCGCCTCGAACGCCGCGAGCGTCGCCGCGTCGATATACCCGATGCCGGCGCGTTGCGCCACGTCGCGGGCCTGTTCGCGCGCAGCGGCCAACGCGGCTTCGCCCGGCTCCGGCAAGGCCGCGTGGCGGCCATAAGCCAGTTCCCGGCCCGACAGCAGCCATTCCATCGTGCCGTTGCGCAAGGAGGCGACACGGTTCGGGATGCCGGCGTCGATCAGCGTCTGCGCGCCGACGATGCTGCGGGTGCGGCCGGCGCAGTTGACCACCACAAAGGTCTTGGGATCGGGCGCCAGCTCGCGGATGCGGTAGACCAGTTCCGCCCCCGGCAGGCTGTGCGAGAACGGCAGCGTGAAGTTGTGGAATTCCTCAGGCGTGCGGCTGTCGACCACGACGATATCGTCGCCGCGCGCCACGCGCTCGTGCAGTTCCTCGACGTCGATCCAGGGCGTGTGCTTCTCATGTTCGATGACCTCGCCGAACGCCTTGCTGGGCACGTTCGTGCCCGAGAACAGCTCCAGGCCCGCGCGCTCCCAGCCGTCCGTCCCGCCGGCCAGCACCGACACGTCGGTCCAGCCCAGGCGGGTCAGCTTGGCCGCAGCCTGATGGGCCTGGGTTTCGTCGTCGTCCACCAGCACGATGCGGGTGTCGCGGCGCGGCACCAGCCGGTCGGCCAGCAGTTCCAGGCGCCACAGGGGCGCCGGTACGGCATACAGCAGATGGCGGCGGGCATAGCGGCCGGCCTCGCGCACGTCCAGCACGGCGATCTCGGCCTCGCCACGCAGTTCGTCCTGCAATTCTTGCGGCGACAGGCGCGCGTGATAGATGGCTGCGGGCGGCGAAAACGTCCGGTACGTGCCGCCCGCGGTGCTTTCGAACACCACGCGGCCGTGCAGCCGGTCCAGCGCCAGGCCATAGAAGTGCAGATGCGCGCCAGGCTCGTCGCCGACCAGTTCGATGGTGTGCACGTCGCCCGGGTCCAGCACGATCGAACTGCCAGGGCCGACGTCCACGCGCCGCACATGGGTCAAGGTATCGCGTAGCGGATCCTGGCTGGAGGCGCGCGCATAGACCTCGTTGCGCTCGTTGCCGTTCACCCCGGCGATGATGGCCCACGTCGTATGGTCATGGGGCGGCTGTGCCTTGCCCGGTTCGCCCAGCGACAGGTACAGCGCATAGCCGCCGTCGATGTCCTCGGCCAGACGATAGATCGAGGTCGGGCGGCCCGGCACGACGGCAAAGGCA
This sequence comes from Achromobacter sp. 18P8.1.1, assembly GCF_057799415.1. Taxonomy (NCBI): domain Bacteria; kingdom Pseudomonadati; phylum Pseudomonadota; class Betaproteobacteria; order Burkholderiales; family Alcaligenaceae; genus Achromobacter; species Achromobacter sp. 18P8.1.1. Next base: position 168,694 of record NZ_JBYOKH010000005.1, on the reverse strand, counting down.
TCGGCGGAAAACAGGTCGCGGCGTTGCCCCAGCGCTTCCAGCAGCGTCGCTACCTGGGCCAGTTGCGCGGGCGTGGCTTGCGCCGCATCGGGCGCCAGTTGCCGGACCTGGGCGATGAAGGCGCGCACGGCCCGTGCGCGTTCGGTGTGCTTGCTGAGGGCCGGCGCGGCCGTTTGGGCAGAGGTGCTCATGGGATGACCTGGACTTCCTGTAATGTAGAGAAGTCCAGGCTACGTGCGCGCCCCGGACGGGACAACGTAGAAATGCGTCTATGGATATGCGGCGCGCGGTTCGGCCCGGCGTCAGGCCTCGCCCTTCAACTCGCGGTCCACGACTTCGCGCGTCAGTGTCGGCACGAACATCTCGATGAAATGGAAGGCGTAACCGCGCAGCCAGGCGCCCCGGCGGATGGCCAGGCGCGTCAGGTTGATCTCGAACAAGTGGCGTGCATCGATGGCGGTCAGGCGGGTGTCGCGTTCGGCGTCCCAGGCCACCGCGGCCACGATGCCCACGCCCAGTTCCAGTTCCACATACGTCTTGATCACGTCCGCGTCCATCGCGGTCATCACGATGTCGGGCGTGATGCCTGCCCGGGCGAAAGCCTCGTCGATATGGGCGCGCCCGGTATAGCCGCGCCCATACGTGATGAGCGGATAGCGCGACAGCTGCGACAGGCTGACGCCGTCATGCTCGCGCTCCAGCGGGTGGCCGCGCGGCACGATGATGCTGTGGCTCCATCGGTAGCAAGGCAGGTTCACGAGCCCGGGATAGTCCGCCACGGCCTCGGTCGCCACGCCGATATCGGCCTCGCCTTCCAGCAGCATTTCAGACACCTGCTTGGGCGAGCCCTGATGCAGATGCAGCACCACGTCGGGATAGCGCTGCCGGAATTCCTTGATGACGGGCGGCAACGCGTAGCGCGCCTGCGAATGAGTGGCCGCGATCGACAGCACGCCCTTGCGGCTGTCGGCGTATTCCGCGCCCGCATGCCGGATGTTGTCGGCGCATTGCAGGATCTGCTCCACCAGCGGCAGGATCAGCTCACCGGGCGGCGTCAAACCGATCAGCCGCTTGCCCGACCGCACGAAGATGTCGACACCCACCTCTTCTTCCAGCTCGCGTATCTGGCGGCTGACGCCGGGCTGGGACGTATGCAGGCTTTCGGAAACGTCGGTCAGGTTGAAGTCCTGGCGCACGGCTTCGCGCACCGACCGCAGTTGCTGGAAATTCATCGCGCGCCTTCAGCCCAGAAAGGCCAGTTGATTGCCTGACGGATCTTTCACGTACATGACGCGCGGCTGCGCGTCGGGCAGCGAACAGACAGGGTGATGCCCCGCCTGGCGCAAGCGCGCCAGGATCTCGTCGTAGGCAGGGGTATTGATGGCCAGGTAATCGGGTTTGACGGCCCGGCTGACCTCCGCCACGGGCGACAGCGACAAGGTCGCTCCGCCCAGCGAAAAAAGCAGGCGCTGGTCGTCGGCACCCGCTACCTCTTCCAGGCCGATCACGCGGTGATAGAAATCCCGGACCGCTTCCGTCCGGCGCGACAAGAACGGAAGCTGTACCGATTCAATCGAAAGAAATGGAGTCATGCCCTGCTGCCAGCCATGGAACAAGGCAAATTCTAGTACCCGGGGGTACAACCGGACAAAGAGGTTGTAATTGCTTCTACATAGCCAGAAACCCTAAAGCGCAAGGCTTATTTGCATATGCCTCACGCGCTGCGGCGCAGTGCGTCGCGGGTGGCGGCGAAGGCGCGATCCAGATCGCCGATCAGGTCCAATGGGCTTTCCAGGCCGATGTGCAGGCGCACAACGGAGGGTTTGCCCGCGCCCTGTTGCCAGAAGCTGTGTTCGGCCAGACGCTCGGGCGAAGCCTCCAGCGCCAGGCTTTCATAGCCGCCCCAGGACGCGCCGATGGAAAAGTACTGCAACGCATCGATGAAGCGCGATGCGGCCGTCGAATCCGGGTTGCCGAAGGCGAACGACACCAGGCCGCTTGCGCCGCTGAAGTCGCGCCGCCACAGCGCATGGCCCGGATCTTGCGCCAGTGCCGGGTAGTAGACGCGCGCCACGTCCGCGTGCCGCGCCAGGTATTCGGCCACGGCCAGCGCATTCGTTTGATGGCGCGCCAGCCGCACGTCCAGCGTGCGCAGGCCCCGCAAGGTCAGATAGGCGTCGTCCGCGCCCACTGACAGGCCCAGCGCGTCGTACGTCACGCCGATCTTCTGCGCCAGCTCCGCGCTGTCGACGGTGACCACCCCCATCATTACGTCCGAATGGCCGGCCAGGTATTTGGTGGCCGCCTGGATCGAGATGTTCGCGCCCAGCGCCAGCGGCTGGTAGTACAGGCCGCCGCTCCAGGTGTTGTCGGCCGCGACCAGCACGCCGTGGCGTCGCGCCGTGGCGGCCAGCGAGGGCAGGTCCAGCACTTCGAACAGCAGCGAACTGGGAGACTCCAGATACAGCAGCCGCGTGTTGGGCCGGATGCGCGATTCCAGCGCATCCTGCGCGGGTGAGAAATATTCGACCTCGATGCCGTAGCGTTGCAGCAGCGACTTGTCGACCTTGCGCACGGGCGAATAGACGCTATCGGCCACCAGCGCATGGTCGCCCGGCGCCAACGTCGCCAACAGCACCAGCGCAATCGCCGACAGGCCGGACGGCGCCAGCACGGTCCGGTAGCCGCCTTCCAGCGAGGCCACCGCTTCCTCCAGCGCCTGGTGGGTATCCAGGCCGTGACGCCCGTATGTCGCCACGCGATCGCCCGCGGCGCGCTGCTTGTTCAGGGCGGCATGGGTGGCGGTATCGGCAAAGCGCACGGTGCTGGTGCGTACCACCGGCACGTTCACCGGACCCGACCCGCCCTTCAATTCCGGCGACCCGGCATGCACCAGCCGGGTCTGCACTTGTGCGTGGTCGAGGCTCATGCGCGCACCTCTTGGCCGGGTTTCATCTGGGTGGCGTTGTAGTTCAGGATCTGGCCGGTGGCCAGGTCGATGCCGATGCGCCCCGACAATGTTTCCAGCGGCTGGCCGTAAAGGTGGAAATGCAGCGTCGGCGTGTCGCCGGTGACGTGAATGCTATGGATGTCGTCGGCCAGGAACGACACGGACTGCCCGGGTTGCACCACCACCTCGCGCACCTGCTCCAGCGTGGCGCGCCCTTCCTGCGAGCCGTCGTCACTACGGCGGTACACGCGATTCAGTTCCTGCCCGGACAACGCCACGATGGCGGCCCAGGTCGTATGGTTATGCGGCAACGTGGTCTTGCCCGGATTGATCGAATTCAGATACAGCGCCGGCACGCCCGGCGCATCGTCCGGGTTCAGCCGGTAGCGGGTGGACGCGCCCACGCCCTGCCCGGGTGCGGGTGGCGGGAAGTCGGACACGGGAAACAGTTCCTGGCGTTGCGCCAGTTGCTCCAGGCGCGCGGTCACCGCGGCCAGGCCCTCTCGGGTCACGGGGCCGTCGCCCAGCAGGTGTTGGATATCGGACAGCGCCGCTTGCACCTGCTGGCGGCGTTCTTTGGAAATTGCGGATTCAGTGCTCATGGTCAGACTCCAGTGGGGATCACACCGCCAGGCGCAGCGGATCGAATGTCAGGTAGCTTGCAATAGGGTCAGGCGACGATTGGCGGGCCACGGCCGCACCGGACGACCGTTGCAGAAAGGCACGCGTGCGTTCGCTTTGCGGCGAACCGAAGATGCGCGACGGGGGCCCGGATTCCACGATGCGGCCAGCCTCGGTGAAGTACACGGTGTCGCTGACCTCTTCGGCAAAACGCATCTCATGCGTCACCAGCATGCAAGTCAGGCCGTCCTGCACCAGGTCGCGGATCACGGTCAGCACCTCCCCCACCATCTCCGGATCCAGCGCGGACGTCACCTCGTCGAACAGGATCAGCTCGGGTTGCAGCGTCAACGCGCGCGCAATGGCCACCCGCTGCTGCTGACCGCCCGACAGCTCGCCCGGATAGGCGCGTTCCTTGTGGTCCATGCGCACCTTGGCCAGCAGTTCACGTGCACGCGCCTCGGCCTGGGCCCGCGGCTGACCGCCCACCTTGATGGGCGATATCACCAGGTTTTCCAGCACGCTCAGGTGCGGGAACAGGTTGTATTGCTGGAAGACGAAACCCACGCGCTTGCGCAGCGCGATGAAGTCCGATTCCGTCTTCAGCCCGTCCACTCGCACATCGCCCACCTGGATCGTGCCGCGCTGCGGACGCAGCAGTCCGGTGATGCAGCGCAAGATCGTCGATTTTCCCGACCCGGACGGCCCGATGATGGATACGGCCTGCCCCTGCTTGACCTCCACGTCGATGCCCTTGAGCACCTCGGTGTCGCCAAAAGCCAGGTGGACGTCGCGCAGGCTGACCAGCGGTGAAATATCAATAATGCTCATGGCGTCGTTCCAGATACCGCGTCCAACGCGCGATGGGATAGCAATAGGCGAAGAAAAGCGCCAATAGCGTGAAATAGACCAGGATGGTGAAGTCGCTGCGGGCGACGGTGTTGCTGGCGACGGTGGCCGTGTCGACCAGGTCGTGCACGCCCACCAGCGAGGCGAGCGACGTGCTCATGGTGATGCTGGCCATCAGGTTCATCCAGGACGGCAGCATCCGCCGCACGCACTGCGGCAACACGATCATCCGGAAGATCTGCGTGCGCTTGAACGCCAGCGACTGCGCGGCCTCCCATTGCGCGCTCGGAATCGACTGGATCGCGCCACGGAAGATCTCGGCCACGTTGGCGCTGGCGGGCAACCCCAAACCGATCACGACTTTGATCCAGTCCGGAAACGGCAGATACCACCCCGCCAAGTTCACCTCGAACGGGAACACATAGGTCGTGAAATACACCAGCACCAGGATGGGCGCGTTGCGAAACAGCAGCACGTAGGCCCGCGTCAGGCGCCGCAGCAGGCGCGACGGCGACAGGGACAGCGCACCCACCACCAGCCCGACCAGGGTGCCCAGCGCCATCGCCAGCACGCTGATCTGGATGTTCATCCCCAGCCCGCGCAGCAACGCCGGCGACCAATGCCACAGCGCCTGCACGGCGGCGGGCGTGGTGCCGGTCGCCGCCCACACGACGCCCAGCGCCACCAGCGCCAGCAACAGCCCGAACCACGGGTCGCGCAGCAAGGCGGGCAGGAAGCGTCCGGAGGCCTGCGCGCGGCCGGCCTGCAATGCAAGATCATTGGCCATAGCCGGGCATCCTCAAACGGTCTTCCAGCCAGCGCCCCGCCACGCTGACCAGCCAGGTCAGCAAGCCGAAATACAGCAGGATCAGCAGCAGCAGCTCCAGCACGTTGTCGCGGTGCGACCAGATCATGATGGACTCATAGGTCACGTCGCCCACCGCGATGGCCGAGGCGATGGCGGTCATCTTCACCAGGTCCACCAGATTGTTGACCAGTGCCGGCAAGGCAAAGCGCACCGCCAGCGGCAGCTGCACCTGCGTCAGGATCTGCCGCCGCGAGAACGCCAGCGACCGCGCGGCTTCCATCGTCACCTGCGGCACGGCCTCGATCCCTGCGCGCAGGGCTTCCGCATGGAACACGCCCTTGTGCAAGGCCACCACGATCACCACCCACGCAAACGGGGTGATCGGATTGCCGCCGCCCAGCTTCTGCGTGATCAGCATGTTCAGCACCAGGAACGCGCAGTACAGCTGCACCAGCGTGGGCGTGTTGCGGGTAACTTCCACGAAGGCCTGCAAGGGCCGCGCCAGCCACGGCCGGCCGCTGGTCAGCGCGGCCGCGATCAGCACGCCGAACAGCAGGCTGACCGGAATGGTCCACGCGCACAGCTGCAGCGTCACCAGCAGGCCGTGGCCAAACGCCGACAGTTCGCCCGGGTCCTGCACAAAGCTGTAGTTCAGGCCCAGGGGTTTGAAGAACGCCACCCAGGCATGCAACACCGAATCGATCATGCGGCGGCCTCCAGCGTCTGCGGCAGCGCCAACACCGCCACCGCCCGGCCGATGCGTTCCAGCGCCGCGTCGATATTGGCGTCGGACGCGGCGAAGGACAGGCGCAGGTACGGCGACAAGCCGTATGCCGCGCCGCGCACCACCGCCACGCCCTCGGATTCCAGCAGCCAGTCCACCACGTCGCCATCGTCTTCGATGCGCCGGCCGTCGGGGCGCGAGGCACCGATCAGCCCGCCCACGCCGATCCAGGCGAAGAACGATCCCTGCGGCGCGTGCACCTGCACGCCGGGCACGGCGGCCAGGCCCTTCACGACCCGTTGCGCACGGCGTTCATAGGCCTTGCGGGCGGTATCGACGAAGCCGTCCGCCGCGCCTTGCAAGGCCGCCAATGCGGCCGCCTGGCCCAGCGAGCTGGGGCCGGAGGACACCTGCGACTGCACCGCTTCCAGCGCATGGATCAAGGCCGCTGGGCCGGTGCCCCAGCCGATCCGCCACCCGGTCATGGCATAGGCCTTGGACACGCCGTTGACGACCAGCGTGCGGCCAGCCAGGTCGGGCGCGGCGCGCAACAGGTGCGCGGGTGGCTCGCCAAACCAGATCTCTTCGTACATCTCGTCCCACAGCACCAGCACATGCGGCGCGGCGCGCAGCACCTGCGCCAGCGCCCGCAATTCGTCGGCGGTATAGACCGCGCCGGTCGGGTTGCTGGGCGAGTTCAGGATCAGCCACTTGGTGCGTGGCGTGATCGCCTCGCGCAAGGCGTCGGGCGTCAGCTTGAAGCCATCTTCGGCGCGTGTGGCGACGATCACCGGCACGCCGCCGTTGATGCGCACCGCGTCCGGGAACGTCGGCCAGTACGGGGCCGGAACGATGACCTCGTCGCCGTCGTCCAGGGTGGCGTTCAAGGCCAGGTAGATCACCTGCTTGCCGCCATTGGAAATGATGACGTTGGACGCATCGACCTCCAGTCCGTGCCGCTCGCGGTAGCCGTCCGCCACGGCGCGGCGCAGTGCCGCCGTGCCCGCGGTGGGGGTGTACTTGGTCTGGCCGCGCTCCAGCGCGGCGCTGGCGGCATCCTTGATCGGGGCCGGGGTATCGAAATCGGGCTCGCCCGAGGTCAGCACGATGATCGAGCGGCCCTCGGCCGCCAGACGCGCGGCGCGGGCGCCGGCCGCGGCAATGGGCGACAGCTCGGCGCTGCGGGCACGGCGGGACAACACGCCGGGAAACAGGGTTTCGGTCATGACAGTACCTTTCCGGGATTCATCAGGTTCAACGGGTCCAGCGCCTGCTTGATGCGGCGCATCAGGGCCAGTTCCAGTGGGCTTTTGTAACGGGGCAGCGTGTCGCGCTTGACCTGGCCGATGCCGTGTTCGGCGCTGATCGACCCGCCCTGCGCGTGCGCCTGCGCATGCACGAGGTCGTGGATGCGGTCTTCCAGTTCGAACAGATGGCGCACGGGCCGCAAGGGGTCGTGCGACACGTTGTAGTGCAGGTTGCCGTCGCCCAGATGGCCGAATGCCATCGGCCGCAGCCCCGGGTCCAACGCGCGCAATGCGTCGGCGGCGCCGCGCAGGAATGCGGGCACGCGCGAGATCGGCACCGAGATGTCGTGCTTGACGTTGCCACCAGCGCGCGCCTGCGCCAGCCCGATCGCCTCGTCGCGCAGGCGCCAGAAGGCGGCCGACTGCTGCAGGTTGTGCGCGATCACCGCATCCGCCAGCAGGCCGGACTCCAGCGCCTCCTGCCCCAGCCGCAACAAGGCGGCGCCTGCCCCGTCGGGCGTTTCCGACGCCGCCTCCAGCAAGGCGTACCAGGGCTGGCCCAAGCCCGGCAGCGGCTGCGGCTGTTCGGGCACATGGCTGGCCACCAGGTCCAGCACGGGCTGACTGATCAATTCAAAACCCGTCAACCCCGCGCCCAGGCGCTGGCGCGCCAACGAAAGAAAGGCCAATGCCGCGTCGATGGACGGAAAGCCGACGAACGCACTGCCCTGCCCGCCGGGCAATGGATACAGCTTGAGCGTGGCCGCGGTGATGACACCCAGCGTGCCCTCGCTGCCGATATACAGATCCCGCAGCGAATAGCCGGTGTTGTCCTTGCGCAGGCCGCGCAGTCCGTTCCAGATTTCGCCTTCGGCGGTCACGACCTCCAGCCCCAACGTCAGTTCCCGGGTATTGCCGTAGCGCAGCACCTGCGTGCCGCCCGCGTTGGTGGACAGGTTGCCGCCAATGGTGCAACTGCCTTCCGACCCCAGGCTCAGCGGGAACAGGCGGTTGGCCTGGCGCGCGGCCGCCTGCACGGCGGCCAGCACACAGCCAGCCTGGACCGTGATGGTGTCGTTGTCGGTATCCAGCCCCAGCACGCGGTTCAGGCGGCCCAGCGACAGCAGCACGGCCTGCCCGCCCGCGTCGGGCGTGGCGCCGCCCATCAAGCCGGTATTGCCGCCCTGCGGCACGACCGGCACGCCCGCCGCGCGGCACAAGCGCAACACCGCCGCCACTTCCTCGGCATCCGCCGGGCGCGCCACGGCCAGCGCCTGCCCGTGCAGGCGGCCGCGCTGGTCCGTCAGATACGGCGCGGCGTCAGCGCCTGTCCACACCCATTCTTGCCCCAGCCTGGCACGCAAGGCGGCCAGCAGGGAATCGGCGACGCCGGCCGTCATGGCTTGGCCTGCGCCTCGGGCGGCGCGCTGTCGAATTTGCCGGTTTGCGCCTGCGCGGTCGCCTGCTTCAGATAGTCCGCCGGCACGCCATAGCGGTCGGCCTCCTTGACCAGCAAGCCCGTCTTCAGCCAGTCCTGGATCACGCCGTCGACAAAGGCGCGCGTATCGGCCTCGTTGCGGCGGGTCCAGATGACCGTCGGCGACGGGATCAACTGGTCGGAGGTAGCCAGTTCAAAGTCGTTCCATTCCTTGCCGTTCGGGCCGTGCAAGGTCTCATACAGCGCCGGCTGGATGTGCACCGACGCGTCGCAGCTGCCGCCCTTGAGCGCCAGCAGCGATTCGGGGATGTTGCGCAAGCCCTTGACCACCGCGCCATAGGTATCCTGCAGAGGCTTGGCGAAGTTGCTGCCTTGCGACACGCAGGCCACCTTGCCCTTCAGGTCTTCCCAGCGCTTGATGCCGCTTTGCTTGGACACCATCGCTGCGCCGCCCACCAGGTTATAGGGTGTGGGCGCGTAGCTCAGGATCTCGCTGCGCTCCTGCGTCCACTGGATGTTGGCGATCAACAGGTCGACCTTGCCGGCCTGCAGGAACTGCACGCGTGTGGACGCTGTCACCGGCACGGTCTCCAGCGTCACGCCCAGGCGCTTTGCGATGTCCGCGCCCAGTTCGGTCTGAAACCCGCCGACCTTTCCGGTCGCCGGATCCAGGACGCCGAACGGCGGGCTGGCCCCGTCCACGCCGATCACGATCTTGCCGCGTTGCTTGACCTTGTCCAGCGTGGCGTCCGCCTGCGCGGCATTGCTGGCCAATCCGGTCAGGGCGGCCAAGGCAACGGCGGCGGCCGTCTTCCATCCTGTTGTCTTCATGCTGATGTGCTTCATTTCTGCTTTCCGTTCCTGTCGTGGCCGCGCTCAGCTGCCTTGCTTGTATTTCGCGTTCAGTTCCTGCAGCAGCGGTTGCGCCGGCTCCAGCCCCAAGCGCTTTTCCGTGGCGATCAGCCAGCCCGTGCGGTGCCAGTCCTGCACCACCTTATCGACGGCGGCGATGGTGTCGGCCTCGCCCTTGCGCGTCCACACGACGGAATTGGCCGGCAGCACCTCGGTGGCGATGGGCGCGTGGTAGTCGGCCCATTCCGGATTGCTGCGCAGCAAGGGGTGGATCAGCGTGGAATCGTGCACGGCCGCCACGCACTGGCCGCCGCGCAATGCCAATAGCGAATCGGATGAACTCTTGTAGCCCTTGACCACGGCGCCGTAGTCGGCCGACAGGGGCTTGGCGAAGCTGCTGCCTTGCGACACGCAGACGGGCTTGCCTCGCAGGTCTTCCCACTTGGTGATGCCGCTGGTCTTCAGGGTGGCCGCCGCGCCGCCGACCCGGAAGAACGGCGTGGGGGCATAGCCCAGGATCTCGGCGCGTTCCGGATTCAGTTCCATGGACGCGATCAGCAAGTCCACCTTGCCGGAAATCAGGAACTGCGTGCGGGTGGCGGTCTGCACCTGCACCAGCTCCGCCTTCACTCCCAGGCCGCGGGCCAGTTCACGCGCCAGTTCCGGGTTCCAGCCCACCAGCTGCTGCGTGGCGGGGTCCAGCGAACCGAACACGCCGCCATTGGCCAACACGCCGATGGTGACGGTGCCCCGTTCCTTGATCTTGTCCAGGGTGGCGTCGGCGTGGGCGGAGCCGGCGGCCAAAGCCAGCGCCAGCGCGATTGCGGTGCGGGCTGCGCCCGGTATCTTGCGGATTGCCATGTTGTCGTCTTGTCGTATGCAGTGAACGGAGGTCCATGCTGCGTGCCGCGGGCCGGCAAGACAAAGAAGACTTTCAGATATCAATATGCGGGGCGTCGTGTCCCCAGGGGAAGACGCGTCCGCGCATATAACGATATGACACGAAGCCGCGCTACTTCAGCTTCACTTCCGCCGAAGCGATCACGCGCCGGTAGGTTGCGATGTCGTCGCGCACCGTCTGATCCACGGCTTCGGGTGACGTGGCTGCAATGGTGAACCCCAGGTTTTCCAGCAGCGCCGCAGTCTCGGGTTCACGCAGCACCGCCACCACATCGTGGTTGATGCGGTCCACGATGGCGCGCGGCGTCGAGGCCGGCACCGAGAACCCTTGCCAGCTTTCCACCACGTAATCCGGCAGTCCGGCCTCCTGGATCGTCGGCACATCCGGCAGCGCCTTGGACCGGTACGGCGTGGTGACGGCCAGGGCCACCAGCTTGCCGTTGCGGACGTTCTCGGTGGCCGCGGCCAGCGTGATCAGCATGGCGTCCACGTGCCCGCCCAGCACGTCCAGCGTGGCAGGCCCGCCGCCCGGGTAGGGAATCTGATTGGTCTTGGCGCCGATACGCTCGTTCAGCAGTTCCACTGCCAAATGCTGCAAGCTGCCGGTGCCGCCGGGCAAGGCCAGCGAAATCTCGCCCGGCCGCTGCTTGACCAGCGCCACGAACTCCTGGAAGGTCTTCACGCCCAGCCCTGGCCGCACCACCAGCAATTGCGGATTCACAACCGCCTTGGTCACCCCCTGCAAATCCTTGCCCGGGTCATAAGGCAGCTTGCCCGGCTGCAGGGCGTTCAGCGACAAGGCGTCGCCGCTCAGCAACAAGGTGTAGCCGTCGCCCCGCGCGTGCGCAACCGCCGCGTTGCCGATGGCGCTGCTGGCGCCAGGCTGGTTTTCGACCACGACGCTTTGGTGCCATTTCTCGCCCAGCTTCTGCGCCACCGTGCGCGCCAGCTTGTCCGCGCTGCCGCCGGCCGAGACCGGAACGATGATCTTGACCGGCCGGTTCGGATAGCGGTTGGCGTCTTCACCCGGCACGGGCGCCGATCCGGCGAAATTGCTCAACAGCCCTGCACCCAGCACCACGCCCGCCAGCAAGCCCACACCGGTACGCCAGGCCCGCTTGCCGGCCCATTTTTGCTTGATGCTCATGCCACCGCTCCCGTGTCCACGCCGAACGCGCTGAACGGCTTGCCCAGCACGGCATTCGAATGCCGGCCATCCACGCCCACGGGCACGTCGCCCTCAAGCGTGATGCGGTACAGCACCCGCTCCACGTCCAGATAGGCGAAATCGCCCGGCCCCTGGTGCGCCGTGGCGCGGTTGTCCCAGAAGGCGATGCTGCCGGGCTCCCAGCGAAAGCGCGCGGTGTACTCGGGCCGGGTGATTTCCTCGAAGAACAGGTTCAGCAGGTGGCGGCTTTCCTCTTCGTTCACGTCCTTGATGCGGCGCGTGAAGCCCGGGTTCACGAACAGCGCGCGCTCGCCCGTTTCAGGCAGCACCCGCACCACGGGATGCTCGGACACCAGCGGGCTGGCTTGCACGCGTTGCGCGTAGACGGTCTGGTTATCGAAATCGCCGTTGTAGCCGCCGAACTGATGACGTGCCCACAGCGTGTCTGCCAGCGCGCGCAAGGCGGGCGACAGGTGTTCATAGGCCGCCACCAGGTTGGTGAAGACCGTGTCGCCGCCGTAAGCGGGAACCTGATGCCCGGCGCGCAGAATGGATCCCGCCGGCGGATTGACCACCCCGGTCACGTCCGTATGCCAGCGCTCGCCGCGGCGGCCGGTCTTCGATGTGGACGAGATGGTGCGGATCTGCGGATAGCCTTCAGGCGGATTGGCGTCGTACGGATGCGCCGAAGTCGGCCGCCCGAAATACTGCGCAAACGTCAGATGCTGCGCGTGGTCGATGTGCTGGTCGCGAAAGAAGACCACCTTCCAGCGCAGCAGCGCGGCCTTGATCTGGTCGACCTCGTCGCCGCTCAATGGCCGGGTAAGGTCCACGCCGTGGATCTCTGCGCCAGTGAAGACGGAAAGCGGCCGGATATCCAGCCGCGTGCTTGCTAGCGTGCTCATGTGCTGCCCCTGTCTGTTTGGTAAAAACAGGATAGGTGCGGCCCATGCGCTCAACAAATACCGATACGCAATGTGAAAATAGCGCGCGGCGCGTGCCAAGGTTCGAAGCTCATTGCCAGCGCACGTTATTCGATACGGTACAGGCTGCCGAATCCCACCCCTTGCGCGGGCGTGCTGTCGGTGCAGCCTGGCATTGGCAGGCCCTCTCCCCATCCTGCGGCCAAGACCGCCACGTCACGCACAGGATCGGACGCCTTGGCCCGCTCGTTGCGCATGCGACAAGTTTCAGGATCGGTGGCGAACAGCCCGCGTGCGAAGACTCGACCTTGCTCCGCCAGCTTTGCAGTTTTGGGGCTGCGTACCTTCGCGAACGCCCGAAAGGCCTCATCCAGGCGGCCGCTCGCTCCATCCAGGCACCGGACCAAATGCCACGCATCCTCCAACGCCTGGCAGGCCCCCTGCCCCGACGTCGGCAACGGCGCGTGTGCGGCGTCCCCGACCAGCAGAACATTCGCCCGACTCCATGTATGCAGCGGCTCCAGGTCATGCACCGCTATCAGCCGGATGGCATTTGCGGGGGTGGCACGGATGATATGCGCAATCGGTGCGGGCCATCCCGCGAACAGATCTTCGACCTCCTTGCGTATATCTGCGGTCGGTATGGCTTCAGATAGGGGCCGAGCCTGGGCTGCAGCCCAATACACCAGTTGGGGTCGAATCGCGACGCAACCAAAGCGCTGGCCCGCCCCCCAGAAATCCTGAATCGAAATATCGTCCACCAGCGCATGCTGCCCCTGCGCCACGCCAATCCAGTTCACGAAGCCCTGATAGACAGGCGTGTTGTCACCTGCGACAAACTTGCGAGCCACGGAATCCATGCGACCGTCAGCGCCAATGAGCAGGTCCGGGCGGATGCTCGCACCGTTCTCGAAATGGGCCACAGCCCTGCCATGGGCATCCAGCTCAATACCCACCGCCCGGTGTCCGAACTCCACCGGTATCCTGGCCCGGGCTACATGATCGAGTAACACCTCCTGCAAGTGCCGGCGTAGCACCGTGTAGGTCGGGTATCCCATCGTCCGGTCCAGCAACGCAATATCGAGGCCTCCCAATGCATTGCCGGCAGCGTCCTGTCGGTGCATGACCAGCGGTCGACCGCCAATGGCGTCGATGTCTTGCAGCAGCCCCAGTTCTTCCAGCACAAAGCTGGCATTGGGCCAAAGCGTCACGCCGGCCCCCATGGTTGCCGGCTCCGCTCGGCGCTCATAGACCCGAGGGTTGTAACCCTGCTTGCGCAAAGCCAATGCCACGCTCAGGCCTGCGATGCCGCCGCCAAGTATTCCAATTTCCAAGGTGAATCCCTCCTGTCCAACCGATGCTCGATGCACGGCTCACCACTTCGCATCGAACAAAATGGCATCTTAAATTCCGCCATGACAGAGAACTAGCATGTAAAAATGGGACTCTTTCATACCTGAATCGGGATAATCAATGCGAGATGTCCTCGATCTGAATACCGTCCGTGTCTACACAGCAGTCGTTGATGAGCAAAGCTTTGCTGGCGCATCGCGTCTTTTGGCTATCCCCTCGTCCAACGTCAGCCGCTACGTTGCCGCACTGGAACGTCAACTCGGCACACGCCTGTTGGAACGAAGCACTCGCCATCTGCGTATGACGGAAGCCGGTCGACTGCTCTATGAACGCGCCAAGCCCTTGCTTGACACCCTGCTCTCCACGCAGGAAGAGCTAGGTGCGGTACAGCGCGACCTGCGTGGTCCTCTGAAAATGTGCATGCCCGGCGAAGCGCCAAGGCTGCTGGCTCCCATCCTCGCCGAATTCTGTAGCCTCCATCCAGGCATCGAGCTGGAATGCGATACCCGGATGACCGGCCTGGAAGTGCTTCGAGAGGACGTTGATCTTTCCATCGTCTTCCACCGGGGCCATCAGGAGGACAGCGCCTTCATCACCCGCGAACTCGCCACGCTGCCCAGCATCGTGGTTGCAGCCCCCTCCTTGCTGGCCAAGACCGGCACGCCACGCCACGTGCGCGAACTGAAGTCCCTGCCCTGTATCACTACCCTCAGTGCGCTGAAGGGCCAGCCCTGGCAGTTTCAGGATGCCTCCGGCGATATCGTCAAAGTGCCGGTACGCAGCCGCTACCGCGTCAACAGCGGAGAATTGGCAGTGGCAGGCGCACGCCAAGGCATCGGCTTCGCGATTGTCGCGGCCTATCCCTGCCAGGACGACCTTGCCACGGGCCGATTGCAGGAGGTATCACTGGACCTGTGTCCCGCACCCCTGCAACTGCTGGGGGCATACAGCCATCGTCATTCCGTGACTGCGCGTGTTCGGGCGCTGCTGGATTTGATACAGGTACGGTTGGCTGGATCGGCGAGCGTGAATAAACCCAAATCTCACGAAGTCTTGATCTAAAGGGTGTCGAGTTGCCGCCTTTTCTATGAACATCGACATCAGACGCGGCTCTGCGTCAGGAACGCCAGCATGCGGCGCGCCAGTTCGCGTGGCTGCTCTTCGGGCAGATAGTGGCCGCAATCCTCCAGCACGCCGCCTTGGAGGTCTTGCGCCAAGGGCTTCAAGGCCTGGTGCAGATCAGGTGCGCTGCCCCGGTCGCCACCCAGCGCCAGCACCGGCACCGTCAGCGGCGTATCGCGCAGCGCCCGGTTCTGCGCCGCGTCTTCCACCGCCGCCCGGTAGTACCCCAACATGCCCCGCAGGCCGCCCAAGGTTTGATAGACGCGTTCGTACTCGTCGATGTCTGCACGGCTGAAAACCCCGGGCTTGTTGGCAGTCTTGCGCGAAAAGAACCATTCGATCAGGATGCGCTCGCGGCCGGCCAGCAAGGCTTCGGGCAGGTCCGGCACGCTGTTGAACAGGAAATGCCAGCTCTTCCAATTGTCGGGCCCAAGCTCGATGGCAGGCTTCAACGTCACCCCGGGGATATTGGCGTCCAGCAGCACCACGCGCTCGACCTCGGCGGCGTAGCGCGCCGCATACGGGTACGCGATCCAGGCGCCGATGTCGTGGCCCGCCAGTGCATAGCGCGTCAGGCCCATGGTGTGGAACAAGGCGCGCAGCCGCTCGCCGGCGGTGCGCGTATCGTAGCCATCCAGCGGCTTGTCCGAATCCCCCTGCCCAGGCAGGTCCACCGCGAACACGCGGAAATGCGGGGCCAAAAGCGGCATGACCCGGCGCCATGCGTACCAGCTCTGCGGAAAGCCCGCCAGCAGGATCAGCGCCGGGCCAGCGCCGCCTTCCACCACGTGATAACCCAGGCCGTCCACCGATACCCGCCGATGCTGGAACGTCACGCCGTCCAACGCAAAGGCGTCCGGGCTTGCGAATGTGCTCATTGTCGATGGCTCCGTGTCAGTGCAGCGCGCCGCCGCCGACCTTGATGTCCTGGGTTACGGCCAGCGACGTCGCCACCATGATCTTCACGCCGTGCACCAGCACGTCCAGCGCCAGGCTGGGCGCACCCGGATGGCGGGTCGCCATTTCCGGCAGATACGGCACGTGCACGAAGCCGCCGCGCAGCGCGGGCCGCTCCGTGGCAATGAAATGGGCCAGTCCGTAGAAGATGGTGTTGCAGTTGTAGGAGCCCGCCGTCAGCGACACCGATGCCGGCACGCCGCCCGCGCGCAGGTCCCGCACGATGGCCTTGATGGGCAGCGACGAGAAATATGCCGCCGGGCCGCCCTCCACCACCGGTTCGTCGATGGGTTGGTGGCCGTCGTTGTCCGGAATGCGCGCATCCACCACGTTGATCGCTACCCGTTCGACGGTCACATCGCTACGCCCGCCCGCCTGGCCCAGGCAGATCACCAGGTCCGGCTGCACGTCTTCGATCGCCTGCCGTAGCACGCCCACCACCTTGCCGATCACGCAGGGCAGTTGGCGCGCCACCAGGTGGGCGCCGGCCACCTCCTGGCCATCCAGGCGGCGCGCCGCCTCCCAAGACGGGTTCAGCGATTCGCCATCGAAGGGTTCGATTCCGGTGATGAGCACGGTGGGCATGGCAGGTTCCTTTTCTGTATCCATGCCGGCCATGGTAGAAGCGCGCCGTGCAATTGTTGAAATCGATAATCGTTATTCGTACTATTGATGGCATGAATCTATCTGCTGTCGACCTGAACCTGCTGGTCGCCTTCGAAGCTCTGTACGAAACACGCAACGTGACCCTGGCCGGGCAGCGCATCCACCGCGCCCAGCCTTCGGTCAGCAGCGCGCTCAACCGTTTGCGCCGTGTCTTCAATGACGAGCTTTTCGTGCGCACCGCCGACGGCATGCAGCCCACCGACCACGCTGTGGCGCTGATGCCCGCCATCAGCAGCGCGTTGGACCAGATCCGCCGCGCCCTGGAGCAAGGCGCGGGCTTCGACCCGGCCGCTGCCAACGGCCGGCGCTTCACGCTGGCTGCCAGCGACTACGCCGACGTCGTGTTGGTGCCGCACATCGTTGCCCGGCTGCGGCGCGAGGCGCCCGCGGCCGATCTCCGCGTGGCCCGGCTGGACCGCGCCACCATCTATGAACAGCTGGACAACGGCAGCGTGGACATCGCCATCGGGGGCCACCTCACCGCGCCCAAGCGCATGCGCGTCACGCCCCTGTATGAAGAATCGTTTGTCTGCATCGCCGACAAGCAGCACCCTGGCCTGCGCGGCCGCAAGCTGACCCTGGACCGCTACGTGGCGCTGCCCCACGCGCTGTTCGTACCCAGCGATGACGGCTCGGCCCGCGGCGTGATCGACGCCAGCCTGGCGCGGCTGGGCCGCAAGCGTCGCGTCGCCTGCACATTCGCGCATATCGTCGCCTTGCCGCACGCGGTGGTCGGCACGGACTTGATCGCCACGCTGGCACGCCGGGCGGCGTTGCGATTGGCTGGGCAAGCCCTCAGCCTGCGGCCCTTGCCGCCTGAAGTGGACCCGGGCCCCTTCGGCATCGACATGGTAAGCAGCCGCCGGGCGCCGGCGGATGCCGCCCTGGCCTGGCTGCAGGGGTTGATTCAGCGCGCGGTCAAAGACCTGAAGGATTGAGCCCGGGTGGCGAGCGGCCCTGTGGCCTTATTCGACGCCCGAGAAGAACGCGCACTGGCCCGGGTAGCCGGGCCGCGCATCGCAGGCCTTCAGGCATCCGGGTTTACCGCCCGGAAAACTGGCGGCCACTGACATCCCGAAGCCATACGTCGGCGTCGTCACGTCGAAGCGGCTTTCGCATACCGTCTTCGCGCTGTAGGCGAACGTCATGCCCTCACGCCGGCCATTGATGGCAAACGCGACCTGAAAGCTGTGCATGCTGTTCCACCCCGGCCGGGGCAGCACAACGAAGCGGTAGCGGTTGGCGTCCAGGCGTTCGCCAAAGATCTTCAGCTGCGCGGACGTCGTCCGGGTCGTGGGCGACGGGTACGGCAAGGCCAACAGTGCCCGCGGGTCGCCAAGCACGCCCAGATCGAAGCCCAGGCCCTTCTGGTAGAAAGGCACGTCCAGGCTGGGATAGCCGGCATACTCCACCCGCTTGACCTTCGACCCGAACTCATTCGTCTTGGGCTCGTAGTCGGGCGCCCGCGCAAATGTCACATCAAGCGTCAGCGCCACATCCGCCGGGTTGGCGTCTTCGGACCGGACATGCTTTTCGTACACGTCGGGCGAGCTTGCACACCCGGCAAGCGCCGCGGCACCCGCAAGGGCAAGCCCGCGCAGAACCTGTAACACAGGCGTTCTCATCACGTCATCGCTCCTGCCGGGACTGCACCGGCAGGGGAACCGCCTTCAAGCCCTGCCCCACGAATTGCCAGCCGTCCTTGCCTTCCTGCCATCGAAAATTCCTGTTGATCCATTCGGCCTTCATGTTGGCGTAGAGCCGGCGCTGGTCAATGCGCTTGCCTTCGGCCAGCGCCTTGCGCGCAAGTTCCGAACTGCCGTCCGAAGCGGGCCTGAAGGCGGCGATCTGCATCGCCCTGGTAAACGGCACGCTGGCATACGGGCCTTCGTCCGCTTTGCTCAATCGGATCTCGTTATCCAGCAGCAACGCGCCATGGCGATTGTCTGGCGACACCGACACCAGAAGCGGAATGGAACGCTGATATTCCTTCGGCAATGCGTGCTCAAACCACAGCACCTGTCCCGTGGACGTCACCAGCGCGCGCGACCCCGCGGTGAACAGCAGCAGGTCCTGCCGCCCGGGTTGCGCCAGGCCCATGTCCGGGTCGCGCATATCGACGGTCGGGCTCAGCACGCGCGCAAGCGGCGTGTCGTTCTGCACGGCGATCAGTATCGTGCCCACGCCCATGAAATCGTTGGACACCGCCAGCAGCATCGGCTGGCCCTCTTGAGTCGGACCCAGCGCTTTCACGTAGATGAACTCGTAGGCGTTCAACGGCCGGTAGGCCTTGCCGCGATACCTGATCTGCCGCAGCGTGGACGCCGGATAGCCTTCCAGTTCGAAGGCACCGCCAAGCGGCTCGGTCGCCTTCAGGTAAGTGGGTGCGGCGGCGGGCGCGGCCGCCTGCGCATGCGCGGCAGCCGGCATCCACAAGGCCAATCCCAGTACAGCGACGGCGCACGCTTGGGCGCGCCGGTTAAGCGTCAGAACGGTTCTACGCAGATGAAGCAAGGCATCCTTGGCGGACAGCGCCGCATGAAAGAGGTGCCCGCATTCTAGGCCAAGCCGGCTCCCCCCGCTGCCTGGCCTATGCGCCTGGCAGCCGCACGATGCAGTCCGAGTTGACCGCCTTTACGTCCACCACGCCCAGCAGCCCCATGTTGCGCCGGACCTCTTCCACGATCAGGCCGATGGCGTGGGCCACGCCGCGCTGCCCCGCCACCGCCGCCGCATAATTGAAAGGCCGGCCCACGAAGACGCAACGGGCGCCCAGCGCCATGGCCTTCAGCACGTCCGACCCGCGCCGCACCCCGCTGTCGAGCATCACGTCCATGCCGCCGGCAGCGTCCACCACCGCCGGCAAGGCCTGCAAGGGCGACATGCTGCCGTCCAACTGCCGGCCACCATGATTCGATACGATCACGCCGTCCATGCCCTGCGCGCGCGCCGTGCGCGCATCGTCGGGATGCAGGATGCCCTTGATCACCATCAGCCCCTTCCAGCGGCGGCGGATGGCCGACACATGCTGCCAGTTCAGATGGCCCCGGTCGGAAAAATCGCGCAGCACATTGGCGGACAGGATCGGCGCGCCGCGCGTCGCGTAGTTGTTCTCGAAGTGCGGCATGCCATGGCGCCACAGCGTGCGCAGGAAGGTGCCGAACAACCAGCGCGGATGCGTCAGCCCCTGCCAGGCCAGGCCCGCGCTGGGCCGCAGCGGCGTCGAAAAGCCCGCGCGTACATTGTTCTCGCGATTGGCGGCCACCGGCGTATCCACCGTCAGCACCAGCGTCGTCACCCCGGCCGCCGCCACCCGGTCGATCAAGGCCGCGATCTGCGCGTCGTCGCCCGGCAGGTAGGCCTGGAACCACGTGCCCGGCGCGGCCTGCATGACTTCCTCCAGCCGGATCAGCGACGATCCGCTCATGATGCACGGCACGTCCGCGTCCGCCGCCGCGCGGGCCAACACGATGTCGCCGCGGTAGCTGGACAGGGCCGAAATGCCCATCGGCGCCACGCCGACCGGCGCCGCGTATTCGCGGCCCAACACTGTCGCCCGCGTGCTGCGTTGGGACACATCCACCAGCACCTTGGGCCGGAAACCAAACTGGGCGAACGCCTGCCGATTACCGCGCTCGGACTGCCCGTCTTCCACCGCCCCGGACACATAGGCGTAGATCGGCTTAGGCAATCGCCGCTTCGCGGCCGCCTCGAAATCATGCAGGCTGAGCAAATGGCGCAGAGGGTCGGGCATGGGTTGGGGCTCCTCGCGGCGGTCGACCAGCCTGTGCAGGGGCCGCCGCGCTGTTGTCATGGGAATGGCGGATGACTATAGGCGCGGCGCCATTTTGAATAAAGTGACTTTATCGATATTGGTTATTACACTTTTATTCGCCCTCGACTCTATTTTTTGCCACCGCCCACCGCCGCCATGACGCTTAAACAACTTGAAGCCTTCTACTGGGCCGCCACCTGCAAGAACTTCGCCATTGCCGCCAACCGGCTGAATATCTCGGTGTCGTCGCTGTCCAAGCGCATCGGGGAACTGGAGGCGTCCATCGGCGCGGACGTGTTCAGCCGCAGCGCGCGCAGTGCCACGCTGACCGCCCTGGGCGAACAACTGGTGCCCCACGCCAAGGACCTGCTGCGCAACGCCGACCAATTCATGCAGCAAGCCAGCAACAACCTGACGTATTCCGGGCGCTGCCGGTTTGGCGCGGGAGAACTTACGTCCATCACCTGGATGCCCCGGCTGATCGAAGAAATCCAGCGCGCGCATCCCAATCTGCTGGTGGAACCGTACGTGGGCGTGGGTGAACTGGTGGAGCGCGGGCTGGAAGAAGGCGATCTGGATTTTGCCGTGATCGCCGGCCCGTCGTCCCGCGCCTCCATCGCATCGCACCTGATCGGCAGCGCGGACTTCGAATGGGTGGCGTCCTCCCGCGCGGTGCCCGACCCGGCGGCGCTCACCCCGGCCGACCTTCCGGGGCTGACCTTGATCACGCAGCCGCAAAGCTCCGGCGTGATCCGCATGCTGGACGACTGGCTGACCGAACAAGGCGTATCGCCCGGCCGCACCCAATGCTGCAACAGCTGGGGCGCCATCGCCGGCATGCTGCGCCAGGGCCTGGGGCTGGGTTTCCTGCCCACCGCCTGGGCGCGCATCCTGATCCAGCGCGGCGATCTGCACCGCCTGCCGGGACTCGCCCCCCTGCGCCCCCTGCCCTACACCTTCCAGTGGCGGCGCGACGACACGCGGCCCATGCTGGAAAGCCTGCGCGTGCTGGCGCAGGACACGCTGGATTTCGAGGCACCGGCTGGAATGGTGTGAGCGGGCCAACTGTTTACTAAAAGTCGCCCTTAACTCCGAAAATTATTCGCTTTATCTCCGGTTTTGGCACGGGTAGAGTCGCCTCAAAAGACACCATGCCTATACGGAGACCACACGCAATGCCGGATTTCGGTTCCTCTCAGCAAGACTTCCCCAAACGCCTGTGCCGGCTCGACCTGTGGCTGAACCCGGTGTTCGACCAGCTTATCGACGCCGAGCCCGGCATCGGCTTGTCGGTGCTGCCGGCGCGTGGCGACGATGCGCGCACGTTGGCCGGCCTGAAGACCGCCCACGCCTATCACGTATCCGCCGCCCGCGATGAACTGCCCCGCCACTGGTTCGTGAACGCGGAACTGATTTCGCAATGCCCGGATCTGGTTTGCGTGTCTTCGGGTGGCGCGGGCTACGACACGGTCGACGTGCCAGCCTGCACGGCCGCCGGCATCGCCGTGGTGAACCAGGCGGGCGGCAACGCCGCGTCGGTGGCCGAACACACGTATGCGTTGCTGCTGGCGGTGCAGCGCCGCGTCGTCGAATCGCATCAACGCTTGCGCAACGACACCGGTTTTTCCCGTGAAGACCTGATGGGCCACGAGATCCATGGCACGGTGATCGGCCTGGTGGGCATCGGACAAATCGGCTCACGGGTCGCCCGCATCGCGCAAGGCTTCGGCATGCGGGTAATTGCGCATGACCCGCTGCTGGACGCCGACACCATCCGCAGCCGCGGCGCCGAACCGGTGGGGCTAGCCGAGTTGTTGGCGCAATCGGACGTGGTGTCGCTACATTGCCCGCTGGACGCGTCCACGCGCGGCCTGATCGATGCGCGCGCCTTCGCCGCCATGAAACCGGGCGCCGTATTCATCTCGACCGCACGCGGCGGCATCCATGACGAAGCCGCCCTGTATGACGCCTTGCAGGGCGGGCACCTGCGCGGCGCCGGCCTGGACGTCTGGCAGCAAGAACCCCCTTCGCGCGATGCGCCGTTGCTGGGGCTGCCCAACGTGGTGGCCACCTTCCACACCGCAGGCGTCACCCACGAGGCCCGGCGCAACGTCGCGCAATCGTCCGCGACCCAACTGATCGCGATGCTGCGCGGCGAGCGCCCCCCGCAATTGCTCAACCCCGAAGTCTGGCCCGTCGCCGCGGCGCGCATCGCCAAATTGAAGTAACGCAGTGCCCGCAACGCCACCACGGCGTTGCCCCCCTTAAAAAACAGCGCGGCACCAAGCCGCCGACCCATCCCCCGAGGAGACACCATGCAACACCCCAACAAGCGCCGCATGCTGCGCGCACTGGCCGCGTCCGCCGCCCTGCTGTCGGGCGCCGCCTTCTTTGGCGGCAGCGCCCAGGCCGCCGGCTACCCGGAGCGCCCCATCAACCTGATCGTGTCCTACGGCCCCGGTGGCGGCACTGACCTGGTGGCGCGCATGATGGCGCCGTTCCTGCAGAAATACCTGGGCAACGACGCCCGCATCGTGGTGCTGAACCGCCCGGGCGCAGGCGGCGCCATCGGCTTCACCGAACTGGCGCGCGCCCAAGCCGACGGCTACACCATCGGCTTCATCAACACGCCCAACCTGCTGACGATTCCCATCGAACGCAAGTCCAACTTCACCTGGCAAAGCTATGACTTGCTGGGCAATCTGATCGACGATCCCGGCGCCTTCACCGTGCGCCGCGACAACGAACTGAAGACGCTCGCCGACCTGTCGGCGTACGCCAAGAAGAACCCCGGCAAGGTGACGGTGGGCACGACCGGCACGGGGTCGGACGACCATCTGGCGATGCTGCGGTTCGAACGGGCGTCAAGCACGAAGCTCAGCCACATTCCCTACAAGGGCGCCGGCGAAGTGCGCGGCGCGCTGGCGGGCGGCGAGATCATGATCGGTGCAATCAACGTCGGCGAGGCGCTGCAGTACCAGAAAGGCGGCACGCCGTTGCGTTTCCTTGGACAGATGGGCAAGACGCGCTCGGCAGCCCTGCCCGACGTGCCCACCTTCAAGGAACAGGGTTATGACTTTGAACTGGCGTCCTTGCGCGGCCTGGCCGCCCCCAAGGGACTGCCGGCGGAGGTGCGCGGCAAGCTCGTCGACGCGGTCAAGCGCACGGTAGACGACCCGGAGTTTCAGGCGAAAGCCAAAGAGATGTTCGCCCCGCTGCGCTACCTGGCCCCCGCCGACCACGCCCGTGAATTGGCGGCCGGGGAGGCGGAATTCCAGACGCTGTGGAAGGAAGCCCCCTGGCTGGACAAGTGAGCCGGGTGCGGCCAGACCGGGCCTGGGCCGCCAGCGCTTACTGCGCCTTGACGTCTTCGCCCGGGTAACCGTCGATATAGGCGCGGCCCGAGCAGCGCACCATGGCCACGCAAGCCGGCGCGCCCGTCTTGGCCGTGCAAGTGGTGCGCGACGTCTCGCGCGCCGACACCGCATCGGTGTTCACCGCCGTGAATCGCGTGCCGCGGCCTTCGCTGCCCTTGACCCAGGCCATGCCCACGCAGCTGTCCTTGTAGGTCAGCAGCTTGCGGCAGTCCTTGCAATCTTCCCACTTCAACAGCATGGTGACGGCCTCGTCTTCGGTGGGATAGCCGTCCGCATAGAGCATGCCCCCATCGCCGTTTTCAGCCACGGCGCCCCAGTAGCCGCGGCTGTCCATCTTGGCCGACAGCGCTTCCACGTCGGCGGGCTTGGCCCGCTTCGGGGCCGCAAGGTCTTCGGCGCTATAGGCCGGTCCCGCGCACAACGGCATCGTGGTCAGCCGGCACTTGCCGTCCGGGCTGCCTGCCGTGCAGCGGCGCATGGCCTTCTTGGCCGCCATTTCCGGCGACACGCTGTTGCCCGGGAACAGGTCCTGGCGCGAATTGCGCGCATAGACCATGCAGCTGTCCCAGAACGTGGTCAGCACCTTGCATTCCTTGCCGCCCGCTCGCTTGCACTCGGCGATCGCCCCCATATCGGCCCACTGCTTCGTCTTTTCCGGCATCACCCAATAAATCTTGTTGTGCTTGCCGTCGGTGGCAACGCCGCCATAGACCGTATCAGCCTGCGCCGCAGGAGAGACCAGGCCCGCCATCAAAGCAAGAGCGGCGAACGCGGCACGGATCAGGGGAAGGAATCGGGCAGACATCATCGTCGGAGTCAGGGGTCGAGTGGAGAGCGGGGACGATCTTAGCAAGAAGCTCCCCTGGTCCGTCCCCCTGTGAATATCGCCTGCCGGCATATTACGTAACAAATTTCACAGGCCGCGAAGGGCTGCTGGCCCCGTTTTCCGGTAAAAATGTCGAACTTTTCTGAAAGCAGACCGACAGCGGCAGGTGCATGCGCCACCAGACGGTGTCTGCGGCTCAGACAGCCCTCTGTCACGAAAAGAAACAAAACGCGTTGAGCCACCTCGATCCGCCACGGAGCATCGACAGCACGCCATGAAGTCGCCCCAGCCCTCCCCGATTCGCCGCAAACCGCTCTGGCAAGCAGCCAGCCTGATTGCCGCCGCCGCCAGCCTTGCCGGCTGCGCGCCGATGCCGACGGGCGGCAGTTCCGCGCTGCCCTCGTTGGGCAATGTGTTCAAGTCGGGCCTGTCCTTCTCGCCCAGCGTGAACGTGGCCAAGAACATGGAAGGCCGCTCGATCAATGACGCCATCGCGGCCCTTGGCGAACCGTCCAAGACGCGCACGGTAGGCAACACCGTCGAGCTGGAGTGGTCCGACTATCAGACCGCGCCCTACACGGAATGGGTCACCACCGGCTCCAGCCAGCAGGTTGTCGGCATGATCGCCGCCACCAACACCACCGCCGCCACCCCCGTCTTCCAGACCAACACGACCGGCCACTACCAGAACCGGTCGCGCGTCTATGAATGCAAGGTGCTGATGCAGATGCAGAACAGCGTCATCGTCAGTTCCAGCGTCGACGGCAACGTGTGCCCGGAGTTCATCGCCGCACTGCGTAAATGGGCAGGTGAAAACGAGGCGAACAACTACGTCGTGAAGTAAGCCGCGGGATCAGCCCTTGGCGGCTTCCGGCAGTTTCGCGATCACCTTGATCTCGAAGTCGAAACCGTACAGCCACGTCACGCCCACGGCGGTCAGGGTCGGATGCGGCGCCTTGCCCCAGTATTCCGGCACCACCTGCCAGATGGCTTCGAACTGGGACGCGGGATTGACCATGAAGACCGTCACGTCGACGATGTCGTCGAACGTGCTTCCGGCCGCTTTCAAGATGGCGTTCAGATTGTCGAACGCCCGCCGGACCTGCGTTTGAAGGTCCGGCTCCGGCGAGCCGTCCTCGCGGCTGCCTACCTGCCCCGACACGAACAGAAAACCATTGGACCGGATCGCCGGCGAATACCGGTTGCGTTCGTAAAGCGCCTGGCGGCCCGGGGGAAAAACGACGTTGCGCGTAGTCATCAGTAAGCTCCATCAATGGGCCGGAAACGGCCCGTCATTAACCATGGCTTCACTGTAAAGACCGGTCCGGGCCCGATAAACGGGCAACGTTGTCCATCACTGTTTGTAGAATCCAAACAATCTGCACACCCCCCTGGAGCCGGCATGGACCGATTCGATGCGATGCAGGCGTTCGTCCGCGTGGTGGAAGCCGGCAGCTTCACCAAGGCGGCGGAAACGCTGCACATGAGCAAGACCAGCGTCACGCAACTGGTGCAGCAACTGGAGGCGCGCCTGCGCGTCAAGCTGCTGAATCGGACCACGCGCCGGGTCGCCGTCACCGCCGACGGCGCCGCCTACTACGAACGCGTCGTCAAATTGCTGGCCGACATGGACGATGCCGAAACCGGCTTATCCGCCGCCTCGGCCGCGCCCCGTGGACGTTTGCGCGTGGACGTGCCCAGCCCGCTTGCCCGCATGATCCTGATCCCCGCACTGCCGGCATTCCACGCCCGATATCCCGACATCCAGCTGGACATGGGCGTCAGCGACCGCATCGTGGATGTCATCGGCGAGAACGTCGATTGCGTCGTGCGCGGCGGTGAAATCACCAACCAGTCTCTGATGGCCCGCCGGGTGGCCGACCTGCAACTGGGCGTCTATGCCGCGCCCAGCTATCTGGAGCGCGCTGGCCTGCCATCCCACCCGAAGGAATTGGAAGACACGCATCACCGGATTGTCGGCTACCTGTGGTCGCGCATCGGCCGCGCCTTCCCCTACGCCATGCACCGCGGCGACGAAAGCGTCAACGTGCACGGGCGCTACGTGCTGGCGGTGGACGACGGCAATGCCTACCTGGCCGCCGGCTTGGCCGGCATGGGCGTGCTGTGGCTGCCGCAATACATGGTCCGGCCCTACCTGGCGCGCGGCGAACTGGTGCCGATTTTCGAAGACTGGCGCCTGGACCCCATGCCGCTATACATCGCCTTCCCGCCAAACCGGCACGTCAGCGCCAAGCTGCGCCTGTTCATCGATTGGGTGGTGGAATTGATGGGGCAATATGTGCCAGCGCCTGCTGGGTCCATCACGTCGTGAGGTCCCCCACCCAGTCCGTGTGGCCTACCTTACAGGGGCTGTGAGCTAGACGCGGCTGATGAACGACTGCCATCGGCCAGATGCAGTCATTGCTGGCATGCGACGCGGCGTCAAGGACCGCACTGAGCGGTCCACGGCACTCCTGAAGGAGCCGTGATGTGCAGCCGGCTTTATCGGATCTTCCCGAGCAGAATCGGCTGACGTGAGCGGTCTCTCCCCGGCTCTGTCAACGATCACCACCATGGGCAGTTATCATCGGGGCGCGGCATGACAATGGAGACGGCGACGCGAGTATGAGTGCAATCCTGCAAGTCACGGAAGAACCCCTGGCTGAGGAGGACATCCTGCTGCTGCGCCGTAACCGCAGCGGCAGATCGCTGATGGCCGTGTTCGCCAGCCTGACGTTCCTGCTGCTGTCGAGCAGCGCGATCCTGTGCGTCGCCCTGTTCGTGTCCGACCGCAGTCTGCACCGCGGGGCCGAAGGCATGGTAGTGCTGTCGTGCGCGGTGGCGATGGCGGGCTTCGCGGTCTTTCTTGGACGCAGGTTGTTGCGCATGCCGCGCGCTTGGCGCCGCTTCAACCAGGCGTTGACGGGGCGACTATCCAAGCAGATCGTTTCCGGCCACCTGACCGGCTTTGGCCCGTCCGAAGGGCCGGGCATCTGCTACACCTTCGGCGAGCAGCGCGTGGACGTGGCGCTGCCGTTCTGGAACGAGATCACGAGGGACACCCGTAATGGCTCGCGGCCCCTGACGGCCGCGGCGCTGACAGATTTGCCGGTGCGCCTGCATCTGCTGACGCTGCGGCCCGGCGAGCCGCCGGTGCTGCTGCGGGCCGAATACCCGATGAGCGCACAGGCCTGGAATTCGGTCGAGGAAGTCAGCGATGCCGACCGCGAGACCGTGCGCAAGGAAGAACTGGGCGCGCGCAAGCTCTTCTACGCGCTCGCCCTGGTAGCCCTGGCCGGCAGCCTGTTCCTGGGGCCCTTGATCCTGCTGGCCGCATTCTTCGTACTCATGGGACTCGTCCTGGGCACGCGCAGCCCCAGGCTGAAGCGCGCCCGCTACAAGCACGGGGTGCGCGGCCTGGTCGAAGAGATCGTGACCTACCGCATGCGCACGACCAAGCCGGGCGTATTCACGCTGGTCCAAAACTATCGCATCGGCGGCGTGATGTACCGGGTGGAGCACTTCGGGCAGGAGGCCGCACCGGGCCAGGGCGTCGCGTTCGAGTATCTGGACGGATCGGACTTCCTGGGGCCGCGTGCCTTGTTCTTCCAGATCGAAGACCAGCCCACCATGACGCTATAAGCGCACTGTCGCGCATCCCGCCCATGCCCAGTTGGTCTCCAGTACCGGAGATAGTGCCTGGGGCGATCTGATCGTAAGCGACTCCCTCAGCGGCGGTTCGCTACCTCGGAATCGGGGTCTCTGATGTCCTTGAGATGGCAGAGCAAACCGAGGATTGATGCATCCCGGCAGGCGAGCGGTCGCTTGCCGGCCAGGAGCGGACATGCTCAGTTCGGACAGCCTGCTGAACAAAATTGGCATCATCAAACTGCATCGCAGACTCTTGGTCTCACCTCACTCTTCCGGGGGAGACCAATCATGGACGGCGAGGAACCGCTCGGATTCTGGACGCTTCTCATAGACGCTACCCACTGGGGCATCAAGGAGCGGAACGATACTCGAGTCGAAATTAGCAATCGTATTGACGTCATGGACTCCATGATTCTTGGGATCGTCCATGTAAGCGTTATCCTCAAAACCGCTCAAGAATCGCCAACCGCTATCAACACTGTTGTCTGGAGCCTCTCGGTACATGAACCGGACCGGAAAACCCTCTACTGTTATCCGGTCGGTGGCAATGCATCCACCTCGGCCGATAACCAAGGGTTTGATTTCTTCCGCGGTCAGCTTGAATTTCTTTTCCATCTGTCTCTCCGAGTTGAGAGTTGGCAATTAACCAAATTTTGGCACACTGACCCTACATGCCGTGACCGGCGAGACAGCCAGCGTCGCGTTTGCCTACCAATGCTATACGGGGCAACACCCGGCCAAGGCCGCACGAGCCCAAAGCATTGATCTACACGTGGTCAAACTGCCTGAGGCCAAGAAGGGGTTTATCCTGCTGCCGCGACGTTGGATGGTCGAACGCCGCTTCGGCTGGTTCAACCGCTTCCGACGGCTGACCCGAGATTATGAGCAGCTGCCAGAAACTCTCGCCGCTCTTCGACCGCGGATGCGACTTGCTGCAATACCTGCCGGTTATGCTTGTCATCCAGTTCATAAAACGCCGCCATGTCGAGGATCGTGGCTGGGTTAGTGCGATTATTAGCATCATCAATGTTCAAGACATGCTTGGCCTTGCCGACGTTCGGATTGAGATCAAATGTCGGGGCCGGGTACGCCGCCGCGCCATCCATCACTCCTTTCACGCCGATTCTCGACAGGCAATCCGAACCATGAAGATCTTTGCCGCAGCGTTGCTAAGCCTTTCGTTCCTGGTGATGGCTCCCTCCGTCGCGGAGACTGACGTGGATCAAGCGGAGGTCCTGGGGACGCTGACTGGCGGAAGTTGGCATTCCCGCGACGGGCGGGGCTCCTACCGGGTGATCTTGGAGAACGTGGGTTTCGAGCATGTGAGCTGCCATGTCTGGATCGAGTGGCTGGCCACTAAGACATCCGGAAAGAAGCAACCCGGGCAACCGCCGCGCCTCGTCGCCAGGGCGTCATACAACGAAATCTCCAGCGGCTTCTGGTCTTGCAATCCAAAGAAGGTCGGGTTGGCCGGTGCCACGCTGACCATCCACGCCAAGCACACCTATTCCGGCGAAAACCGCAAGTTTTGCGCCGTGCTGGGCGCACCGGGTGAGTACCGCGATCAGGGCTTATGCTGAGCCTGCTTCCATATCGCGCGGGTTAGTGCCTGCGGCACACCACGAATGTTCCGATCTGTCTGGATATCTCGGCCCAGGAAGGGGCAGGAACGCGGCAATTACCGGGTCTTCGTGCACTGCTTCAACACGGCCCTCGACAACGGCGCTCTTACGCAGTCAAACGCTCTAAGAAGTCCTGCGGACATTGGTGAACGGCAGCTATAGGCAAGGCACAAGGACCGCTTTGGGTCGCAAGCAGTCGTCCAGAGCTTGAAATTTGCCAGGCTGAAGCTGTGCACAAGACTGTTATCGAATGCTGTCGTCGCTGGGTAAAAGTCCAGGTATTGGTAAAACAGAAGCGCCGCCTAACAATGATCTGATCGCATTGCGGGCACGCATAGAAAAGGCCGTTGGTGTTTTTAACCAGCGGCCTTTTTTGTGCGCGGCGTTCAGTGATTCAAAGCGAGCTTTCTCGAAGGCGTGTAAAGCGCCCGCTTTCCCACCATGCAGCCCAACACCAGAAGCGCGGCATACCCCACCAGCGTGACTGTGACCGCCACATTTGATTCAGCAATGCGCGCCGGCGGGCCCCATGGCATTGCGATATCGGCCAAAATTCCCATGCCGATTCCCAGCACCTGCGCCAGCCAGAAGGCCAGCGTGCCATGGGCCAGCGCACGCCCTTGGCGCGCGGCGCCTATCGGGCGCGGCAGGATTTTCAGGCAGATGTATGTGCACAGCACCAGGATGAGGGCGGGCAGGACCAGGTAGCCCAGCACGTGTTCCAGCCAGCCCATCTTCGGCGACTGCATTTGCAGGTAGTTGCCCACGCCGACGAGTACGCTCAATTGCCAGCCCAGCACCATGAGTCCCGAACTCCAGGCGGCATGGCGCTGTTCATATACCGGCCCCCCGACGGGGCCCGCAGGCTGCAAGGTCCTCGTGGCAATGCGCAAGGCGAGATACGCTCCAAGAATTTCCAGGGTAATGGTTAAGGCACTGATGAACAGCGCCACTGCAATGAATTGGCCCGTCTGGCCCGCCTGGCCCGACAGGCCGGCGTGCTCCAGTACGTACCGCACCAGCGCTCTGTGCAGGTGAATCGTGGCGACCGACACGGTTAACGAGAAGATCAACAGCAGGGCGATGAAAGTGCCGAAGAGCTTGCGGGGTTTGTCCACGGCCTGCGTATTGTGCTGACGCAGCCAGCGATGCATGGCGCCCCACACTGTCAAGCCGACGAAGACCGTCCACGTTGCAATGGTGGTCAGCAGCGGCATCAGGTATTTCGGCTGGCTATACACCTCGCGTAGTTGCGCAGACTGGGGTAGGGCGAACAGTTGATAGCTTTGCGCTAGCGCCGCGTAGATCACGCACACGATCACGGCCGTCAGTGCCATACGCCAGGCGAGCGAAGGGGAGCAGCGAGCGGGGTTGGTCATCAGCGTTGTGCCAAGAGTATTGGGATGTACCGCAGTGCAAAAATAAGGGATTGAACATACCACAGCGCTGCGAGGCGGCATGGAGAGGCTGGGGTGTGGGGGTAATGCTGCTTGAGCTATGCGCTATTGGAAGGGGAAAACCCCACCAGGATTTGACAGGGTCAAAGGGGGCGGTTTCCAATCCAGGCGGAAAGTCGCAAAAGATAGCCATCCGGATCCTGCTCTAAAAACTGGCGCACCCCAATTTCGATTTGCTCGCTTCGATACCAGCGCTCCTGCGCTTCCCGGTAGAGCGGCCAATCGGCGTCCAGTAGACGCTTCTTACACGCTAGCCAGGCTTCATGCGAGTCTGGCGCAGACCTCCATGCGGAGACCGCTTTCGGCCAGAAGCGGACTCTGAGAGCGTGCGGTCCATTAGGGTTATTTGAACGAACTGGACCGCAGGGAGACTTAACGGGTTGCGTCATTTTCGGGTCGGTCCGGTACCTTACCGCTGAGAGGTGAGGCTTTACTCCTTCGGCTTGGCCGCACCCTGGCCGCTATGCCCCCCGCGCCAACGGATAGGTTGCATACCTACAAAAGGACGCTGGCCGCGCTGGCGAAATTTGAGGGATCAACGTCTTTTACGCAGAACACCAGTAGGGTGAAACTTCGACATTGCCTATGCGAAGGCTGGCGTCTACGTCAAAAAGAGAGCGATGTATGAATGATCTTTCAGGAAAGCGGGCGATCGTCACCGGCGGGGCCCGGGGGATCGGCGCGGCGATTGCGCGGGAGCTATCTGCTCGCGGCGCGGACGTCGTGATCACCTACAAGAGTGCCGTCGGGCAGGCCAACAGCCTAGCCGATGAGTTGACTGACGAGAGCCGACGTACCGTGGCCATTCAGGCCGATAGTGCCGATGCGCAAGCGGTCCGCTACTCTGTCGAAGAAGGCACCCGCCTGATGGGGGGACTAGACATACTCGTCAACAATGCGGGCATCCTGATTTCGAGCACTCTACAAACAATGACGTTGGCTGATATCGACCGAATCCTAGCAGTCAACATCCGTGCAGCCATCGTCGCCTCGCAAACAGCGATACCACTTCTCTCGAACGGTGGGCGCATCGTGTCGATCGGGTCGTGTCTCGCGGAGCGAGTAGCCATCCCGAACGTGACCGTCTATTCGATGTCGAAATCGGCTCTGCTGTCTTTCACTCGCGGACTCTCGCGCGAGCTTGCGCCGAGGGACATTACCGTAAATCTTGTTCATCCAGGCCCCACTGACACCGATATGAACCCAGCCCAGGGCCCTGATGCCGACTACCTCCGATCACAAATAGCGCTTGGGCGATTCGGAAGCCCGACTGACGTAGCGAAAGCTGTGGCCTATCTTGCGGGCCCAGACGGACGCCACATCACAGGCACCGGCCTGGTCGTTGACGGCGGAATCAACGCCTGACGAGTTCAATCTTCATCGCTCATTCCGGGATAATGCAGATGGCACCCTGCCATTCTCAGCAAATAGCGCGGCCCACATTGCTGCTAAGCGGCGCGAGCCGTGGTATTGGGCATGCGACAGTGAAATTGTTTCACCACAGAGGGTGGCGTGTCTTGACGGTATCGCGGGCGAGCTTTTCGAGTGAATGCGCGTGGGTGGGCGGCGTGGACGACCACATTACCGCCGATCTGGCGAACCCGAGCTCGTATGAACTGATCGCGGCTGAAGTCCGCCGGCGCCTGGGTGGCGCGAAACTGGCTGCGATTATCAACAATGCCGCGATTTCACCGAAACTGGCGAACGGCGGGCGCAAGGGCGTCAGCATGACGGCATATGAAGAGTGGCTTTCGCTTTTCAACGTCAATCTTTTCTCCGCAGCGATGATCGTCCGTCTACTCCTGCCGGAACTCCGCATAGCGCAAGGCGCGATCGTCAACGTGACATCGATAGCGGGTTCTCGCGTTCATCCCTTCGCAGGAGCGGCTTATGCCTGCTCTAAGGCGGCCCTCGCAGCGCTCACGCGCGAACAGGCTTTCGAGTTCGGTCCGATGGGAATCCGGGCCAATGCGATCGCGCCCGGCGAGATCGACACCTCCATCTTGTCTCCAGGCACCGAGGCCATGGTTCAGGCGAACGTGCCGATGGGCCGGCTTGGCGACCCAACAGAAATCGCAGGAGTGATGTTCTTCCTTTGTTCGAACCGAGCCTCGTATGTGAATGGCGCGGAAATCGACGTGAACGGAGGCCAGCACGTTTAATCGCCTGGATGACCGGGGCCTTCCGTGGCAACAATCGCTGGGCACCTACTGGGCATGCCAGTCCGGACGGCCGCCGGATTAAAGGGTTAGCTCCACTCCCGGGTGGGCACCATAGTCAGGCAAGCGGAGACGCTTCCCGGGATGCCATGCGCCGGATGCTCTGCGGCGGATGGCCAAGCACGCGAATGAATGCCCGGCGCATTCTTTCGGGATCGGTGAAACCGATTTTGTGGGCGATGATTTCGATAGGCTCCGCGCCACGCTCGACGCGCTGCCTGGCCACCTCGACCCTCAGGCGCTCGACGGCCTTGGCCGGCGTCTCCCCCGTTTCGGCAAGAAAGGCGCGGCCGAACTGCCGGGGGCTCAGGCAGGCCACGGAAGCCAGGAGCTCGGTCGACAATGATTCGTGCAAGTGTTCACGTATATAAGTAAGCACATTACGAATTCTGTCCGACTCGGGCTCCATATCGGCGATGGCCGAAAATTGGGATTGCCCGCCGGGCCGGCGATGGTAGACGACCAGCATCTGGGCGACCGCGTGAGACAAGTCGGCGCCATGATCCTCTTCGATCATTGCCAACGCCATGTCGATGCCAGTCGTGACGCCGGCTGACGTCCAGATGCCACCTTCTCGGGTGAAGATCCGATCGCCATCCACTTTCACCCGGGGATACTCCCGTTGCAGACGGGCGGCGTATTTCCAGTGTGTCGTCGCGCACCGGCCGTCCAAGAGGCCGCTCGCAGCCAGAATGAAGGCCCCTGTGCATACGCTTGCGATGCGGCGAGCGCCCTTGGCGACGACGTGGTTCAAGTAGTCGCAGGTTTCCGGCAATGCGTCATCGGGGTAGGCGCCAAGGCCGGCTCCCGCCACGATCACTGTGTCGTAGGCGGAAAATCCGGCCTTCCCCGTGGTGACCTCCAGCCCCGCCGAACTTTGAACGGGTCCTCCAGCCAGCGATATGACCTGGCATCCGTAAGCGTCGTCGCCCAGGAGCCTGCTGGCCACCTCGAACGCCGCCAGCGGCCCGGTCACGTCCTGGATCTGGAAGTCGCGGAATACGAGGAAAGCGACGTCCCGCGAAGCGGGACTCGCACTTGATGATGTTGGGTTCATAACACTCTTGCACAACGCTCGAAAGCAGGCTCCACCGCATCCTGGCTACAGGCCGGTGCGTGGACGAGATCTGATGGTACACACCCAGCATGGCGGCGGGTAAGACATATATACCTCAAAAACCGTCACGCCGGCACGACGAGACACAGCCTGCCAGACGCAAGGGCGAATCACGTGTTCCCGCCACTGAACGAAGAGGATTTCACCGTTATGGCGGGCATTAACTGACGCATCGCATGGTCCCAGCATCGAAATTTTCAGAATCTCCAATCGGCGCGCCATGACTCTAAAGGAGGGAACTTAGTCCTTTTGCCATTGGCTCTCCGGCCGGAGAATCTGCACTCGTTGAAAGCCTGGGATGACCCGGATTCACATCGCTCGACGCGACTCCCTCACCCGCCGGGCGGATTGTCTCGGGCCAACGAAAGCGTCTGTGCCAACGGATAGGCCGTAGAAGCGTGGCCGACGTACGCATGGCGCATTCGAGTCTTCTTACATAGCGATATCCAACATGAAGCATAGAGAGTCCAACCCTGCGTGGAGTGCAGCCGCATGACCCGTCCACGCCTTCCCTCCCGCACGGGAGCAAAACCGACCTTCCTGCGCGTGGCTCTGCTGGCCGCGGGGCTCACCGCCGCAACGGCATGCGCCTTGTTTCTACTGCCCGGCAAGAAGTCGTTGTCGGCCGGTACCTTCGAGCCTCCCACGGTATCCGTCGCATTGCCGATGCAGCGCACCGTTATCGAATGGGACGACTATGTCGGCCGTTTCGAAGCGAGCCGCCGCGTGGAAGTCCTTCCCAGGGTGTCGGGCCAAATCGTAGGGGTGCATTTCAAGGACGGCGAAATCGTCCAGCAGGGCCAATTGCTTTTCTCCATCGACCCGCGCCCCTACCAGGCCGCCTACGCCGAGGCGCAAGCCGGCCTCGCGAGCGCGACCAGCGAGCTCACGCTGGCACGCGCCGACCTCGCGCGAGCGCATCGACTGGCGGGCGACAGCGCGATTTCAAAGAGCGACATCGATCAGTTGCAGGCGCGTGTGCGGACGGGAACGGCAAACGTCGCCGGCGCTCAAGCCCGCGTCGCGCTGAAGTCACTTGAGCTGGAATTCACCCAGGTACGCTCGCCCATTACGGGCAGAGTCTCTGACCGACGCGTCGACCCGGGCAACCTGGTCATGAGCGGAGAGGCCGGTAGCGGCACCCGCCTGACCACCATCAACGCGCTGGATCCGATCTATTTCACATTCGACGCGTCGGAAGCCTTGTACCTCAAAGCTATGCGCGCACAGGAACCAAACGCAGCCCAAACCCAGGTCGAGATACGTCTTCAGGATGAGCCTGACTACGCCTGGCGCGGAAAGCTCGACTTCACGGATAACGGGATCGACCCCCGCTCGGGGACCATCCGGATGCGTGCCGTGATCGAGAATCCGAGATTGTTCCTGACACCGGGATTGTTCGGAAACATGAGGTTAGCAAGCGGATCCGGCACGCCTGCCTTGCTGATCCCCGATTCCGCGGTCCAGATGGACCAGACGCGCAAGACGGTTCTTACCGTTTCCGCAGAAGGCACCGTGCTCGTCAGGGCCATCGAACTCGGCCCGCTCATTGATGGGCTCAGGATCGTACGTGGCGGCCTGACCGCCGACGACCGAGTGATCGTCGCCGGGCAACAACACGCCATTCCAGGCGCAAAAGTACAAACGAAGCCGGAATCGGCGGCCTCCCAAAGCGGGATGGGGAACTCGACCCCTCTCATTTCCGACAGCAAGCCCGCGTCCGCGTCGTAACGATGCGCTGGCGGCTGTCCTAAAGGAAAAATCTCATGCGCCTGTCGCGCTTCTTCATTACGCGCCCGATATTCGCCGCGGTGCTGGCGATCGTCATCACGATTGTGGGTGCGATCTCCTATTTTGCACTTCCCGTTGCGCAGTATCCGGACATCATCCCTCCCACCGTGGTCGTTTCCGCGACCTACCCTGGCGCGTCGGCGGAAACCGTCGCGGAAACCGTTGCCGCTCCTATCGAGCAGGAAATCAATGGCGTAGAGAACATGCTTTACCAGTCCAGCCAGTCCACGGCGGACGGGAAGGTGTTCATATCGATTACGTTCAAGGTCGGGACTGATCTCGACGCAGCCCAGATGCTCGTTCAGAACCGGGTGGCAGCGGCCGTGCCTCGCCTGCCGCAAGAGGTTCAGCGCCTGGGCGTCACCACCCGCAAGACTTCGCCCAGTGCCCTGATGGCGATCAACCTGGTTTCTCCAGATGGCTCGCGGGATCAAACCTATCTTTCAAACTATGCCCTGACGCAGTTGCGCGACAAGCTGAGCCGTATCGACGGAGTCGGCGAGGCTCGAATTTTCGGCAGCCGTGAAGTGGCCATGCGTGTCTGGATTGACCCCCGGCGCGCCGCCGCGCGTGAGCTGACGGCCGGCGAGATCGTCGCCGCCATCCGTGCCCAAAATGTGCAGGTTGCCTCGGGAGCCCTAGGCCAACCGCCCTCCCCGAGTGCCGACGCCTTCCAGCTAAACGTTCGGACACAGGGACGGTTGAGCGAGCCGGAGCAGTTCGCCGACATCGTCATCCGCACGGATCCCGCTGGCCGGCAGACTCGCGTTCGCGACGTCGCCCGCGTGGAGCTGGGTGCCGACGACTACGGAACCAATGCCTATTTGTCAGGCAAGCCATCCATCATGATCGGCATATTTCAACGGCCCGGGACCAACGCGCTTGAAACCGGCATCACTCTCGAACGCGAGATGCAGGCAGCGGCCAAGGCGTTTCCGCCAGGGCTTGAATACCGGATTATGTGGAACTCAACGCGTTTCATCGCGCAGTCTACCGAAGCCGTCCGGGATACGCTTTTCGAAGCCGCGGCACTCGTTGTGCTCGTCATCTTCATCTTCCTGCAGAACTGGCGCGCCGCCATCATCCCCGTCGTGGCGATTCCCATCTCGCTGGTCGGCACCTTCGCCTTGCTGGCGATGTTTGGCTACAGTCTGAACAGCTTGTCGCTGTTCGGGCTGGTCCTCGCCATCGGCATAGTGGTCGACGATGCCATCGTCGTGGTTGAAAACGTGGAAAGAAACCTCGCTCAGGGCCTGAACCCGCTAGAAGCGGCTCGCATCTCGATGGACGAGGTTTCGGCGGCGCTGGTGGCCATAGTGCTGGTGCTTTGCGCGGTGTTCATTCCCACGTTCTTTCTGACCGGCCTTTCTGGGGCGTTCTACAAGCAGTTTGCGCTCACCATTTCCGGCGCCACCGTCATTTCGCTCGTCTTGTCGCTAACGCTCTCGCCGGCCTTGGCCACGGTACTTCTGCGGGCGCACACGAAGGAGAAAAGTCGGCATCAGATCATTCGGCGTATGCAGTTTGCCGGCGACTGGTTCAACGAACGATTCGACCGGTTCAGCGCTAGCTACGGCCGATTGACGCAATGGCTCGTGGTGCGCCCGAAGCGTGTCTTGATCAGCTACTGCGGACTTGTGCTGGCGACCATAGGAATTTTCTGGGTAACGCCCACCGGCTTCGTGCCCTCGCAGGACCAGAGCTATCTAATATCGATCACTCAACTTCCACCGGGAGCCTCGCTGGCGCGTACCGATGCCGTCCTGCAAGAGGTGTCCAAGCGCTTGTTGAAGATCGATGGGGTCCGAGGCACGATCATGCTGCCCGGCTACGACGCCGCGTCGAACACGAATTCCCCGAACACCGCCACCGCCTTCATCCCGCTCAAGCCATTTGAACAGCGGTCCCGCCCCGCCAGCGACATCCTCGATGAAGCACGCAAGGCCGTCTCGGACATCGATCAAGCACGGGTTCTCATCATTCCTCCTCCGCTGATCGACGGCATCGGTTCGGCGGGCGGCTACCGGATGATGGTGCAGGATCGCGGCGGCCACGGCTACAAACCGCTGGGGACGATTTCCGATCAACTCATGGCCAAGGCGAACGGCACCGAAGGTTTATCGCAGGTCTATTCATTCTTCAACACATCAACCCCCCGCATCTTCGCCGACATCGACCGGCGCAAAGCCGAGGTGCTGGGCGTCCCGCCAGATCGCGTCTTCGAAGCGCTGCAGGTCTATCTCGGCTCGGCCTATGTGAACGACTTCAACCTGCTAGGGCGCACGTTCCGGGTGGTTGCCCAGGCCGAGCAAGGCCAGCGCAACAGCGAATCCGACATTGCCAATCTTAAGACGCGCTCCGATAGCGGCGCCATGGTGCCCATCGGCTCGGTCGCCACGTTCAAGAGCGAAACGGGGCCGTTTAGGGTCGTGCGCTACAACCTGTTCCCCGCGGTCGAGGTCGACGGAGACACGGCGCCGGGCTATTCCACGGGCCAGTCGCTAGCCACGATGGAAAAGCTCGCCGACCAGATGTTGCCCCCGGGATACGGCTACGAATGGACGGGCATCGCGTTCCAGCAGAAGATCGCGGGCAACA
This sequence comes from Achromobacter sp. 18P8.1.1, assembly GCF_057799415.1. NCBI lineage: Bacteria > Pseudomonadati > Pseudomonadota > Betaproteobacteria > Burkholderiales > Alcaligenaceae > Achromobacter > Achromobacter sp. 18P8.1.1. Next base: position 129,683 of record NZ_JBYOKH010000005.1, on the reverse strand, counting down.
CGGCCGGCCTCGTCTTCGCGCTGGCGGTGGTGTTCGTGTTCCTGGTGCTGGCGGCGCAATACGAAAGCCTCACTTTGCCCCTGGCCATCATCCTCATCGTCCCCATGTGCCTCTTCGCGGCCATGGTCGGCGTGAATCTTCGCGGAATGGACAACAACGTCCTGACGCAGATCGGGCTCGTGGTGCTGATCGCCCTTGCCGCGAAGAACGCGATCCTGGTGGTCGAGTTCGCGAAACAGGCGGAAGAGGAAGACGGCTTGATGCCGGCCGCCGCGGCGGTGCGCGCCGCGCAGACCCGCCTGCGCCCAATCCTGATGACGAGTTTCGCCTTCATTCTTGGCGCTGTGCCGATGCTCCTAGCCTCGGGCGCGGGCGCCGAGTTGAGGCAGGCCTTGGGCACCTCCGTTTTCTTCGGCATGGTCGGCGTCACCGTCTTCGGCCTGCTCTATACCCCGACGTTCTACGTCGTTTGCCGCAAGCTCGGAGATCGGCTGTCCCGGCAGACCGGCGCCCGCTCGCTGGAATCGCGGCACGAACAATCAGGAAGCATCAAGTGATTCGATTGCACACCCTATCGATGCTGGTTGCGCCGCTGCTCTTGAGCGCGTGCGCGGTCGGCCCGGACTATGAGACACCGCCGTTCCCGGCTTCCGCGGCGGGGCCTTTCCTCACCCAAAGCGATGCGACCGCGCCCGACGCCACGCCCGTTTCCGCCGACTGGTGGAAGCTCTACCACGACCCGGTGCTGGACAGGCTGGTACAAGATGCGCTCGCCTCGAATACCGACCTGCGCGTGGCGATCGCTCGGCTCGCCCGCGCGCGCGCCCAACTTCGCCAAACGTCCGCCGATCGGCTGCCCAGCACTGAGATCGCCGCAGGCGTGAACCGCCAGCGGCAATCCGCCATCCAGGCCTCGCCCGGCGTCGATCGCGAGAATACCGTTGTCGATGCGGGCCTGTCCGTCGCGTACGAGGTAGACCTTTTCGGCCGCGTACAGCGGAACATCGAAGCCTCGCGGGGCGACTACCAAGCGGCACAGGCCGAGCTGGACGCGGTGCGGGTATCGACCGTAGCGGCGACGACCCGCGCCTATCTGGGAGCCGCCAGCGCCGCGCACCGCCTGGCCGTGGCGCGGCAGATCGTCGAGTTGCTGGACCGCTCGGTCGGCGTGACGAGCAGCAGGGAGGACGCCGGCCTGACAACTTCGCTCGACACCGCGCGTATCGCGGCGCTTCGGGAGCAGCGACGATCCGACATTCCCAGGATCGTTGCCGAGCGCCAGGCCGAGCTGTTCCGGCTCTCCCTGCTCACCGGCCGAGCGCCCAAGGACCTCCCCTCTGAGGCCAGCGCCCTCGCGGCACCGCCCACGATCCTGCAGCCCATCCCTATCGGCGACGGGATGGCCCTCCTCACCCGGCGTCCGGACGTGCGCGCTGCGGAACGACGGCTGGCGGCGGAAACGGCCAGGATAGGCGTGGTGACAGCGGATCTGTATCCGCGCGTCTCCATCGGCGCGTCGGTCGGTTCTACCGGGTTACGCCTAGACGACTTCTTCGGAAGTGGCCCGCTACGCTGGCTGGCTGGATCGCTCCTCTCCTGGTCGTTTCCGAATCAGGAAGCGATCCGCGCCCGCATCGACGGCGCGACCGCCGACGCCCAGGCGGCGCTGGCGGCGTTTGATGGGACGATATTACAGGCCTTGAGCGAAACGGAAACTGCGCTCTCGAACTACGCCCAAACCCTGGACCGGCGCTGGTCGTTGGCCGCGGCCAGGGACCAGGCGGAGAACGTGGCGCGCATCGTTCGGGCACAAGCGCGGGAGGGACGCGCCGACAGTCTGGCTCTGCTCGACGCCGAGCGCACCTATGCTGACGCGCAGGCACAGCTTGCCGAAAGCGAAGCGCGGGTCGTGAATGCTCAAGTGGACCTGTTCAAGGCGCTCGGCGGTGGCTGGGAGTCGGCCCGCGCTGACCGCGTGGTTGCCAAGTAGTTCCCCGTCTTCTGGATGGGCTCAAGGCGGATTATCCGTGGATGGAGGGCGTGGCGCATGAAGGCAGATATCCCGACGGCGATTCTTGGCTCGGCCCGCTCGTCATCCAACGCGCTCCGCGCGAACATACAGCTGAACGACATTGCCATGTTTATTGAGGTCGCGAGGCGGGGCAATTTCAGCCTGTCCGCGGCGGCGCTGGGAGTTCCTCCGTCGACGCTCTCCCGGCGAGTGAGCGGATTGGAACGCGATCTGGGAGTGCAGTTGCTCAGGCGCAGCACTCGGAAAATCGGCCTGACCGAGGCCGGCGCGCTCTACTTCGAGCGTTGCCGGGACCTCATCGATGAAGCTCGTGTTGCGCACGAGCAGCTGCATACAAGCATCGCCTGCGCCAGCGGGCAACTGAGCGTGTCGCTACCCGCCTCCCTGGCACAGGCACTCGTACCTAAAGTGATCGACGCCTTCCACCGCCGGTATCCCGATATCCATTGTCATTTCGAGTTGGGCAATCAGCACGTCGACCCGATCAGCAGCACCTGCGACATCGCGTTGCGCTTCGGCCATCAACCGAGCTCCAGCCTGATTGCCCACGTAATCAGCGCGATGACGCCGCGCCTTTACGCATCCGTTGACTATCTTGATAGGCATCGCGCGCCCCGGTCACCGGCCGACTTGGCCAGGCACCAATGCCTTGCCGGCGCGCGCAGGGGCGAGTTCGAATGGGTGTTGCGCTCCGGGGCACGAGTGGATCGGGTGCGGGTATCGGGCAAAGTCGCGGCTAACGATTCCAGCATGATCCGATCATTGGTCCGCGCAGGAATCGGCATTGGGCCCCTCATGAAGTTCGAGGCCGCAAAGGCCGGCGGCGACGACAAGATTTCCCAGGTTCTGCGGCAATGGTCTTTGCTGCCTGTGCCGCTCGTCGCCTTGCTCCCTAGCCGGAAGGTGCCGGCGCGAGTCAAGGCGTTCCTGGATTTCATTCATCCTTATCTGCAGGATTGCTGATGTCTTCAAATGGCATCTATAGCCATTGCCACGCTGATCAGCACGACTGCAGCGATGGAAGCCGCGAACACCCGCCGCGCCCAGCGCACATCGTCGCCGGCCGTAAACCCGTCCATGGCAGTTTTCAGCCAGTACAGTCCGCTTAATAGAACTATAGAGATGTAGAGATATCCCACGTAACCAAGCGCCGCCAGGGAAAGCGCGGCCACAAGAAATGCGGCAATGTACAAAACGATGCGCTTCTTCGCTTGATGCCGCCCCTTCACCAGGGGCAGTATGGGGATACACGCGGCTTCATAGTCCTTCCATCTAAACATGGCGATGGCGTACGAATGAGGCATTTGCCATATTCCGAAGATCACGAAGAGCGCGACAGCGGCCGTGTCGATGGCTCCGCGTACCGAACAATAGCCCACGACAGGCGGGATCGCGCCCGATATGCTGCCGACCAACGTGGCGTGGACCGATCTGCGTTTCAGGAAAAGCGAGTACAGGCCTACATAGACAATGTATCCGATGAGCATCAGGACCAGCGGCTCAATTCGACGCGTCGCGACATACAAAAGCCAGAACCCGACGAGACCCAGAATACAGGCAAAGGTCAGAGCCGACCTTATCGAAATGCTGCCGGCGGCCATCGGGCGCGTATAGGTGCGTTCCATGAGCCGGTCGATGTCACGGTCAATCACGTTGTTGGCGGCGCATCCGGATCCGATTACGAGCGCGACTCCAGACATCACGAGTGCAATATGAATAGCATCCACGACGCCTCGCGATGCAAGCAGGTAGCCGCCGAGGAGAGATACCAGGTTACCGGCCACGATGCCTGGCTTGACCAATTCGAAATAGGTGCGATGCATAAAATTTTGTCGGGTCGGACTGACCGCAGACAAGGAACAGCGGAACAGGCTTGGATGACAGGAAGAACCGTGATCACGCGATCGGTGGGCCAAAGCCTGGGCCTGTCGGATCAACCGGAAGTCACTGCGATACGGTCGAATGTGGCGGAGGGGTCCCTGAATTACGGAACGCTTCGTTGCAACTGAAGCTTTATACCTTCTGGACGAGAGGGCACGAAAGTGAAATGCCGGACAAAGATCCCGCAGATACCGACGCCACGAATGACCGATGACGAAGGCCGTCTTGGGACGATTTTGTTGCTACCTCGCTGTTCGGCATCATCGCTCCGAGACAGGCTTAGCCCGGCCCGGCCACAGCAGCCCCCCGGGCCGGCCCACGAGCCCACCACCATGTCATCAGACCGGCAGCCAGCACCACCGGCAACATGGCCGCGTTCAGCGCTTCCCACCCGAAGGCGTCCAGCGCCGGTCCGGCCGCCAGCGTGGCCAGCGCGGTAGCGGCATAACGCAGTATCTCGGCCGCGCCTTGCGCGCGGGCGCGTTCCGAGGGACGGTAGGACTGCGCCAGCAGCGTGGTTCCGCCGACGAACATGAAATTCCATCCCACGCCCAGGCAGCACAGCGCCGCATAGAACGCGGGCAACGACGCCGAGGCCATCGCGATCAGCGAGCAGGCGACGTTCAGTAGCATGCCGGCGCCCAGCACCCGCGGCAGGCCGAGGCGCTGGATCAGCGCGCCGGCAAAGAAAGCCGGCGCGTACATGCCGACCAGGTGCCATTGCATGATGTTGGCGCCGTCACCAATGCTGTGGCTGCACGCCACCGCGGCCAGCGGCGCGGCAGTCATGATGAACATCATCGAGACCGATCCGACTACGTTGTTGGCGAGGGCGGCCACGAACACGGGCTGGCGCGCTACCTCGCGCAGCGGTCGCGCCGGCAGACCGGCCTGGGCCAGGCCGCCCATAGTCGGCGCTTCGGCGTCGCGATAGCCGCCCCAGAGCAGTGCGGCGGACAGCAGTGCCAGCAAGGTCACCATTAGATAGGCGCCGGCGAAGGTCACTGGTGCGAACAGATCACGGCTCCAGGTGGCCAGCGCGGGGCCGACAACCGCGGCGATGACACCGCCGGCCATTACCACCGAGATCGCGCGGCTTTTGGCTGCGGGTTCGACGGCGTCGGCCGCCGCTAGGCGGTAGTACTGGGCAAAGGCCTGGAACACGCCGACCAGTGCGGTGCCGACACAGAACACCCAGAAATCGGCGTGGAACACGGCCCAAACCGATAGGCCACCGCCCGCCGCGCCGGCCAGGGCGCCCAGCGCGAAGCAATTTCGCCGGCCGATGCGCTGCATCAGCATCGAAGCGAACCAGGTGACCACAGCGCCCGCTACCGTTATCAATGCAAATGGCAGCGTCGACAACGTTCTGTTGGGCGCGAGCATATGGCCGGTCAATGCCGTCAGCGTCAAGTCGATGGAAATGGCGGCGACGAATAGGCCCTGGCAGATAGCCAAGATACGGGCGTTGCGACGGCCCTTAGTGTGGGAGGCTGATAGGGGCATAGCGCGATCGGTGGGAATGAACGGAATCGGGGGGCCGGTTCGGCAAGCGCGGCCTGGTGGGGTTGACGGGTTCGACAGGCCCGACTTTACCGAAGCACACACCAGCGCAAATGACGTAATTCCCTTAAAAACTGCCGTGCGAAACAGCGTCATATGTCCAGCGCCTCTAAGTCGGAGTCACTGCACTGTGTCGTTGAAGCGTCGCTATCAGGCTTGAAGTTCAGCAAATCGAAGAACCACAACTTGTGCGAAGCCGCCGTCAAGCTTTCGCTTTGAACTTCCGCTTTGGGTCGGGTGCGGTCTGTCGTCAAGGACAGCTCCCGGCCAGGAACGGTCGCAGGAGATCTGGGTCCGTATGGTGTGTGAAGCGCACTCAAGAGCTATTCGTGCCAGAGGCATCCAAGAGCGACGTGTCGCCCGCACTGCGCTGAAATGCGTTGAAATGCGGTGTGATGGGAAGGTCTGGGCAGCGTCCATGCACCCGTGCTAATGTGAGCTCCAGTGCACGGGAAAAGCGCCCGTTGCACCGTAAGCGTTCACGTCAACCAACGCACCTGGGACCGCCTTCGCCGCGGACCGGTGCGGCTGCGTGCTCGCGTGGGCCAAGCCTCTCGGCGTGGGCGTTTCCTTCTCGGAACCGTTATTCATGGCTCACGATTCTGCCCCCGCAGCCCCTGCTGCGCCTTTGGCCGCTGACGCGGACAAACGGCGAAATACCTGCACCGCTCTATTGGTCGCCACGGCGTTCTTCATGGAAAACCTGGACGGCACGGTGATCACGACCGCCGTGCCGGCGATGGCACGAGATTTTGGCGTCAATCCCACGGACCTCAGCCTGGGCGTCAGCGCCTATCTGTTGACACTGGGCGTGTTCATTCCCATCAGCGGTTGGATGGCCGATCGGTTCGGCAGTCGCCGCGTTTTTTCTTCTGCATTGATCCTATTCACCCTTGCTTCTCTGGCTTGCGCACTGGTCAGCAACCTTTGGGGCTTTGTGACGCTGCGGGTCCTGCAAGGGATCGGAGGGGCGATGATGGTGCCCGTGGGGCGCCTGGTGCTACTCAAGAACACACCCAAGAGCGACTTGATGCGCGTGATGTCCATGCTGATCTGGCCGGGTCTGTTTGCACCGGTGCTGGGCCCTCCGTTGGGGGGCTTCATCACGGAATACGCGTCGTGGCAGTGGATCTTTTATCTCAATATTCCGATCGGCATCGCGGCGTTGACGGCGGCATGGGTCTTGATCCCCGCCGAAGACGGTAATGAACGGCGCCCTTTCGACTGGACGGGGTTCTTCTGGATAGGCGGCGGGCTGACCAGCCTGCTGTGGGCCCTGGAACTATTCGGCCGGCCCGTTCTGCCATGGGGGCAGATCTACCCTTGCCTGGCCATGGGGCTAGCCTTTCTCTACAAGGGGATCAGGCACCTGAATTGCCATCCCCATCCTATGCTGTCACTGGCTCCCATCAAAAAGCACACCTATGCCGTCAATATCTGGGGCGGATCGTTGTTCCGCATGTCGGTCGGCGCGGTGCCGTTCATGCTGCCTCTGATGTTTCAAGTGGGGTATGGCATGGATGCGTTCCGTGCTGGGCAACTGGTGCTGGTGGTGTTCGCGGGCAACCTGACGATGAAGCTGTTCACCACGCCGGTGATGAAGCGGTTTGGCTTTCGTCGGATTCTGTTGTGCAACGGCGTATTCAACAGCCTGGCCCTGGCCGCATGCGCGTGCATCGGACCGGAAATGGGTTTTGTGCCCACTGCGATCATTCTTTTTATCGGCGGCCTGTCGCGGTCGATGCAGTTCACTGCTTTGAATACCTTGGCGTTTGCCGATATGCCCAAGGAAGACCTCAGCGCCGCCAGTTCGCTGTTCTCGACCATGTCGCAGTTGGCGCTGGGTATGGGCATTGCGCTGGGAGCCATTGCCATTCGCCTGGGCGACTGGGCCGTGCCGCTGCTTGGCCTGCGGGAGGCCCCGGGGGCCGCTTATCGATTGGCGTTCCTGTTCGTGGCGCTGGTGTCCCTGCTGGGCATGCTGGATCTGCTCGGCTTGAAACACGACGCGGGGAGCGCGTTAAATGCGCCTGAAGAAGAGAAGGAGGCTTAGGGAATTGTCCTTGTCGCGGCTTGCGCCGTGGCAAGGACGGATCGCTTCGCACGAATACCGGGCTACCACGAAGTCACCAAGTGGGCGCACGCCGTGAAAATCTCGGGCGCATGCATCGACTGAACCCGGCCCGGCGTCAGCGCAGCACCAGCGCGCGGACGTCGACCAGTATGCGGGCCGCGGTGGCCTCGTCGCCCACCGCCCGGGCCAGGCTGACCGCGCCCACAATCGCCGTGAAAATGGCGGTGGCGCGGTCGGTTGCCTGCGCCCCACCGCCCAGCGCGGCGGCAAACGTGGTCGATCGCAAGCTTGTATACAATCGCGCCCCCGGGAAACCACCACGCTTTATCGGGGTATTCCCCTATACGGAACGAGAATCGTCTAGTCTTTGGCCAGCCTGCCCTTATTCCAAGCTGCAGCGACACCCCACGCCGACCCGGTCGGCATTTGATCCACTTTTGCCCGATTGCCTGATCCCGGCGCATGTTCCCAGACGCCCGGGCGGCCTTTCGCGTGCTTGACCGCCACGGAGGTGCCCACCCCTGTCTACCTGTAAGTCCCCATAAGAAAAAAATAATCCTTTGAACCAAAAGGTCTCTAACCCATGAGAAAGTTCCTCAAAATCGTGGGCAGCCTGGCTGCATTGCTGGTCATTGCGGCGGCGCTGTTTCTTTATTGGCCGCTGCACCAGCGGTCAGTCCCGGCAGCCGAGAACGATAAGCCGGTCGACGCCGTGCTCGTCGGCGGCGGCATCATGAGCGTGACGCTGGCCACCTATCTGCAGGAATTGCAGCCGGACTGGCACGTCGAGCTCTTCGAACGTCTGGACGGCGTGGCACTGGAAAGCTCCAATGGCTGGAACAATGCGGGTACCGGCCACTCGGGCTTTGCCGAACTGAACTACACCCCCGAAATGCCCGATGGCTCGGTCGACATCAAACGCGCCATCAACATTGCCGAGCAGTTCGAGATCTCGCGCCAGTTCTGGGCGCATCAGGTCAAGGCCGGCCGCCTGGGCCAGCCCTCAGACTTCATCAATCCTACGGGCCACATGAGTTTCGTGTGGGGCGATGACCGCATCGAATACCTGCGCAAGCGCCGCGACGCGCTGGTCAAGAGCCCGCTGTTCTACGGCATGCAATATTCCACCGACACCGCCCAGATCAAGCAATGGGCGCCGCTGTTGATGGAAGGCCGCGACCCCAATCAGAAGGTTGCCGCTACCTACATGCCGCTGGGCACCGACGTGAACTTCGGCGTCATCACCAATCAGCTCACCCAGGGCCTGCAGCGCAACCCCAACTTCAAGCTGCAGCTGCAGCATGAAGTCACCGCCCTGCGCCAGAACGACGACAAGACCTGGAACGTCACCGTCAAGGACCTGAAGACCAACCAGGAACGCACCACCAAGGCGCGCTTTGTCTTCATCGGCGCCGGCGGTGCATCGCTGAAGGTGCTGCAGATGTCGGGCATTCCCGAATCGAAGAACTACGCGGGCTTCCCGGTGGGTGGCCAGTTCCTGGCCTTTGACGCGTCGTCCATCGCCGGACGCCACGACGTCAAGGCTTACGGCATGGCCGACACGGATTCCCCGCCGATGTCGGTGCCCCACCTGGACGCGCGCAAGCTCGACGGCAAGCCGGTGGTGCTGTTCGGACCGTTCGCGCTGGCCACGACCAAGTTCCTGAAGGAAGGCTCGGCGTTCGACCTGTTCTCGTCGGTGAACCACAACAACGTCACCAGCATGGTCGACGTCGGGCTGGAAAACCTGGACCTGGTGAAGTACCTGGTCAACCAGGCCCGCCTGACCGACGAAGACCGCCACGCCCAGCTGCTGAAGTATTTCCCGCAAGCCAAGCGTGAAGACTGGCGCCTGGTGACGGCCGGCGAACGCGTGCAGGTCATCAAGCGCGATCCGGAAAAGGGCCCGATCCTGCAGTTCGGCACCGAAGTGGTGACCGACAAGGACAACACCATCGCCGCGCTGCTGGGAGCTTCGCCCGGCGCATCGACCTCGCCCCCCATCATGCTGAACCTGTTGGCCAAAGCCTTCCCGCAGCAGATGGAAGCCGGCTGGAAGGCGCGCCTGAAGGAGATCATCCCGTCGTATGGCCAGAAGCTCAATGACAGCCCCGCGCTGACCAACCAGATTCGCGCCATGACCAGCCAGACGCTGCACCTGCCGTACGTGGAAGTGCCGGTGACGGACAACGCCGCGGCCAATACGGGCGTGCCGGCGGTGAACCCACCCGATGCGCCCAACCCGGCCGCAGCGCAACCGGCCCGCAACGCCAACACCGAGATGCAGGCCCTGTAAGCCAACGGGCACCGCCATCACGAAAAGCCTCGGGGGGAAGCCGGCATGCGCCGGCTTCCCCCCGATTTCTTTGCAGGCAATAAAGGTGTCAGACTACAACTTCAGAAGCGGAATTTTAGTCTGACATCATTTTTTCCTGGCGGCGTCAATCGCACGGACTTCTACAATCGAACTTAGACTCAGGCTTTGAGAGCTACCCGCCTGCCCTTGCGGCGATGCGATAATCCCCCCCGCGGCGCAACGATTCTGGACGAATCGCTCGCCCGTCGTTGAGTAAATTTCCAATAGCTAACATAGGAAACATCGACATTGTCGCGCGCCCTTAGATATCTCTCGTCGCCGGCCTTACGTTGGGCATTGCCGACGCTGGTCCTTCTGGCCGCCGCCGGGTGCGGGTCTAATTACGCCGATAGCTCGGCCAAAGCACCGCTGCGCAAGCTGAACCCCGCTCCGACGCAGGCCTATGAGATACGGCTCACCCTTGCTAATGCGTCCGATCTCTCAAGCCCAGCCGACGGCAAATCGCCGTTTACGGTAGTAGAAGGCACTGTGCAGTTCGACGCCAGCAACGGTGCCCGCTGTGGAAAATCCAACGCCCTGTCCGGCCACGTGCCGACATTGTCCAGCCACGAACCGTTCCGACTTTCCCGTATATCCGCCACCGAGTACGTGGGCACCGTGTATGCCGACATGTTGCTCGATGAGGACTATTACGGGCGCGGGGTATGCCATTGGGCATTGACAGAGGCCCGCGTCGCTTTGCGAGCGCGAGCGGACATCGCCGATACGCGATTCGTAGCCGGGCTGCCTGCGAAAAAAGTGCTCGCGGGCGGTACAGAGGCGCGCTATTTCTGGAAAGGGTATTACCCTCGATTCGAGAACGGGCAACATTCTGATTATGGAAGGAGCCAGTTGGATGCCGTTCCGGCCGATAAGGTGAACGAGTTTTTCACCGTAACGCTGACGGCCAGGAAGATCGGTGACGACGTGCAAGGCAAGTAAATAACAGGCCGGAGAATACCGGAGCCGCCCCCGAGTGGCCCGTGGAAATGCCTCCGGCCAGGCGGCAAGGTTTCTGATAATTTGATGCCTGGAAAATCAAGCACTCAATTCAGCGGAAACATCCAGGACCACCTTCCCTTGCGTGTGGCCGCCCCTATTCCTTTCCATCGCCTGGCTTGCGTCTGCCAGCGGAAACACCGAATCGATGCGGATGCGCAAATCTCTGGCCGCGAATGCGGCACTCAGCGTGGCAAGTTGCTGCCCGTCTGAGCGCGTGGCGAAGTGCCTGCCCGCCACACGCATCGCTTGCGCGCGCGCCGGGTCCGGCTTGCTGACCGTTGACACTAGAATGCCGCCGGGCTTGAGCACCGGCCAGGACCGCGATTGCGTGTCGCCGCCCACCAGGTCAAGCACCAGATCGACGCCGGAAACCTGTCGTGCAAAGTCGCCCGCGCGATAGTCAATCACGTCTGTCGCGCCCAGATCCCGAACATAGTCATGATTGGCCGTGGAAGCCGTGCCAATCACCCGCGCGCCGGCAAGCTTGGCGAGTTGCACCGCGGCACTGCCCACGCCGCCCGCCGCCGCGTGGATCAAGACCGTTTGGCCCGCCCGCAATTCGCCGTGCTCGTGCAAGGCCTGCCAAGCGGTGAGCGTGGCGGCGGGAATCGCCGCGGCCTGCATGAGCGTCAGGCCCTCGGGCTTGCGCGCCAGGCGTTGTGGGTCGACAACGATCCGGCTCGCATAGGCGCCGACAATGCCGATGAACCCCATGACCTCGTCCCCCGGCGAAAAGCCGGTGACATTGCGCCCCACGGCGATGATGGTGCCCGCAGCGTCTACCCCAGGCGTAAACGGCAGCGGCAGCGGAATGAACGCCTGCATTGCGCCACTGACAATCTTCCAGTCGATCGGGTTGACCGACGTGGCTGCCACATCAACCAAGACCTCGTCGTCGCCAGGAACGGGATCGTCAAGCTCAGCCAGGATCATGGCGTCGGGGCTGCCGTAGGCAGCAACACGTATGGCTTTCATCAGAGGCTCCCCGTCGCAACGCCGGCAATCGGCGCGTCGAACGCCCGCGCAGCTTGGACCGGATTGAAGTATTCGCGCAGGTGGACGATTCGCCCGTCACGCGCGGTCAGGAACACGACATATTCCTGCCGGTAGGTCCGCCCGGTCGACACGGCCTGCCCTTCCCCCAGCACCCGCGCTACGGCGTGGTTCGCGTCCGTCGTGGCGATGATTTCCGCATCGAAAAACCGGAAATCCTTGACCGCGCCGATAAACCAGTTCGCGTGCCGAAGCACCGCCGCCCGTCCTTCAAGTGTCAGCGGATGCCCCAGGCTCGGCCCATAGGGCAGGTCCCAAACGATTTCATCGGCAATCAGGCTTTGCCACTGCCCGTTGTCGTCGACCAGTAGCTTCAGGTGCTGCTGCAAGAGCGTTGTTGCGGTTTGCATGGAATGTCCTTCGATGTGGGGATGCACGAAGGTTAGGGGCTTGACACCTATCTGAATAGCCTATATTTCTAGATTCAATCCATCGACCGGATAGATACATGCTGGACGCCATTTCGCTGGACCAACTGCGCACGTTCATCGCTGCGGCGGACGAAGGCAGCTTCTCGGCAGCCGGGCGCAAGCTGCGGCGAGCTCAATCCGTCGTCAGCCATACGCTGGCCAACCTGGAAAACCAGATCGGCGTGCAACTGTTCGACCGCAGCGGCCGCTACCCCCGCCTGACCGAGGAAGGTATCGCGCTACTCGTGCAGGCCCGCCAGGTGGTCAGCGGCATGGATGGCTTCAAGTCGTCTGCGCGGGCAATCGCGGATGGGCTGGAACCCGAGCTCTCGGTCGTGGTGGATGTCATGTACCCGATGGCGTCGCTGACCGATGCGGTCGATGCCTTCCGCAAGCAATTTCCCCACACCCCGCTGCGGCTGTACGTCGAGGCGCTTGGCGCCGTCATGCAGCCGGTCATCGGGCAGACCTGTCGCCTGGGTATCAGCGGCTCGATGCCCTCGGTGCCCGATGGCCTGGACGCGGAAAAGCTGCTGGACGTGCGGATGGTTACCGTGGCCGCGCCAACGCATGCGCTGGCGTTAAGCAATGGGATCATCCGGGCGCCTGAATTGAAGCAGCACGTGCAGTTGGTGCTGACCGACCGCACGACGCTAACGGAAGGCGCGACGTTCGGCGTGTTCTCGCCCCAGATCTGGCGGCTGGCCGACCTGGGCGCCAAGCATGCCTTCCTACGTGCCGGCTTCGGATGGGGCCACATGCCGGCCGACATGGTGCAGGACGACCTGGATGCCGGCCGCCTCGTCACGTTGCGGATCGAGCACTTCCAGCCCCACACGCCGCCCATCGCGATGTTTGCCGTCTACCGCAGGGACACGCCGCCAGGCCCCGCCGGCCAATGGTTCCTTAACCGGCTCAAAGGTGCGCACGGCACGCCGTGAGCGTTGCGGCCCTGTCGCCGCGGTGCTATAAAGCCGTGTCGGAAAAGGCAGACTTGGTCTGGTAAGCCCAAGTCCTTTCGGTAACGAAAGCTCTGGTCTTTGGCCTCGTGCATGAGATCCCCACGACGAACATCGGGCGCTATCCCAGCGTCCAGTCGTTCGTCGGCGCGGGTGTCTGCTTGAGAAACGCTCCGGTCGAACCTCGACACAGGAGTCTTTCATGCACGATCTTCCCTCCCCCATCCATGACGTCATCATCGTCGGCGCCGGCCCCGTTGGCCTGCTGCTTGCTTGCGAACTACGCCTGTCGGACCTGTCGGTCCTGGTGCTGGAACAGGCCCACGATCCCCACTCCGCCTTGAAACGACTGCCGTTCGGCCTGCGCGGCCTGTCGGTGCCCACCCTTGAAGCCCTGCACCGCCGCGGCTTGCTGGACCCACTGACCGCGGCGCAACACGCGAATCAGGGCGCCAGCAAGATTGCGGCCGCCGCCCATTGGACCCGCCAGCCACGCCAACCGGCCGGCCATTTCGCGGGCATCCAGTTCTTTCACGACGACATCGACACGTCGACGTGGCCGTACCACCTGCCCAGCCCGGCCGGCACGGGCATGGCCGTCGACATAGAGACGCTTGAATCCGTCCTGGCGCAGCGCGCCGGCACCCTGGGCGCCGAAATTCGGCGGAGCGTCCATGTCGACGGCTTCCTTGCCGCGGATGACCACGTGACGGTTCAGTCAGGCCCGGAAATCTTTCGCGGCCGCTGGCTCGTGGGCTGCGATGGCGGGCGCAGCGCCGTGCGCAAGGCAGGCGGCATCGCATTCACCGGCACCGACCCCGAATTCACGGGCTATTCCGCAGAGGTAGAACTGGACGACCCGAGCGCGCTGCGTGCCGGCCGCCACTACACGCCTAACGGCATGTACACCTTTGCGCCGCCCGGCACCCTTGCCATGGTCGACTTCGATGGCGGCGCCTGCCATCGCGCCCAGCCCATCACCTTGGCGCACGTGCAGGCAGTGCTGCGCCGCGTCACGGGAACGGACGCCACGCTTACCGCGCTGCGGCTGGCTGCCACCTGGACGGACCGGGCCTATCAAGCGGCCGCGTATCGCAAAGGGCGGGTGCTGCTGGCCGGCGACGCCGCCCACATCCACTCCCCTTTGGGCGGCCAGGGGCTCAATCTTGGACTGGGCGACGCGATGAACCTGGGTTGGAAACTGGCGTCCACGATCCGCGGCGACGCGCCTGCCGGCTTGCTGGATACCTATCACACGGAACGGCACCCGGTGGGCGCACGCATTCTGGACTGGTCGCGCGCGCAAGTCGCGCTGATGCGCCCTACCCCAAGCACGCGTGCCCTCGAAGCCATCGTCCGGGACCTGGTCGGCACCCGCGACGGCGCGACGTATTTCGCCGAACGTGTCTGGGGCGTATCCCAGCGCTACGACTTGGGCAGCAGCCATCCGCTGGTCGGCCGCAGCATGCCCGATTTCGAACTGGCCGACGGCACAAGAGCGGGCACCCTGCTGCGCCAGGGCAAAGGCCTCTTCCTGGACTTCGCGCCTGCCGCCGCGGCGGATGCGTCTTGGGATGCGCTGTGCCGCGGCTGGCGGCAGCAAGTCAATTATGTCGCGGGTGACGCTCGTGAACGGCTGGGTTTGCGGGCAGTGTTGGTGCGGCCTGACGGCATCGTCGCGTGGGCCACCGATTCCCACCCGGACGAAACCGGGGCAGCGCAAGCGCTATCGCGTTGGTTCGGCGGCGCGTAGGAAGCTCGGCCTTATGCCACGCGTTCCAGCAAGCGCGGAACGGAAGACGCCAGCAAGGCCAGCCCGGACGCGGTCAGCAAACCCAACACGATCTGCCGGAAGCGCGCCTCGCTGATGCCGATGTACAGCTTGGCGCCCAGCAGCGTGGGCACCAGCATGGCCGGCGCCACGATGGCGAACATCGGCAGCATGTCGCGCGTTACGATGCCTGTTGCCAGGTACGTGCCCATCGTCACCGCCAACATCGACAGGTTGAAGTTCTGGATGATGGCGCGTTGCTTGTCCTTTTCGAAGCCGCGCAGCGTGCACCAGAGCGTGGGCAATGTGCCGGAAAAGCCACCGATGCCGCCCAGCACGCCGCCAGCGAAGCCCGCGGTTCCGTCAGCCAGACGACCGCCAGCCGTGATCTTCGGCATGTTCTTGGCCAGCAGCATGGCCGGGCACCAGACGATCAGCAAGGCGCCCAGCAGCGCCTTGAACCAATCCATGTCCAGCGTCGGCAACACCGCCACGCCGATCGGAATGCCGGCCAGTCCGCCCAGCACGAACGGCAGCAGCTGCTTGAAATCGAACCCGCGTCGAACCGTGATGGCCGCCAGCACTTGCCCCACCAGCGCACCGAACACCGCCAGCGTGGCCGCCAAACGCGGCTCCAGCGCCCAGGCCCAGAACGACATCGCCACTAACCCGAAGGCAAAACCAGACAAACCCTGCACGAAACCCGCGACCACCGCGCCCAGCGCCACCACCAGATACACCGATTCCATCGTCATCCTCTTATGTTCTATTTTTTGCCCCGCCCAGGGTTTGGGGCGGACGGTATGCATTGTGGTTCATACCCATAAGAGAAAAATTCCCTTTCTTGATGGCCGAATAAGGGTTTGCTTATGGTGCGCCCGGGCCCCCGCCGCCAAAACCCGGACGCGGGGTGATAACGTTCACCGCAAGCACCTGAAAACTCCGCCCCATCCGCGAGCCACAAGACACACCATGACAGCAGCCCCGATCGCATTGCCCAGCGCCCTCGCGGCCTCCCTGCGCCCGCTTCAGCTCCATGACGCGGTGGCGTGGTCGGCATATCTGAACCGCCCCGGCGTCATAGAACACACAAGCTGGGGCGATATCAGTCCGGCCGCCATCGCAGCCCTCATCGGCAGCTACGCCGAAAACCGCGACGCGCTCCGCTGGGCCATCGTGGACACAAGCGGCCGCCTGTTGGGCACGGTGGGTTTGAACGAAATAGCTCGCGCACATGGACGCGCTGAACTAGCCTATGACCTTGACCCGCTTCACCAAGGCCGTGGCTTGGCGACGCACGCTGCGCTTGCCGTCATGAATTGGGCGCACGATGCCCTGGGCCTGCAACGCGTCCAGGCCACCGTCCTGGACAGCAACGCATCCTCCATTGCCGTCCTGGAGCGCATCGGCATGCAGCGCGAAGGAATTCTGCGCCAGTACCGCAAGGTGCGCGGCCAGGCGCGCGACTACTGGATGTACGCGGCGGTTCGGACGGGCCAAGGAACAGCCGTTCCCCGCCCGTCGCCGCATCAGAGCACTTGAATATCCCTGGGCCGCAAGGTCGGTCACGCCACTGGAGTCCCGTATGGCACTGAAGCACGCGAATCCGCTGGAAGTCATCGACCTGTTTCATCGTCCCAGCCTGGAGCCCGCCCCGCCGGTCAGCGTCAGTCTGCTGCGCACGGCAGAATTGCAGATCATCCGGCTCGTGCTGCCCGCAGGGCACCGGATGCCCTCGCATCAAGTCCAGGGTGTGGTGACCCTCCAGTGCCTTCAGGGACGGGTCGACATCGATGCCTCAGAGGGCCGATGCACGCTGACAGAAGGCCAACTGGTGACCCTTCCCGGAGATGAGCCCCACAGCCTGTACGCCGACGTTCCGGCCATTGTGCTCCTGACCTTGATACACCCGCTTCCCGGCAAATGGCGTCCCCGAGACGAATAGGGCCGCCACGCCGTGCCTTGGCGCACGGCGGGAAGCAGGCTTGCCCTACTTGTCCAAGCCCGCCATCAGCACATATTTGACCTCGACGTATTCTTCGATCCCGTAATAGCTGCCCTCGCGGCCGTAGCCTGAGTGCTTGATGCCGCCAAACGGAATCGATGCGGTGCCGACGGAGCCGGAGTTCAGGATCACCATCCCGGCCTCGATGTTCCTGGATAACCGGAAGGACCGCGCCAGATCACGCGTGAAGACGTACGCCACCAATCCATATTCGGAATGGTTCGCGCGCGTGACGACCTCGTCTTCGGTGTGGAACCGATACACCGCAAACACCGGCCCGAAGATCTCGGTGTGCGCCATGCGCATGTCGTCGGTCAGGCCGGCCAGTACCGTGGGCTCGTAGAACAGCCCGCCCTTCGCATGGGGTTTACCTCCCAGCACCACCTGCGCGCCGGCGCGTTTGGCGTCATCGACCAATTCGGCCACCTTGTCGATGCCCGCCTGGTTGATCAGCGGCCCCACTACGAACGCTTCCTGCATGCCTTGGTCCACCCGGATCCGGGCGACTTTCTCGGCTACCGCCGCCACAAAGCGGTCGTGGATCGCATCCTGCACGTAGATGCGGTTGGGCGAAATGCACACTTGGCCCGAATTGCGCAGCTTCGCGGCAACCAGGCTTGTGGCCGCATCGTCGATGCTGGCGTCGTCGAAGACGATGAATGGCGCATTGCCGCCCAGTTCCAGCGTCATCTTCTTCAGATCGTTGCCGCAGGCGGCAGCCAGCATTTTGCCGACAGCCGTGGAGCCGGTGAACGAGATCTTGCGGATGCGCGAGTCGCCGGTAAACAGTTCCCCGATCTCTTTCGGATTGCCGGTCACCATCTCGAACACGCCTTCCGGGATGCCGGCCTTGCGGGCGTACTCAAGCATCTTGTACGCGGTCAAGGGGGTCAGTTCGGACGGCTTGATGATCATGGTGCACCCCGCCGCCAACGCGGTGGCGATCTTGCGGGCGATCATCATGAACGGGAAGTTCCACGGCGTGATGGCTGCGGTGGGGCCGGCAGGCTCCTTGAACACCAGGATTTCGGCGCCGGCGGCGTGCGACGGAATGGTGTCGCCATAAACGCGCTTGGCTTCTTCGGCATACCACTCGATGAAACCCAGTCCGTAATCGATTTCGCCCAAGGCTTCGGACAGGCATTTGCCGTTTTCCTTGACCATGATCTCGGCGAACACGCGCTTGTCCGCGCGAATCAGTTCAAACCAGCGGCGCAGCAGGTCACCGCGCTCCTTGGCGAGTTTGCGGGACCACTGCGGGAAGGCGCTGCAGGTTCGATCGATGGCGGCCTGGATGTCGGATGCGCCCAGTTCGGGCGCTTCGCCGACGATCGAGCCGTCGGCGGGATTGAATACGTTGATCATGATGGTGTTCCTGTCGGGTTGAGGAATGCCTGAGGCACGGATGTAATGCTAGGATTTCCCACACGATCGTTCTATGGCCCACGGTCTTTGTTTATTGCCTAAAACTATTGAGCTGGATATTTTTGGCACTTCCATGGCAAGCTGTTAACCCACCACCCGATCCTGTCCCGAACCATGCCCGGCAACCCCCAACCCGACGACTTGCTGGCCCCCGTGCGCCAGCGGATGGCCCGTCTGCTAGACGTGCTGGCGCCCACCGAGGGCTACAACCTGACGGTCCTGGAAGACGTGCGGCTACTGCGTTCCAACCGCCCGCTGAAGTCCGTTCCCGTGCTGTACGACCCCGGCATCGTGATCGTGTGCCAGGGCAAGAAGCGAGGCTTTTTCGGTGGGCAGACCTACTTGTACGACGCGCATCAATGCCTGGTCGTCTCGGTGCCGGTGCCCTTCACGATGGAGACGGACGCCAGCGAAGCCGAGCCCTTGCTGGCCCTCTACATGCATCTGGACTTCAAGCTGGCGGCCGACCTGATGTTGCAGATCGACCAGTTGGGCGGTTTTGTGGCGGCCGAGCCGAAAGGCATGATGTCCAGCCCCATGGATCCGCCGCTGACGGATTCCGTGCTGCGTCTGCTGCAAGCGCTGGGCGACCCCATGGAGGCGCAGGTCCTGGGGCCGGCGCTTGTGCGCGAAATCTACTTCCGCATCCTGACCGGTGCGCAGGGGCCGGCCATGCGGGCGGCACTAGCCATGCAGGGCCAGTTCGGCAAAGTCGTCCGGGCATTGCGCAGGATCCACGCCGCTTTCAAGGACGACCTGACCGTAGACCAACTGGCGCGGGAGGCGGGCATGAGCGTGCCGGCGTTCCACGTGCATTTCAAGGCGGTGACCAGCACCTCGCCGATGCAGTACCTGAAATCCACGCGCCTGCACCACGCGCGGCTGCTGATGGTGCGCAATTCCATCACGGCGGCCGCCGCCAGCGCCGCAGTCGGCTATGAAAGCCCGTCGCAGTTCAGCCGGGAGTTCAAGCGCCTGTTCGGACGCAGCCCGGTCGAAGAGGTGAACCGGATGCGGGCGGATTTTGCCGTGCCGCCGGCCTTTGCCGCGTCGGCTTACGTCTCGTCCCATTGAAGGGGCAAGGGAATCCAGGGCGCGATAGGCTACAGTGCGAAGGGTCGAGCGACATTTCGCGCTCCCAAGCAGCGCCCTGCCCGCTGAATGATTGCATCGGCCTGATGGGCCATCGCAACAGTCGAGGTCAGCCGCAGCGCCGCGCGCACACGAATCCAGGAGAAGTACAGCAGTGAACGACACCCGCACAACGGATACTGATACATCGGAAGACCGCAAGGAACAAGAACCCCGGCTTTGGCGTGATGACGGCTGGACCGCCCGGATCATCAAGAACGAGGACGACGACGGCTGGGCCGTTGAGATGACCCTGGACGGCCAGGCCGAGCCGGCCCTGGTAGGCCCGTGGACCATGGGCCGCGACAAGAAGAACCCCAAACCGCTCGACTCCCCCGCCTTCTTCACCCTGGTCAAGACGGCCAACGAAGTCCTGCGCCGTCACGAACAGCAATTGCATGCGACGCTGCACAAGAGCGTGAAGATCGATGCCGCCGCCGGCCGCCTGACCGTCAAGCTGGACATCGTTCCCGACGAAGATGAACCCTACGCCGTCCTGAGCGCCTACGACGAACTGGGCGAACAACTGGCCCAGGTCAACGTTGCGCCGACGTACAAGCTGAACGTGCAACGCGCATCAGAGTGGGTCAGCAACGGCTTTCCCAAGCACGGCTGACCCCGCCCGCGGTCATTGCGCCAGCGGCCCCACCGCAATCGCGATTTTTCCTTGAACGCCGTGGTTGGGGCTTTCAAGCCGGGCATGCGCCAGCGGAATATCGGCAAGCGAATAAACAGCGCCTACGTGTGGCCGCAGCTGACCGCGCGTGACCAAGGCGCTCAGCTCGTCAAGCTTGCCGCGGTGCTGTCTGGTGAACACGAAGTGGTAGCTCGCGTTCTTGCCCCAGGCCTGAACCAGGTTTTGGGGCTGTGCAATATCCACGATCGTCACCACGCGGCCAAGTTGCGCAAGCGCGTCGGGGCTGCGCGACAACGTGTTGCCGCCAATGGTGTCGAACACGACATCGACGCCGCGCCCGCCCGTTTCCCGCATGATGGCGTCGACGTAGTCTTCCTTTTCATAGTCGATCACCACATCGGCGCCCATACGCCGGGCGAACTCGAAGCTTGTTTCACGCACGGTCGTGAACACCCGCGCACCGATCGCTTTTGCCAGCTGGATCGCCACGTGCCCCACGCCCCCTGCTCCGCCGTGCACCAGAATGCTCTCGCCCACCCTGAGCCCCGCACGCACGGTCAGCGCTTCCCATGCCGTCCCGCCCACCAAGGTCAGGCTTGCCGCCTCAAGATGGCTTAGCGACGCCGGCTTCTTTCCGACGATGCTTTCCGCGGCAACGTGGTATTCGGCATAACTTCCCGGCCCGTCAAATATTTGCGGGGTGTACCAGACTTCGTCCCCGGGCGAGAACGCCGTCACACCTGGCCCGACGGCTTCGACAACGCCTGATACGTCGTGGCCGGTGATGGCCGGCAACGGCACCAGGTCGGGATAGTCGCCACGCCGAACCTGGTAATCCAGGGGATTGATCGAGGTCGCCTGTACTCGAACCAGGACCTGCCCCGTGTGCGGCACGGGCGTGGGCAGGTCGCGAAGTTCGAAAGCGTCCGGGCCGCCAAAAGAGTTGAGTGTTATCGCTTTCATTGCAATCCTTCGTTTCGGTAAAAAGGGATATCGGGAATTATCGATATCATGGAGTAAAAAATTACAGCTCTTTCCCGATCACCTGGGCCAGAGCACGGATGGTTGCTTCGTTTCGCTTGTAATAGGTCCACTGCCCGATGCGCCTGGCTTCGACCAGGCCAGCACGTTGCAGCGTCGCAAGATAATCAGACACGGTGGATTGCGACAGCCCAACGCCTTCTTGAATACTGCTGACGCAGACGCCGACCGTATGCACGTCACCTTCATCCTGCGGAGGAAAGTTCTTGGCCGGATCCTTCAGCCCTTTCACGATGTCCAGGCGGGTGCGGTTCGAGAGCGCTTTGAATATTTCGAGCAAATCCATAACCGGATTGTATCGGTATTTCCCGATATGTCAATATGATAGTCAAAGCAGGCGCAACTCATCGGCTTTTTGCAATCACGCCACTCATGTACTGATTCAGATCGCGGAAATCCTGCACCGTCCAGGAGTGCGACGCCAGCTTCACGCCGTTCTCCCGCAAGGTGCGGGGAATCAGGTCTCCATTGGGCCGAAGAATTACCGACGAAACGATGACGCCCGGATAATCATGGAGTCGTTTCTTGAAAGCGGCGGTAGTCAGATCAGGGGTGGGAGGATTGCTTTTCTTGGCCAAAGGCCCGGTCCCCTTGATATCCGCGCCATGGCACATGGCGCATCTCTGGGTAAAGAGATTCTTTCCATTGACATTTTGCGCGAAGGACACTGATGCTTGAGTCAGCAGCACAGCCCCTAGCGAAGCAATGCAGAATGCGCGTACTTTCATTTGGCCTTGTTGTATAAACCTGAGCACTATCAAGAGCAAACTCCGGGGTGTACATTCCGGAGTGCCTGGCACGGCCGGCGGGCCGTGGCTCATTGTCGGCCGCCGCGCGGGCCGCATTATCGCAGACGGCAGCAGCGTACACGAACAAAATAGGCATACCCCGCCTATTGCCCTTCTATGCGCTGACTTCGCGATGGCTCCCCTATCAACATGACACCCCCGGCCAGCACAAACTGCCTGCTGCCGGCGAGCAGACTCCGCATGCAACGACATTTTTCAAGTGCCCTGTTCTTTGCCCTCATTGCCAGCGTCGGTGTTTTTAGTCCTCCGACGCACGCCCAGCCCCCATCGACACCAAAGGTACAAGCCGGCGAGGGGCGCCCATACGAAATCGCGGACAGCGAGGTCTGGGACGTGCCCGACCCGGTATCGGGGCGCGGCTACCAGGTCTTCGTTGCCTTGCCGCCGTCCTATGCAAAGCAGCCGCAGCGGCGCTACCCGGTGCTGTATGTGACCGACGCCGATTACGCTTTTCCGATCATCCGGCAATTGGGACGCCGCCTGAACGTCGAAGGGCCCAAGATAGAGGAATTCATCCTGGTCGGCTTGTCTTATGGCAAGGGGGAAGATGGCGGGCCGAGCCGCCAACGTGACTACACGCCGACGCCCAATGGCCCAAGCTCCGCCCCCGCCAACGCCGTCCATGGACAATCGCGCGCCTATCAAGCGTATCTGCGCGATCAGGTCAAACCATTCATCGCGGCTCGCTATCGGGCCGACACTGCCCGCGCAATCTTTCTGGGGCACTCCTACGGCGCCCTGCTTGGGACGCAGATCCTTTTCACCGAGCCCAGCCTGTTCAGCGGCTATATCCTGGGCAGCCCGTCTCTCTGGTATGACAAGCGGTATGCCTTCACGCTCGAAGCGCAATACGCCAAGCGGAATCAGGACCTCGCGGCAAATGTCTATCTGTATGTCGGCGCCTTTGAGGCCCTGCGCAAAGGGGATCGGCGCTACAACCAGACGGTGGACATGGTCGCCGACAACCGGGCGCTGGAAACGGCCTTGCAGGGCCGCAAGTACCCGGGCTTGAAACTGAAATCAGCGGTCCTGAACGACGAAGACCATCTCAGCGTCGCCCCGCGTGGATTCACGCAGGGCCTGAAATATCTGTTGCCTATCCGCTGACCCGCTACAAAGATGGGTACGTCTCAGTGGGCGCTGCCTTCGGTCCGCGGGACGATGACTGCATCAAGCGCGATGCAACCCCTGCCCTCAGGAAGAACAACAAGGGGATTCACATCGACGGACAGCAGGCAGTCCCGATTCGCGCTGGCAAATTCCGACAACGCGGCGATTGCGCGGCAAAGCGCCGGGACGTCGGACGGCTCCGTTCCGCGCACCCCGGCCAGGAGCGCCGCCCCTCGGATTTCGGCCACCATGCTGCGCGCCTCGTCCTCATCTATCGGCGCCAGGCGGAAGCTGACATCCTTCAGGACCTCGACGAATACGCCTCCCAGGCCGAACATCACTACCGGGCCGAACACCGGATCGATGTGGGCGCCCAGAATGCACTCCACGCCGCCGCGCACCATCGGCGCCACCAGGACGCCATCCAATTGCGCCGCTGGCGTATTGGCGGCCACGGTGGCCATGATCTCGCCAAATGCCGACTGGACGCTCGCGTCGTCGGCGATGGCGAGCCGGACTCCACCCACATCGGTCTTGTGCACAATGTCTGCCGACGCGATTTTCATGACTACGGGATAACCTGCCCGCCGCGCGGCCGCGACGGCCTCATCGGCGTTTGTGCAAACTGTCGCGGATACCGTCGGTAAGCCGGCAGCTTCCAGCAACGCCAACGAGGCCGCTTCGCCCAAATTCTCCGGTAGTACAACGGCTGCGGTGGCCGCTTGGCCCCGCAAATTGCGCGGGGGTTTGCCGTCGCGGCGGAAACATAAGGCGCGAACCATGTGGATGGCGGTGCTGGGGTCGGAAAACACAAGGCACCCCAAGGACTCCAGTTCCTGTTTGTTGGCCGGCGCGATCGCGCAACTGAGCACAAGCGGCGTGTCGGGATAAGCACCTCGGATATCGCGGACAAACTCGCGAACGTGAGGCCAAAGTGCCGGAGAGGCGGCCACTGCGCCCACGAAGACCACCAGCGATCCATATCCCCCTTCATCCAGCATCAGCCGCGCCGTATACGACAACAGGTCCATCTCGGACGTGGCCTGCCCGGTGATATCCACGGGATTATTCACACCCGCGAACGGCACTCGTCGCAAGATCGGCTGCCGGGCAGCGTCGGGCAATGGCGACATGGTCAGGCCTGCGATGTGCGCATCGTCGGCCATC
The DNA here is from genome assembly GCF_057799415.1 of Achromobacter sp. 18P8.1.1. Classification (NCBI taxonomy): domain Bacteria; kingdom Pseudomonadati; phylum Pseudomonadota; class Betaproteobacteria; order Burkholderiales; family Alcaligenaceae; genus Achromobacter; species Achromobacter sp. 18P8.1.1. The sequence goes on along the minus strand of NZ_JBYOKH010000005.1, from coordinate 105,257 downwards.
AGCGCGCCAACACCGCCCGACATTGTCAGCAATCCGATGTCCCGATTCGACGGCAACGCGTCCGCGACGGAAAAGGCATAGCCCAGATTGAAAAATTCTTCGACTGTGAAGGCGCGAACGACCCCATATTGCTTGAACAACGCGGAATAGACGGCGTCATCGCCCGCCAAGGCTGCCGTATGCGATGCGGCCGCCTGGGCCCCGGACGACGTCCGCCCGACTTTGCAGGCCACGACGGGCTTGCCGGCAGCATATGCCTTGGCCAGCGCATCCTTGAGCTTCGCGCCGTTTGAGCAACCCTCCATATAGACCATGATGACTCGCGTTTGCGGGTCGCTGGCCAGCCAGGCGATGCAGTCGGCGACATCAATACTGCACTGGTTGCCGGTGGTGATCCAATGCGACAGGCCCAGACCGCGCTCGCGCGCCAGGGTGTAGGCGTAGCCCGCGAACGCCCCGCTTTGCGAAACGATCGCCACATTACCCGGCTGCACCAGCCCTCCCGCCGGCCCGGTGCAGAACGTGGCGAAAACCCGCTCCCGTATGTTCATAAAGCCCAGGCAGTTCGGCCCAAGAATGTTGGCCCCATGGGTCTGCGCCAACTCGGTCAACCGCTCTTGCTGGTGCCGCCCTGCTTCGCCGGCTTCGGCAAAGCCCGACGAAAACAGCACAAAGTTCTTCGTGCCCAGCTCCAGCGCCTCATGCAGCACGGGCAACACCTGCGCGGCCGGTACCGAAATAATCGCCAGATCGACCGGCGCCTTCACCGCACTCAGCGACTTGAACGCAGGTATCCCCTGCACGTGCTCGACAGTCGGATTGACGGGATAGAGCTTGCCGCCGTACCCGTGTTGCGCCAGCAACGATACGGGTACCGCGCCGATCTTGGCCGGCGACGAGGACGCGCCCACGATGGCGACGCTTTCGGGATAGAACAGCCGGGTCAGCAAAGGGGTATCAGTCACGTCGTCATTCCCCCCGCTTTGGCGCCAAGCGCAAAGTTTTCGATCATCGAATTTATCCGTTCAGGCATTTCGTGCACAATCCAGTGCGACGCATCGTCATAGGTATGCAGTTGCATCTGCGGCGCTAATTGCGCCAGTCCATCCAGGCAGCCCGCAAGCAAATAGCTGTCTTGCATCCCCCAGAGCACGAGCGTCGGCATCCGCAAGACGAATGCGTCGACGTTGGCGTCTGCAACCTCGGCCAACTGAGCCTCGTTGCCCGGGTACAGCGTGGTCGCCTTGTAATAGTTGAGGCCCGACGCCACGGCGCCCGCACGCGACCATGCTGCGCGATACTCCGCCAGCGCCGTGTCGTCCAGCCAATCCGGCCTGCGGCCATCCGTCGAGAACATCGCCGTCAGGTAGGCGAAATCGTCGCGCTGTACCGTGTCCGCAAAATTCTCGCTGCGAAAATCCAGCATGTACTGGCTGGCAGCCTGCTGCGCGGGATTACGCAGCAGTTGGCGCGCAAACAAGACCGGGTGCACCGCATTGATCAGAACAAGCCGACGCACCCGATGCGGGGCCCCCAGTGCCACCGCGCAGGCAATCGCACCGCCCCAGTCGTGCCCCACCAGGATGCAGTCGTCATGGCCAAGCGCCTCGATCAAGGCGACGATGTCCTTGACCAAAGGCTTGATGCGATAGGCTGCGACCTCGCCCGGCTTGTCGGACTCGTTGATGCCCCGGGTGTCGACGGCAACCACGTGATAGCGGTCACTGAAATAGCCCATCTGCGCGCGCCATGCGAACCAAGCCTCTGGGAAGCCGTGGATGAACAGCATCAGCGGGCGCGTCGGATCCCCGCATTCCGCGTAATGCAGGGATACCCCATTGACGACCCTGCGCCCATGACGGATTTCCTGATGGTCAGGTTTCTTTTCCATCACCTAGTTCCAAGAGAATTCGAAGGCAGGGTCGTCGGCTCGCCGCGCCCCGATGGGCAGGCCAAGCACGTCCTCTGCGCTGCTGAGCAGGATGTTGCGCGATACGATCGAAGCCATTTGCGTAGCGCGTTCCACGCACAGTTCCGCCTTGAGTTCGCGAGCCTGCACAGTTTGCGGATCGTCGTCCCGACTCGATGCCACCAGGTCCACAACGTGCAAAGCCAGTTGCGTTTTCCCCTGGCGCTGCAAGGTGCGCGCATGGTCCAGCACCGACTGGACATCGCCCAATGCCGCGCGTAGGGCCGTGGCAACGGCCTGTGGATGGGCCGGATGCAGCGACGTCGGGTTGCGGTCCCACCAGCCGTTTTCCGAACGCCAGATATCCCGCACGATGTACTCCGGGCACCCGTAGATCGGCCGCAGGAACGGATGGCCGAAGATCTCGTCCGGATAGGACATATCCGCGAGGATGTCCCGCTCGTCCATGCCTTGGTTCATCCGTGCCACGACCTCTGCGCGCAAGTAGCGCAATGCCCGCACAGTGACCGAAAACGCGGCCTGTATCTCGTCGGGGCGCGTCACGGGATCACCGAACTCCGGCATCAGGACGGCAGGGTCAAGCGCCTGAAGGCGCTCCAGCGATTCCGCCCAACGCATCGGGTCCCGGAAAGTGCGCAGCGGCGTGCCGGCGTTCGGGATGCTGCGGATGAAAGCCGGCCCCGAGTACAGGAATCGATCCTCGGGGAGCCATACGGCGATACTGTCATCGGTTTCCGATGGCGCATGGATCAACTCCACGCGACGGTCTTCGCAGTCCAGCGAAAGAAAGTCCTGGAATTGAACGTCGGGCGGCGGGAAGGCCTCAGCCGCGTACGGTTTGAACTCCCTGCGGAACTGCCGGCTGTTCAGCCATTGCTGCAAGCCGGCAGTCTCCACGTAGCGGGTGTAGCGCCGCGCGACGCCACAGTGTCCGATCAACACGGGTCCGGCTTCCCCGCGCGACTCGGCATGCCCGCGCCAGGCCGAAACGCCCGAGTTGTAACCGTTGTGCCCATGGCTGTAAACGATGGCATGGACGGGCGCTTGGGTGATGGCGCGCAGATTCGCAATCATCGCCGCGGTGATCTTTCCACCCGGGCCGGCGTCCACCACCACGACACCACGCGCTGTCTCGACCGCCAGTGAATTCCCCTGCCCGCCTATCGTGTGCACACCTTTGACGATATCCCTGCGGACCGGGTTGTCGAACAGCACGACGCCTTCCGTCCCCTTCCTGACTGCGTTAGCTCCTTGCATCTCGCTCCTCCTCAATCCAGCTTGATATTGTTTTCTTTCATGACGTCGCCCCACTTGCGGACCTCGTCGTTCACAAACTGCTTGAACTGTTCCGGCGTTTGGGGCGCAATTTCCACACCGGTGGACAACAGCCGTTCCCTGAAGGCCGCATCCGACGCCAATTCGTTGATTCGCTGATTCACCAGTTGCACCACGGCGGTTGGCGTCTCCTTCGGCGCCAGCAGGCCAAACCAGCCGAACCCGACCACGTCGGGATAGCCGGCTTCCTTGAACGTGGGCGCGTCCGGATAGATCCTGGAGCGCTCCGGTGACGCGACAGCCAGCACACGTAAACGCCCTTCCTGGATGAACGGCAAGGCGCTGGTCAGAGAGGTCAACGTTGCGTCCACACGCCCAGCCAACAGTTCGATGTAGGAAGCGGAGTCGCCCTTCATCTGAATCGGCAGCAACTTGAACCCAGCCTTCATCGAGAAAAGTTCGGCAGTCAGGTGCGGTGACGCCCCATAACCGGAGTTCGCAAACGTGACGCCGTCCGCGCGGCTGCGTGCGGCGCTGACAAAATCGGCAACGCTGCGATAGGGGCTGTCCGCCTTGACCACCAGGAACAGCGGCGTGACGACAACCGGGCCAATGAACGCGAAGTCCTTCTGGAGGTCGTAATTCGTCTTCACTTTGGCGGCCGCGAAATTCGCGATCGGCGCCGCCGCGTACAGCCAGGTATGGCCGTCAGGCTTGGCCCGCGCCACGTACTGGTTGGCGATGCGGGTCGTAGCCCCGGGCTTGTTTTCGACCACGTAGTCTCCGCCAAACTTGGCAGCCATCCCCTGCAGGATGACGCGCAGCGACGTGTCGTTCGGTCCGCCGGCGGTGAACGGGGATACCGCCGCCACAGCGTGCGTCGGGAAGGTGCCCTGGGCCCATGCTGGCGAGCAAGCCACCGCCATCAAGCCCAGCCTTGCCAGGTGCTTCGCAAATATGAACATGCTTGTCTCCGTGGATTTCTCGTTATGTCGCACCCTGCCCGGCGGCTATGCCCAGGTGTCGATGCGTGGAGAAAATTCTAGGGACTTCGGCACCTGCCGCGCAGATTGTTCCAAAGAGTGGAACGTTGATCGCCGTCCGCAAAACGATCCCTAGAATTTCCCCGGATACGCGACGAATACCGTCCATCTCAAAGGAGACAACAACCATGACACGCACCGACGTTCTGATGCGCAGCCACGGGCTGATCCAACATGCCCCCCATGTGTATACGCTGGGCGGCCAGGGGAATTCCCTGGTCGTCGATCTGGGCGACGGCCTGTTGTTGGTGGACAGCGGACCTGGCGGCGACATCACCCAGCGCATGATTCAAGAGATCCGCCAGCGCCTGGGCAAGCCCGTCGCCTACATTGTCTATAGCCACGGCCATATGGGCTACAACAACGGCGTCGACGCCTGGCGGCAGGCGGCCGAAGCAGATGGGTATGCGCCGCCGCAGTTGATCGCCCATGAGAACGTCGCGCGCCGGTTCCGCCGCTATCGGGAAACCGCCGGCTTGCAAAGCCATACCAATACCCGCCAGTTCCGTACGGCCTACCCGGAAGACCCTCCCCCACACTGGTTCACTCCGGCCGATACGACATACCGGCACACCATGCTTGTCCATGGCACCGACCGGTGCGTGCAACTGCTACACGCACCGGGCGAAACCGACGATGGCACCGCCGTCTGGATCCCCGAATCCAAAGTGCTCTATGGTTCGAACGCATTTATCAAGACGTGCCCCAATAGCGGCTCCCCTTACCGCATCTTGCGCGACCCCTGCGTATGGGCCGATACCCTGGAACGCTTTCTTGCCCTGGACCCGGACGTATTGATCCCCGAGTTCGGCAAACCCTTGACCGCGAAGGAGGAAATCGCCGAAGCCCTATCCGTTCCTGCGCAAGCGCTCCGGCATCTGCGGCACGAGGTGGTGCGCCACATGAATGCCGGCATGACGGTCGAAGAGATCATCCACACCGTGGACCTGCCGGCCGAACTGTTCGGAAATTCGTACATGAAGCCTTCCTACGGCTGCGCGGAATTCGTGATCCGCGATGTCTGGCGTTCCGAGAACGGATGGTGGAATCGCAACCCCACTGACCTGCATCCCAGTCCGGTGCGGGAGGCGGCCAGCGCGGTCTTGGCCGCCGTCAAGCGTCCGGAACACGTGCTGCAGCAGGCCCTGTCCTTGCAGAAAGCAGGTGAAACGCAGCTAGCGCTGCATGTCGTCGACCTGTTGGCGCTGGCGGATTCGGACACGCCTGCCGTCTTGCAGGCCCGACGCCTGAAGGCGGAACTGTGTGAGCAACGTGCGCAGGAGCTGCCCTCATTTGTTTCGCGCAGCTTGCTGCTCAGCGCAGCCGACAGCCTGCGCGGCCAGCCGATCGGGCAGACGCAAGGTCAGAAGGTCGGGTTCGAATGGGTATGACCGCAACGGACGCCCCCCACAGGACGGAATCGATATGCCCCACTTGACTGACAACACCCTCGCTGCCTACGGCGTCGCGACTGGTTGGCGATTCGGACTGGAATTCGACGTGCGCTGGAGCGAACTGGATGCGTTCCGGCACGTGAACCACCGGACACACCTTGGCTGGTTCGAGGAAGTTCGAAACGCGATGTTCCTGGAATTGGACTATCCGCCGTTCACGCTGGAGGGCGCCGGTCCGGTCATCCGGGAATTGACCGTCGGGTATGACAAGCCTATCGGCATCGCGACCCGAGTCTTGACCACTGGAAAATTCGCCTGGTTGAAGAACTCCAGCTTCCGCATGGAGTTCGCGGTATGGCATCAAGGTCAAGCGGCGTCCAGCCATGCGATCTGCGTATGGCTGTGCAATGCTTCCGGGGAGAAGGTCGTCTTGCCGGACGGCCTGCGCGACCGCATCCATCACCTGTACGCGGCAGAGGATTTACGCTGACTGCCTGTCCGATGCACGGGAACGTGCGGGCTTCCTGAGTTCGTCGTTGACGGTTTCCGCCACACTGGCCAACAGTCTGGGCACGGCGCTCATGGCATCGCGCCCGGCCGGGGTGCGCGTGGAGATCGCACACGACAGAATCAACAGGTCTTCGCCTGGCCGGCGGTACAGGCTCTTGGCGAAAACCGCCGTGTCCTGGTGCACGCGGTTTTCCGTCATCACATAGCCTTCCCGCCGGTGGAAGGCCGCCGCAGTGCGGTACAGGTCCAGGTACTGGGCGACAGCTTCTTCACCCGCGGCATAGTGCAGCTCCCGTATCGCCCTTCCCCGTTCGTCTTCGGTTGCGCCGATCAGCCAGGCCAGGCCGGCGGTGCTTCCACAGAACGGCAAAGACAGCCCGACCCCGGGCCGGCGACGGAGCACATCGTTGGCACTTTCCGATTGAAGCGACACGATGCGCAAGTGGTCTCGCATGCTGATCGTGGCGGTCCCGTCGATCTGTTGTGCAAGGCGCGTCAGGTGCTGGGACGTGGAGGGACTCAGGAAGTTTCCTGACATCAACGGGTAGCCCAGACACAGCACACCAATGCCCAGGATGAACTGCCCATTGTCCGGGCTGACCTTCAGGTACCCCAGTTGAACCAGGGTATGCGTCAGTCGCGAGACCGTAGCCTTGGGAAGCCCGGTTCGCTTGGTTATCTCGCCGTTGCTGAGCACGGCGTCGCGGCTGTCGAAACACTGCAGCACACGCAGCCCTCGCTCAAGCGTTGTCGTCAGGCGGCCCGCTTGTCCGGGGTTCTTTTTCGGGAGTGCGGGGCTCATGCGGATAACGGGCGATTGTGAACAGCTGGGTATTGTCCTCTGCACTTGCCCGGCCGTAAACGGATAGAACCCCTAATGGATCGCCCCAATCCATATCCCGCCCGCGGCCAGTATGAATACCTGAACTCGATATACGGGCTTACATGCTATAAAAAACCTTGGCCGTGCGAGGTGTTACCCGTCGGCCACTACCCCTCTTATCGAGAGTCGGCTCTTCAACGATTGTGTGCAAGGCAGAGGCATATGATTGCAAGATTCCGTGGGCATCACAGAGGATTGGCCGTCTCGGCGCTGTTCCTCGCATTTCAGGCGTTTCCCCTACTCAGTTCCGCGGCTGACACCGCTTCAGCCAAGTCGCTATTGCCCACCCCTCCTGTGGCACTACCCCTAGCGGAACCGCGCTTTACCGGGGATGTGGGACGCACCTTTCAAGAGTCCGACCCGCCCCAGTTCCCGCAACCGGCTCGACCCGGAAAAAATGCGCCGAACGTGGTGATTATTTTGTTGGACGATGCCGGCTTCGGGCAGTTCAGTACCTTCGGCGGGGGTACCCCCAGCCCCACCATGGACAAACTGGCGAACGACGGGGTGCGATACAACCGATTTCACACCACGGCGCTTTGTTCACCCACGCGCGCAGCCTTGCTAACCGGGCGCAACCATCATTCTTCCGGATTTGGCGTCATTAGCGAACTTTCCGCAGGCTACGATGGCTATACCGGCATCATCCCGAAAAGCACTGCGACGGTCGCTGAAATACTGCGCCAGCATGGTTATGCGACGGCGTGGATGGGGAAAAACCACAATACGCCGCCGTGGGAACAAAACCCCTCCGGGCCGTTTGACCATTGGCCAACCTCGCTGGGCTTTGAACATTTTTATGGCTTTCATGGCGGCAACGCGAGCCAATGGGAACCTGTGCTTTACGAGAACACCACGCCCGTTCCCCGATCCACCGATCCGAACTACCACTTGACTGTCGACCTGGCCAATCATTCCATCAACTGGGTAAAGCAGGTCAAGTCCATAGACCCCCAAAGGCCATTTTTCCTGTATCTGGCGCCCGGCGCCACCCACTCCCCCCATCACGCGCCGCCGGACTGGATTGCCAAATTCAAGGGCAAGTTCGACATGGGCTGGGATGTCTACCGGGAACAGACATTGGAGCGCCAGAAGAAATTGGGCGTGGTCCCGCAGAATACTGAACTCACGCCACGGCCGGCTGGCATTCCAGCATGGTCGTCATTGAAGCCCGAGCAGCAAAAACTCTATGCCCACATGATGGAGGTGTTCGCCGCCTATGGCGCGCATGTGGACTACGAGATGGGCCGAGTCGTGGACGCCGTGCGCAACATGCCTGGCGGGGACAACACACTGATTTTCTATATTGCCGGGGATAACGGCGCTTCCGCCGAAGGCGGCCTCGAAGGCACCTTGAACGAAATCGCGGCTTACAGCAGAGTTCCACAGACGTGGGAATACATGGCGCAGCACATCGACGAGATCGGTTCGCGCAAGTTCGACAATCACATCCCGGTGGGCTGGGCTCATGCCGTCAATACGCCGTTCCAATGGACCAAACAGGTGGCCTCGCACTTCGGCGGTACGCGCAATCCGCTGATCGTCTCCTGGCCCGCGCGCGTGACCGACAAGGGCGACTTGCACGGCCAATTCCATCACATCATCGACATCGCGCCCACCATACTCGAAGCGGCCGGCGTTCAGGAACCGCAAGCCGTCAATGGCGTGGCGCAAAAGCCGATGGAAGGCGTCAGCATGGCTTACAGCTTCAACGACGCCAAGGCAAAGGATCAGCGCCGCACGCAGTATTTCGAAATGCAGGGCTACCGGGGCATCTACCACGATGGCTGGATGGCGTCATCGATCACGTTCGAACCGTGGAATCTGGTGCGTCCAGAATTCGACATCGACAAGGCGAAATGGGAACTCTACGACCTGACCAACGATTTCTCACAAGCCCATGACCTGGCCGGCCAGCATCCCGACAAGGTCAAGATGATGGAAGCCCTGTTTTGGACCGAGGCAGCACGCTACAACGTCCTGCCGTTGGATTGGCGTTCGCTGGAACGTGTATCCGACATAGCGATGGGCCGACCAAATCCGACATTGGGTCGTTCGCACTTCGAATACCCCGGCCTCCTGACGAACTTGGCGCTGGGAAGCGCGCCCGTGCTGGGCAACCGGTCCTTCAGCGTCTGCGCTGATGTCGATATTCCGGAGGGCGGCGCTGATGGAATGCTATTCACACAGGGTGGATTCACTGCAGGCTGGGGCTTCTACGTGCAGGACAAGAAGTTGGTGGCGGTGCATAACTTCCTGGGCATGCAGCGCTATCGCATTGTCTCCGCCGCCCCCGTCCCAACGGGCAAGAGCACCCTGAAAATCGACTTCCTCTATGACGGCAACGGGCTGGGCAAAGGCGGAACGATCAAACTGTCCGCCAACGACAAGCCGCTGGGTGAAGGCCGGGTCGATCGTACCGTGCAGGGCCAGTATTCAGCATTTGAGGGGCAGGATATTGGAATGGATACAGGTTCGCCGGTGGACGACAGCTACGTCCCGCCCTATCGGTTCAAAGGAACCATAGACAGAGTCGTCGTGGAGTTGAAGTAAATCCCCAGACTGTGCAAGGGGCCCCGCGAGCGTAGATCCAGCTCGCGGGAAACTCCCCGTTCAATTCAGCGAGGGTTTATGGCTACAGCGTGGAAGCACCCTCAGGTGCACGCCGTCAAGCCGTGCGTGGCCGACGGTAATTCGCTGGCCACGATCAAGGCCGGTAGGGGCAGGTCCGATCAAACCAATGCCGTCCCCAGGTGGCTATCAGCGCCGGGACCCGCCCCCCCCAACATGAATGTTTCCTGCCGCATAGCGATGTTTCTGATACATTGACGCCCAAAATCAATACAAGCGCGGCCATTTTGCGGCCCCGCTTGCGCCGGGCATGACGGCGGCGCGCAGAAGGTCTTTTCCCAGGCATGCCGCGCTGAAGGGCTCAACTCTCAACAGTAGAACTTTGGGGTAACGGTCAAAATGAGAAAATTGGCACTGCTTGTTGTCTTGCCATCGCTGCTTGTGGGGTGCACTCCAGGCCAGATGAACATGCTGAATGGCACGCGCTATAAAACCTATAACGACGTCAATTCAATCTGGGTCGGCAGTACAGAAGAACAACTGATCTCGAAGTGGGGTCCCCCAAAAAAGAGCTATACGCTTGAAAGCGGTGCAAAAATCGTTTCATACGAAGAAATCTGGGGCCCTATGTCCGCGTATCACGTATGCATCGAAAAGTTCATGATCGACAAAGGCGTGGTGACCAAGTGGGGAATTTCGGATTGCCCATCGCGCATTTCGGGCACCCTGCCGAAAGACAGCCCTATTCCGCAACCTACCATGTAGGAAAAAGCTTCCTTGCGCGACACGCGCAAGGATTAGCCGGGTTGCGTCAGGCCTGCAAATAGATTCACACCCCTGCCCACCCTTGGGCTGTTTGCTGCGCCCGCCGCGCCTGTTTGTCCGCATACATAAGCCGGTCAGCTTCCTTGAGCGCGGCTTGTAGCGAACTGACAGCGGGATCCACGCTGACAATGCCAAAGCTTGCGCCTCGATAGTCGAAACTGCACTCATCTGAGGTATAGGTACCGATCAGCGGCAACGCCAGCCGGCTGCGCATCTCGTCGACGACCCTTTGCGGATCGTCGGACGCGGACTGGGTCACGAGTCCAACCACAACGAACTCGTCGCCACCCCAGCGCCCCAGCATATCGCTTGCCCGCAGAGCGGCCGACATGCGCCGGCCAACTTCGATCAAGAATCTGTCGCCGGCCTCATGCCCATAGGTGTCGTTGATGGGTTTGAATCCATCCAGATCGATAAAGGCCACCAGCACCCATTGCTGCGTGCGCTTCGCCAGAGCGAACAACCGCTCCAACTCGGCCAATACTGCGCGTCGATTCGGCAGGCCGGTCAGCGCGTCATAGTTGGCCGCATACCGTTCATCCTGTCGGCGCATCACGATTTGGCGGGCCACATGGCCAGATAGCAGGATCACGATCAAGCCAAACACCGCAACCAGCCCCGCCATCCAGACATGCTGTCTGCGCATGGGAGCAAGATGCTCCAAACTCGCCAACGTGAGCAACTGATATTGGGTACCCGACAACGGCTGTTGCCGCAGCAGATAGGGCCTGCCATCGATGAGCCACTGGTCGGCACTGTCTGACCCGTCTGCCGCGCGCACATCCATGAGCTCGCCTGGCTCTTCTTCGCCATCCGGCGGAAGAACCGTGCCTGGCGGGAGAAGCGCCGCGACGTTGCGTAGCATGAACGGCTCCGACGAAGCCGTGATCACGCGCCCCTGGCGATTCACGATCAGCGCAACATGGCGCCCTGTCAGATAAAGCGCCACCTCTGGCGCGTCGAACTTGACCGTGACTGAGCCCAACGGCACGTCGTTCGAGTCCTCGATGCGACTGGCCACGAAATAGGATGGCGATTTATTCAGACGAGCAATACCGAACGAATGGCCATTGCCGGTGCGCAACGCATCAATGAGGTAGGGCCGGCCCGAGTAGATCATGCCCACGATGCTGTCCGGTTCGGCCCAATTGCTGGCCGTCACCGTATCGTCCGACATATTGTTCATGTAAATGCGCGCGTAACGCAGATCACTGGCCAGTGCGTTCATGACGTCGCCCACCCTGCGCACCAAGGGGTCTCGCGCAAACTGAGCAGCGCGCTCCTGCCGGCTCAGCTCGGCGACGCCTGGCGGGTCTGTGCGATAGCGAATTGCGAGCTCAATCACCAGACTCTGCCGCGCCACCATATTGGCCACGCTCACCATCTCGGTAAACAAGCGGTCCATCACGCGCACGGTCGTCTTAGACTCGTACTCGGCGCTAGCTGCCAGTCTAGCCAGCTGCGCAGTCACGATTCTCTGCGAAACCCACCACCCCAGGCCCGCTACCAGCGCTAACCAGACGACGGCCAACCACAGTGTGACCCGGCGCACGGTGGGCCGCATCTGTTGTTCACGCCTGCCTTGCTGCAGCAACACGTCGTTCCCCTCACGAAACAAGCGTCCAAAACAACTTTCTGTATCGTTCGTGGCCCTCTTGCTCCTGGCTGGAGTATAAGCGTCGACTCTCTGGCGATCCTATGAAAATCCACTATTCAATCGCCCAATATCCCCCTGGCCTTAATAATCTTCACGTGGCAGCTATGCCTGGCAACACAATATCGTGAGAAAAGCTCTCCGGCCTTATTGTTGACAATCCTTGACGGTGAATTCCGGCGATACACGCCACACACGGTCCCCTGGGGATGATCGGGGGGTAAACGCCTATAAAGTTGAGCACCCCACGTGCCGTATTAACTGCGTGGTTTGCATCTACTGACAGAGGAATGGTCGTGTCCAACAAGAATAGCAATCGGCCGGGATGGTCAAAATGGATAATCCTGGCCGCATCCGCGGCCAACTTCACGAACCCGACGTACGCGCAGTCAGTCGTCGGTACCGGCGAGGTATTGCCCGGCCCGGTCCAGACGCCGGATTGGGCTGTCGGAGGTGACCTGACTGTTGGCGATTCCCTCACCGGGACGTTGACCATCACCGATGGCGGTTCCGTAACCAATGACGGTGCGTACATTGGAAACCTGAACGGCGCCGTGGGAGCGCTGACGGTGTCGGGCCGCAACGCCGGTGGCACGGCGTCCACCTGGACCAGCCTCGGCTCCGTGCTCATCGGGGTGGAAGCTGGCAGCAGCGGCACACTGACGATCCTGGACGCAGGCATGGCCCAAAGCGACTCGGGCACCATCGGCAGCAATAACGGCAGCGTCGGGAGCGTTCTCGTTTCCGGGCCGGGGTCAACGTGGAATCTCTCGGCGAGCAGAGGATTCATGATCGGCGAAAGCGGCCGGGGCACGCTGCGGATCGACGACGGCGGCGCCGTGCACAGCGGCCAGGGCATTATCGGCTGGCTCGCCGGCAGCGATGGCAGCGCTATCGTGTCGGGCCGGACAACAGTCTGGGATCCCTTCAACAATATCTACGTAGGCTTCGAGGGTCTTGGCGACCTGCGCGTCCTGGAAGGCGCCACCGTGCGCACGGTCGGATCATCCGCGCCGGGCGCCGCCGCAACGATCTACATCGGCAACCAGGCGGGCGGCGTGGGCACGGTGACCGTTTCGAGCACAACGGCCGATATCTCTACGCTTGCCGCGAGCGACCGAATCGAAATCGGCTCGGCCGGCACGGGAATATTGACTATCGACAAGGGCGGGCTGGCGGTCGCCGGTAGCGATACGTGGCTGACCGACGTCGGCACCGCCACCGGTACGCTGAACCTCATCGGCGACGCCAGCGGCCGCGGCGTGCTGGAGACCGGCTCGGTCGTCAAGGGCGCCGGCAACGCCACTTTCAACCTGAATGGGGGTGTCCTGCGCGCCAACCGTGACGAGGCTGACTTCTTGAATCGCTTCTCGACGCAGGCGATTGGAAGCGAAGGTGCTTGGTTCGATACCAACGGCTACGAGGTGGGAGTATTGACCGCGTTCTCGGGAACCTCCAACCTCAACAAGCTGGGCGCCGGCAGGCTGACCTTGTCGGGCAACAGCGCCGCGTTTACGGGAACCACTGATATTCAGGCCGGCACATTGCAGGTCGATGGCGTCCTCGGCGGCCCGGTGAACGTTTTATCGGGAGCACGGCTGACCGGCACGGGACGCGTCGGTGCGACGGCCAACCGAGGCACCATCGCCCCGGGGCCGCGCAGTGGCTTCGGCACCCTGACGGTCGCCGGTGACTACACGGCACAGGGCGGCAATCTGGAAATCCGCACCCAGCTTGGCGGGGATAACTCGCCAACCGATAAGTTGGTCGTCACGGGCGACACCGCGGGCGCGACACCGGTCACCGTGACGAACATGGCAGGCGCTGGCGGGTTGACCCAACGGGGCATACAGATCGTGCAGGTCAACGGGGTCTCGGCGGGACAGTTCGACCTGGCCAACGGCGACTACGTCATCGCGGGGCGTCCAGCCCTGGTGGCCGGCGCCTACGGCTATGTCCTGCAGCAGGACTCCGCAGACGGCGGCTGGTATCTGCGATCGTCCCTAACCGATCCCGGCACACCGCCAACCTATCCAGGCACGCCCCCAATCGGCCCCGGCACACCTCCGACCGGTGGCGTTTCGCCGGGCGTCGAACCGCCCTTGCTGTATCAGCCCGGTGTGCCGGTCTATGAAGCCTACGCCAACACGCTCCTTAACTTGAGCCGGCTACCCACCCTGCGCCAGCGCGTCGGCAACCGCCTATATGACTCGGCGGACGTCGGTCGCAACGGCGTATGGAGCCGGATGGAGGGCACGACAAGCCGGCTCGAACCTTCCACGTCCACCACGGGCGCACGCCAGGACATCGACAGCTGGAAGGCGCAATTTGGTGTTGACCGTATCCTGGCGGGTCAAGAACAAGGGTCCCGCTTAGTGGGCGGCATAGCCTTCCAGTACGGCAAGGCCGACACGCACGTGTTTTCGGCGTATGGCAACGGCACGATCGACACTACCGCCTATGGCCTGACACCGACGCTGACCTGGTACGGCAAGAATGGGCTCTATATCGACACCCAGGCCCAAGCAACCTGGTTCGAGAGCGACCTGAATTCCCGGCTGGCCGGCAAGTTGAAGGGCGGCAGCCGAGCTAACAGCTACGGGCTGGGTATCGAAGCGGGCAAGGCGTTCGGGTTGAGCGAGCGACTGGCGCTGATCCCGCAGGCGCAGTTGACCTACGCATCGACCCGCTTCGACAGCTTCAATGACAAATTCGGCGCGCACGTTGAAAGCGACAAGGGGGACAGCCTGCTGGCCCGCGTCGGTATTGCGCTGGACTACAAAAGCAATTGGCAAACGGGTGGCGTGAGTCGGGAATCCAGCGTCTATGGCGTCGTCAACGTGAAACATGAATTCCTGGACGGAACCCGTGTGCGCGTGGCCGACGTGCCGGCGGCCACGCGCATGGCGCGAACCTGGGGCAGCGTGGGCGCGGGAGCAAACTACGGTTGGGCGGAACGTTATGCGATCTATGGCCAGGTCGACGCCGATGTGGACTTCTCCGGCAGCTATATCGTCACCGCTACGGCGGGCTTCAGAATGACGTTTTAGTGAGTTGCCCACCGCAGGTGTCCGCCGTGGCAAAAACCGCTATACCGCTGCTATGCTGGGGTCACTGGCCGCCCCGCCGCAGCGCCGGGCCATGGCGTCAGCCTAACCGCAACCCAGGAGCATCGACATGAAGCTATCCAAACGCGCGTTATTGGCAGGGCTGGCGCTATCCGCGCTGTCGGCAGTGGCCCCCGCGGCCATGGCGCATCACGGGTGGTCGTGGGCGGAATCCGAACAGATGACCTTGCAAGGCACGGTTGAGCAGGTTCAGGTCGCGCCGCCTCATCCCACGTTGAGGGTGCGAGCCAACGACGGTGTCTGGGTGGTCGAACTCGGCAATCCCGCCCAAACGAAGGAAGCAGGATTCGTCGAGGGGTCGGCCAAGCCGGGCGACCCCATCACCGCTATCGGCAACCGCGACCAGGACGCCGGCAACAAGCGCATGAAGGCCGTTCAGGTCATGGTGGGCGGCAAGACCTACGACATCTATCCCAGCCGCATCAAGAAACCCTGAGCCCCACGGCCTTCAGCCATGCCCGAACTGCTTCGGTTGGCGCTGGAACAGCTTACGGCCCTGCCGCCGGCGCTGTGGCTGCGACGGTCCGCAACGCTCTACCTTTTGGTCAACGCCGCTCATATCGGCGCCATCGGCCTGTTGATCGGTTCGATCGTTCCGCTGGACTTGCGCCTGCTCGGCGTCCTCAAGCCCACCTCCTTGGCGCTCCTGGCGCCCGTGCTGGCCAGCACAGCCTCGCTCGGCCTTGCTCTTGCCGTACTGACCGGCGCCACGCTGTTCACCGTGCGGCCGCAGGAATATCTGCAGAATCCGGCATTCGTGGTGAAGATGGGCTTGCTGGGCGCGGGCGCGATCAACGCCTGGCTCGTGCGCCGGGGCGGAGCATGGGGGCAGGTTTTACAGGGAGGCCGCCCATCCAGCGCGCTGCGCTGCCAGGCCGCCGTCTCGCTGCTGCTATGGACTGGCTGCCTGGTCGCGGGCAGATGGATCGGGTTCCTGTAGCCTGCTGTTCGCCTGAAGCCAGCGACCCAATGCAGGGGGTGATGCGTGCACGCTCTCTGCAACAGACATCGTTGGCTTGAACACGTTGCCGCTTCAGGCGATTCGCAGCGCATTCTTGAAGGGGCATGCCCTTGTATGGCACTGCCCGTTCATGGTCAGCCCAGATGTGCAGCAAGCAGGTCCCTGACGTCCGACACAAAGGGGGGCTCGCCAGCGCGTGAAGGTGCAAGGCTGAACTCGACGTCTGGCAGAGCAGGCAAGCCAGCGTGTCCTTCAAGAGGCGCTGCCGTTGGGGGAATCGCCGACGCATTCAGGCAGGCAATCCCCTGGCCAGCGGCCAGTGCCAGATGCAAACTGCCAATATCTGACGCGGTCTGCTCAACGCTGTAAGCGACACCATGCGCGTCGAGCGTATGAAGGGCAAATCGCTGCAGCGAACATGTATCCGGCAATACGACCAGAGGAAGCCTCCCTGTGGCCGCCTCCAGGACAAATGAATTGTCAGCAACCCAATGCAGGGGCTCGCGCCGCAATCGGATTCGCCCGGAACCTGCATCGTTCGGCGGATGAGCAGTGTGCAGTATTGTCATCGACACGCCGATATCGAAGCTTCCAGCATTCGCTTCATGCTCGATCCATGCGCTCTTGCGGACACAGACGTGCAGGCGCAATTGCGGAAACTGTTCACGGATGCGCCTGATGATGATCGGCAACGCATGCGGACGAAAATAATCCGTGATGGCCAGGCGCAAGTCCCCGGTCAGTTGGGCTCCCTGCATGTCCCGCCAGGCAGCGTCACTTAGAGACAGCAACTTTTGCGCGTGGCCCACCAGCCGTTCCCCCGCCGGGGTCAGACTGACGCCCGCCTTCCCCCGGACCAGCAGCGATACTCCGCAAGCTTGTTCAAGCTTGCGTACCTGTTCGCTGATCGCCGATTGTGATCGATACAAGCGCGGCGCTGCGGCAGACAGGCTACCCGCATTGGAGACGACCACCAGCGTGTTCAGCAACTCCAGATCCAGAATGCGCGACATCCATCCACCTGTTTTTCAAATAGATATCATCTTATCTTCCTGCTTTTCACGTATCAAGCGGCGCCGGATACTGGCGGCTCAGGAAACCGCTAGGAGAAAAGCATGCCTGGTATCGATATCACTATTTCCGGCCAACCCGACTCGGCCTTAACCCACCAGCTAGCCGCGCAACTGACCGAACTCACGTGCCGGATACTGAAAAAAGAACCGTCGCGGACGCGGGTGATCGTCCGGTTTGTGCCCCTAGATCAATGGTTCATCGCGGGAAGCTCCCTGGCCGAGCAGGGCAAAAGATCTTTCCAACTTGAAGTCACCGTCACCGGCGAAACCAATACCCGCAACGAGAAGGCCGACTATCACAAGGCGGCTTACGAACTCCTCGGCGGGCTTATCGGCAATGTGCACCCCCACTCGAGCATTCATGTCGTCGACTGCCAAGCCACTTCGTATGGCTATGGAGGGGTCACCCAAGAATGGCGCTACCAGCATGCGTGAGCACTGAAGGCCCGGATCAACGCAGTCGAGCGGCAGAGTTGCCGGACTACCTGGCATCGATGGGGGAATTCAAGTCACTCATCGACGCCTACGTGGGCCATGAGGTAGGCGATCCTCAGCGCATTGCAGCGCTAGTCGTGGCGCTCGCCTCGCGCACTGAGATTCCCGCTCGTCTCGTGCTCGGCTCGGATGCCTGGCAAGTCGTTGAAGCAGAGGAACAAGGACGCCATCAGATCATGCAAAGATGGAAATCAGTCACTCTTGCGGCAGATTTTGGCTCGGCGTCGCCCGAGTGGCCTGCGGAGTGATGTCACCCCCGAACGCCGCTCACGATGGGAAGCGTCCAGCAGGCAGTTCCCCTTGGAGTCAGAGGCAAGCGCCCCCCCAACCTCGGGGCGCTTGCATCGCATTCAAACAGCTACACCGAGCAAGAGCGCGAGTCCCTGATGATGCTGCTGCGCAAGGGGGTGCGACACTTCAGCAGAATGCTTTGACGGGTCTCGATCGAGAATATCCCCAAGCCGTTCAAAGCCGCAGTGGCGGTGCCCGGACTACAGGCAATCAAGCTTCAACCGTGATGCCAGAAAATCGACGAAAGCCCGCACCTTGGCGGGTGGGAGCCTGTTCTCTTGCCAAAGCGCATGGATCGGCACCGGTTTGGGCTCGAAATCCTCAAGTATGGTTTCCACCTGTCCCGTGTCCAGCAGGTGCCTGATCTGCCACATTGGCGAATAGCCGATGCCGAGTCCGGCGCTTGCTGCGGAATAGATCGCCGCCATCGTATTCGTGCGGAATGGCCCGCGGACCCCGACGTTGCGCGGCTTTCCAGCAATCTGAAAGGCCCACTGCCCTGGCCGCTGGTCAACGGTCCTGACGATACAGGCGTGCTGGCGCAATTCCGAAGGATGCGCGGGACGGCCGTGCGCTTCGAAATACGAGGGCGCGCCAAATACGACTCTGCGCAACGCCCCTAGCCGCTTGCCTTGCAGGCCGGAATCGGGCAGGTCCGCGATACGCACAACCAGGTCGAGGCCAGCGCCCGAAAGATCGACAAAAGAATCCGTCAATTGCAGATCGACTTCGACCTGCGGATACGCCCGCATGTATTCCGCGATGATCGGAACCAGGAAGTCGGGGCCGAACAGTATCGGCGCCCCCACACGCAATGTGCCGGAGGGCGCCTTCCGGCGATCAGCGACTTCCAGCCGAGCCTCCCCTATTTCCTCTAACGCCGGCTTTACCCGGCGAAAGAAAGTCTCGCCCGCTTCGCTCAGCGCCGAATGCCGCGTCGTGCGGTGGACGAGCTGAACGCCGACGTCCTCTTCCAGCGTCGCCAGGGAGCGGCTGACGGCCTGCAACGTGCGATTCAGGCGGCGAGCCGCCTTGGTGAGGCTTCCCGCTTCGGCAATATGAATGAATGCTTCAAGGTCTTCGAGGCGGCTCATTTTTCTCTCGGATATCGTGATTCTCTTTCAATACTGGAGCGTATTGTTCCACCAAACTTGAGAAAATACACTGGCTTCACTCATTCATCGATACCGAGGAGAAGCCCAGTGGAAAGCAATCAACCCGTCGTTCTGGTCGTGGGAGCCACCGGCAAATTCGCACGCATGGTCGTTCCTGAATTGGCACGGCGCAACGTTGCGGTCCGCGCGCTCGTCCGCGACGAGGAACGCGCGGCTGTCGCCCGCTCGATGGGCGCAACAGAGATCGCCATCGGAGACCTGCGCGATGCTGGCAGCCTTGCCAGCGCTGTCCGGGGCGTCGATGGCATATTCCATATTGGCCCCGCCTTTGCTTCCGACGAAGCGGCAATGGGTATCGCCCTAGTCGAAGCCGCGCAGCAAAGCACGGTAAGAAAGTTCGTATTCTCGTCGGTGATTCAGCCGACAAACACGCGTCTGGCAAATCACGCCAGCAAGATACCGGTCGAGGACGCGCTCTACTCGTCCGGGCTGGAATATACGATCCTGCATCCCGCCAACTTCATGCAGAACATTGGGTTGGCGTGGCCGTCGATCCGCGACCATTCCTGCTTCGGAGAACCCTTTCCCAAGGACACTCGGATCGCTCGTGTGGACTACCGGGATGTGGCCGAGATAGCCGCCATCGCATTGACCGAGGACAGGCTGGCGTTCGCCACGTTGGAGCTATGTGCCGGCATGTACAGCCGCATGGACATCGTGGCGGCCCTGTCCGAAACGCTGGGGTATCCGGTCGCCGCCCTGCAGCCCGGATTCAGCGAATGGGCAGCGAATGCGCGTCTTCCTTATAGCGAGGACCAACTGCTTCTGCTGTCAAAGGTCCTCGACCACTATCAAGCCTATGGACTGGGCGGAAACAGCCTTGCGCTGCGGGCTGCTCTGGGACGGGAACCGCGTTCGCTAAATGCATACATCAACGACCTGATCGCCGATAAAAAACCGGCCATTGGGAATAAGGAGCGTTGATATGCGAACACATCCGCCCAGATCAATCCTGCGGAAACTCCCGCCGGGCTACACCCGCTTCTTGATGCCACTGATTCTTTCAGTTTTCATGTCGGCCATCGTTTCGGCGGTGGCCACCGCCACAAGCGTGGGTTTTGGCCCCGGCTTCATCACCAATTGGCCCAACGCCTGGGCCGCCTCCTGGATCGTGGCGTTTCCCAGCCTCTTGCTTTTACTACCGCTCGTGCGCCGGATTGTCGCTTGGATGGTTGTGCAGCCGTAGCGACGTGAAGTGCCTTGTGGCGCATGGCCAGGGCTTTCCCATACTACGAAGGCGCTGGCACTCAGAAAACTTCCTTACTCGACGGCTCCGGGCTAAAGTGGCCCGTTGCTATGGACCGAGGAAGGATCGGTATGCCCAACGTAAGCCCGGATTTGAACGACAACGCGTTGTACAGAACCTTGCTGGAGTCAACCAAGGCGATTCCTTGGAAGATCGATTGGGCGACGATGAAATTCGCCTATATCGGCCCTCAGATCGAGGCGTTGCTGGGTTGGAGCGCTGAAAGTTGGGCAAGCGTGGAAGACTGGGCCATGCGCATGCACCCCGAAGATCGCGAATACGTAGTGAATTTCTGCGTCACCCAATCCCAGGCCGGCGCAGACCACGAGGCGGACTACCGCGCGCTGACCAAGGACAATGGCTACGTGTGGATTCGCGACGTTGTGCACGTCGTGCGCAACGATAAGGGCGAAACCGAAGCGCTGATCGGCTTCATGTTTGACATCACCGAACGCAAGAAGACGGAAGAGAATCTACTGAGCCTGCAAAAGGAGCTGGAGGTCCTGTCCTTCAAGGATGGCTTGACGAACATTGCCAACCGGCGCCGCTTTGACAGCAGTTTCGAATTGGAATGGGAGCGGGCGCGCAGCGAACGCCGGCCGCTGTCCGTGTTGCTGCTCGACGTGGACTTTTTCAAGCAATACAACGACTTATATGGCCATACGCAGGGTGACAAGTGCTTAGTGGATATCGCCCAGACGCTGAGTTTGGCTCTGGATGGCCCTCGCGATCTGGTTGCGCGCTACGGTGGCGAAGAGTTTGTCGTGTTGCTGCCCGACGCCGATGCCGGGGTGGCGTTGAAGGTCGCTGAAAGGTGCCAAAGATTGCTTCAGAAGAAGAATATCCTGCATGCACTGTCGCCGCACGGCAGGCAGGTCACTGTCAGCATAGGAGCGGGCACGGTGGTGCCAGAGGGAGAAGCGGAGCGCGCTGGCTTCATCAAAACCGTGGATCAACAGCTATATACGGCCAAGAACAACGGGCGGCACCGCATTGAGCATGTGCAGTGCGAGGCTTAGGCGGGTCAGCCTTCGAATTAACCAATGCCTGCGGCCTGAATGGGCACCGCCCCTAACGGGCAACATCCAGCTCTGCGTACACCTGAGCCGCAGTCGTGACTTGCCGGAAATGATGCTTCCACAAATCGGTGCCAAGCCGCCCTGTCCTATCCAATGACGAGCCGACCGTCAGGTCTGTCAGCAAGGTGGGCGTGAGCCCGGCATCGAACAATGCAAAGCCCGCAGCAAGCACGCAGGTTTCGGTTTGGATGCCGCACACCAACACCCGGTCGACCTGAAGGCGCTTGATGTAGTCGATGGTTTCGGGCGTCTGCGCATAGCCATGCTTGACGAAAACCCTCTCCGCATCCACCAGGCTCTGGTCTTCGATCGCCGGGTGCCAACCCAGTTGCCGTTCAAAGGGAGTGACCTGCTCGTCGTGAAGTTCGATCGAAGCGATCGTCGGCACCCTCGCGGCAAGCGCGCGAATATCGTCTAACAGCCACTGCGGAGGATTGAAGGTGGATTGGACGTCGACGACAAGCAATATCTGTCGCATGGGGGCTCCCTGCCTGATACCAAGGGGGAACTATACCGCCCGAAGACGGCTAGATCCGTGAGCAAAGAAGCGTTGTGCCAGCCGGGCCGCCGGCAGTGACGACCCCGGCATCGCACACGACATCAAAGCCTGTACGTCTAGTTCGACCTTTCCCCCGCGACAACCTCCGCGGCAAGATCAGACAGCGATTTCGCGCCCAAGTGGTGCAGCAAGGCGTGCTCCCCCGCGCGCAGGGAATCCGCCACCAGTTGGTTCGCCGCCCGTTCGACGGGGCACGCCGGATTGTCGTCAGCGGGCCCGATGGTGAAGACGGTGCCAGGGGCAATGGCTTCGTGGACATCGCGCGCGGTGATGGTCTCCAGCCCCCGGGCCAATACCCATCCGCCGTTGCGCCCGCCGGTCGACGTCACCATGCCGGCGCTGCGCAGTGCTGCCATAGTTCGGCGCACCACAACCTCGTTCGTATGCAGCATCTGGGCCAGCGTCCCAGACGTTGTCGTGCCACCGCGCAAATGCATGTGGATCAAGACATGCAGCAATCGGGCAAGGCGAGTGTCATTGGCCATGTAATTGAATTACCGTAACTTTAACTGTTACGGTATTATAGCTGCACCGGATACTTCCCTGTGAGCTTCCCAGATGATCGACCTTGAAACGCGCGATGTCACCGTCAACGGCATCACGCTCCATGTCGCCACCCAGGGCGAAGGCCCTCTCGTCCTGCTGTGCCACGGCTTTCCCGAGACCTCCTATGCCTGGCGCCATCAACTCCCTGCCCTGGCCCAGGCAGGGTTCCGCGCGGTAGCCCCGGATTTGCGCGGTTACGGCGCCAGCGATAGCCCGGCGGATGTGGCGGCGTTCACGACGCTGGATGTCATCGGCGACCTGATCGCGCTTATCGACAACGAGGGGGCCGATAGCGCCGTAATCGTTGGAGGCGATTGGGGCGCCAATATTGCGTGGCAGGCGGCCCAACTGCGGCCGGACCGTTTTCGGGCCGTCGTCGCCCTGGGCGTTCCGATGATGCGCAGAGCGCCGATCGCGCCCAGCCGCCTGTTCCCGAAAACCGAGTCCGCCGCGTTCTACACGCACTACTTCAACGAGCCGGGCATCGCCGAACAGGAATTCGAGCGCGACGTCGGCGCGACATTGCGCGCCATCTACTTCGCGGCTTCAGGCGACGCCGGACCGCGTGACGACCCCGGCACACCCAATCCTTTTGGCATGGTGGCCAAGGGGCAAGGCCTGCTGGATGCGCTGCCCGCTCCCCGGACGTTGCCGGCCTGGCTCACACCGTCGGACCTGGATGTCTTTGTCCGAAGTTTCACAACCAGCGGCTTTCGTGGCGGACTCAACTATTACCGGAATCTGGACCGCAATTGGGCGCTGCAAGCGGCTCTGGACGGAAAGCAAGTAGAAGTGCCCGCCCTTTATCTCGTCGGGGAACGGGACACCGGCCTGGCGATTCCCGGCATGGATCAGATCATCAAAGCCATGCCCGCCCTGGTTCCGCAATTGCGCGCCGCCGAAGTCATTCCCGGAGCGGGGCATTGGCTGCAACAAGAGGCGCCCGAGGCCGTCAACCGCGCGCTCGTCGATTTCCTGAAGAGCCTGCAACATGGACAGCCGCTGGCGCATGGACTGTAATCGTGGCTAATCCTTGACTCCTCCAGGAGGTTCCAATGATTGACCACACCGGTATCGGCGTGGCCGATGTCGCGCGCTCCGCCGTGTTTTACGACTCGGTATTGGGAGCCCTTGGCCTTCGGCGCGTCATGCAGATTCCCAGCGACGACGGAAGCGATGCCATCGGCTATGGCATCGAGTATCCAGTTTTCTGGATCGACAAGTTTCATCCTCATAGCGTGCGCCAGCACACTGCCTTCGCGGCGAAGAACCGCGCCGACGTCGACGCTTTCCATGCAGCCGCCCTGAAAGCGGACGGAACCGATAACGGTGCGCCCGGGCTGCGCGACATATCCGACGGCTATCCGCCAGGCTACTATGCCGCGTTTGTACTGGATCCCGACGGCAACAACATGGAAGCGGTCTTCCGTGGCGGCTGAAGCCGCTCGGCTGCAAGCTGCAAGTTGCAGCCGATAGCCCACGCACTTGGACATTCGACGCTGCGTTCAGGAGAAAAAGACCAATGGGAATGGAATACAAGATCAAGTTCACCGTCCCGGCCAACTACGATCCCTCGCTGTTTGCCAAGAAGCTGCCAAGCCCGATCGACCTGCCGTCAAGCGCGGAAATCTACAGTTATTCGCTTGAGCAGGACGGGTTCTACTTCGTGGACCACCTCGTGGACCGGCCGATTGCCTCAATGGCGCTTCGGATAGTCATTGATGAAGCGCTGAGCCACGCTGCGCATATTGAAGTCTTCGAACCCGGAGAACTCCCGCGCCAGTTGTTCGCCGAAGACCGTCTCGACGCCTGGTTCGACGGTTCCGCCATATGTGTCGTTGCAACGGGCACGCACGGCGACCCGCTGGATTTGGGCGAAGCCGAGGTCCGGGCGCTTATCGCCAAGCTTCAGCGCTGCCTCGCCCAATCCCAAGCAGCGGATCAATAAATCGTGGATCGCGCAGTCGCGACTTGCCCCGCAGCAAACCTGCGCGCAGTCGGCGGCATGCCACTTGCTGCTGGACAGAGCGGCGCGTGAGGTCCCAGTGCGCCGCGGGTCATCTCCAAGGGGCCATCAACCAGGAGCAACCATGGCGACACTTAAAGATCTGAACGTGGCGATTCTTGCAACCGACGGCTTCGAACAGGTGGAGTTGACCGGTCCGCGCCACAGCCTTCAGGCGGAAGGCGCGCGCACAGTGCTGATTTCGGCGCGTACCGATCCCATATTGGGGATGCACCACGACAAGCCGGGCGATCGCTTCCCGGTGGATCTGACGTTTCTGCAAGCGGCAACAGAGCCGAACGTATTCGACGCGCTGCTGCTGCCGGGCGGCGTGGTCAATGCGGACGAGATCCGCATGCAGCCCAAGGCGCAGGAGTTCGTGCGGGCGATGTTCGATGCCGGCAAGCCCGTGGCCGTCATCTGCCACGGCGCGTGGCTACTGATCTCAGCCGGCGTGGTGAAGGGGCGAAAGATGACTAGCTGGCCTTCACTGCAGGACGACCTGCGCAACGCCGGCGCGGAATGGGTCGACGAGGAGGTCGTCGTTGACGGCAAGCTGGTCTCCAGTCGAAAACCGGACGATATTCCCGCCTTCAATCGGGCATTCATCGAAGTTCTGCAGGCAGCGCGTCGCTGACGCCTGCCTGGTGTTGGACGGTGCGGGCAAGTCCCGGGCCGTCCCTACCCGGACGCGACCATTTCCGACAGGGGCGCCGGGCGGTAGGGAATTCCCCCTTACTCGCGGTGCCGTTCCCCCGTCCGCTCCGAGAAACGGATGAGGTAGCCATCGGGGTCCTGCACCAAAAACTCGCGGACCCCGATTTCCACGTCGCCGCTTCGATACCATTTCTGTTCGGGCTCCTGGAACAAGGGCCTGCCCGCTGCGGCTAAATCCGCCAGCAGCGAATCGCTTGATGACACTTTTATTTCGAAATTCACGCCCCGGCCCAGCGGCGGGTTCAGCGGGCCCGTTATCCAGTAACCCTCTCCCCGTACTTCAACCAGCATCACCTGCGCGCCGTCCAGGTCCAGATAATAGAACCCCTCTTCCTCGCGGCTATACATAATCGAAAACCCACAAATCCCGACCCAGAATTTCAGACTGACCGAAATGTCGGTAACAAGCAGCTCAGGGACGAGTTGCGCGCGTTGATGTTCCACGGGCCGATCTCCATATCATTATTAGAATCGCGGGAAATCATACACAGGGTGAGCGATCATCGTGAGGGCGGTGGGATGGGGCCTCAACCGCCCCCCGCAACGCCCCTTCCCCCCGGGACCGGCCCCGTATACGAACGGCGCTACAATTCTCGGCGGTTTTTGCCCTTGGGCCTCCGCTCAGGAGAGACACCGCAGCCCGCGTCGCGCCTGCCCTGCCTCCCTCTGATTCTTCATGGCAGTAATCCGGCCAGGCCGGATGCATTCCGCTTTTCGCGATCGAGGATTTCATGTCTCGGCAGTTGTTGGCTCTTGTCCTGGGGCCGCTTCTTGGCTTGTTCGTTGTCTGCATCGGCAACGCCTTCATTTCTTCCCTGACCACCCTTCGACTGGATGCCGCCGGCGAGTCCGCCACCGTCATCGGCTGGATTTCGTCGTCGTATTTCATTGGCCTGACGCTGGGCGCGATCTTCAACGACCGGCTGATCGTGCGCATCGGCCATATCCGTGCCTACAGCAGTTTTGCGTCGCTGATCGCGGTGACGGTGCTGCTGCAGGGCCTGATCTTCGGCGCCGGGCCGTGGTTCGTGTTGCGGCTGATCAACGGCTGGGCAAGCGTCGGCGTCTTCCTGGTGGTGGAAAGCTGGCTGCTGCTGGCCGGCGATCCGAAAATGCGCGGGCGCCTGCTGGCGTTCTACATGATCTCTCTGTACGGCTCCGGCATGCTAGGCCAGGTCCAGCTTGGCGCCCTCACCCAGCTGGGCGACATGGCGCCCTTCATGGTGGCGGGGCTGCTGGCCTCCCTGTCGGTCATGCCGATGGTGATCATTCCGCGCATCTCGCCCCTGGTGGAACGCGTCGAACCATTGATGCCGCAGCATCTGATCCGCATGACGCCCACCGGAGTCATGGGCTGCTTCGGGTCGGGGGTGGCCATTGCGGCGGTCTACACCTTGCTGCCGCTGTACCTGCAGCGCATCGGCCTGGACGTGGCCGAAGTGGGCAAAATGATGGGCGCCGTGATCCTGGGCGCCATGGTGCTGCAGTATCCCGTTGGCCGCTGGTCCGACCTGCGCGACCGCCAGGTGGTGCTGATTGCCCTGGCGGTTTTCTGCACGGTGTTGAGCCTGTTGATCCTCCTGCTGCCCGCCGGTTCGCCGCTGCTGATCGTCTTGCTGTTCCTGTTGGGCGGCGGCGTGTTCGCCATCTATCCGGTGGCGGTCAGCCACGCCGCGGACCGTGCGCCCGCGGATGCCCTGGTGCGGATGATCCAGGGCTTGTTGCTGATCAATTCGCTGGGGTCGGCGCTCAGCCCGCTGGCGATTTCGCAGGTGATGGCGAAGTACGGCGCAGCCGGGCTGTTCTGGTGTTTCGCCGTGCTGAACGTGAGCCTGATGGCGTTCTTCATGTGGCGCCGCCGCGAACGCCCTGCCCCGTCACCCGTCGCGCCCTTTGCCGCGGCCGCCCAGATGTCGCCGGCCGGCGTCGAGCTGCGCGTCACCGAGGATCTGGTCCAGGGCGCCCTGGACCATGAGATGACCGAAGACCTGACCAATGTGGTTCCCGGCATGGATGCGGCGGAACCCGTGCTGTCGGCGGCGCAGGAAACGCCGCCCGTATCGGGCGGCGGTTGACCCGTCCATCCGGCGGGGACGCCGATCCCCGCCGTAGCCTTACGCGATTTCTGGCGGATCCAGATAGATCGGCTGGGCGGACGCCAGGCTGCCCTTCACTTGACGCGTGAAATCATCGACCAGCACTTCTTCCTGGCCGGCTTCGATTCCCGCCAGGGCCGCCTCGGCCACCACGGCGGGGCCGGTCTTTTTCATGTCGAAGCCGTGCGTCATGTCGGTATCCATGAAACTGACATGCAGCCCCAACACGGCGGTTTGCTGGCTGCGCAGTTCAATGCGCAGCGCATTGGTAAAGCTCCATGCGGCGGATTTCGATGCCGAATACGCGGCAAGCATCGGCCGCGCAAACCAGGTGGCATCGGACAGCACATTGATGATCGCGCCGCCGCCGTGGCGGGCCAGCACCGGGGCGAAGGCCTGGCTGACCAGGATCGTTCCGTAATAGTTGGTGTCGAAGATCTCGCGGCTAAGGTCCACCATCGACGCGTCCAGCACGCTGCTGTTCAGGCGGGCGATGCCGGCGTTGTTCACCAGCAGCGTCGTGTCGCCACATTGCGCTGCCGCTTGCGCGATCGATGCCGGGTCGGTCACATCCAGCTTGACCTGAACGATGCCCGGTGTCTGGCTCTTGCCCGGCGCCCTGACGCCGGCATACACCTTTCGGGCGCCGCGTTTGAGTGCCGCCTGCGCAAACGCCAGGCCCAGACCGCGATTCGCGCCGGTGACGAATACCACCGAATCCTTGATGTCCATGCTCAGGCCCCCTGATAGCGCGTGGCGGCGGTCTGCTTGGACAGGTTCGGAATGAGCTTCTGGCGCGCCGCCTCGTAGGCATCCCAATCCGCCACGTCCGGCAGCGCAGGAATGGTGACCAGTTCGCCTTGGTCGAAGCCGGCCAAGGCCGCATCCACCATGTCTTCGGCCCGCATCACGATGCCGGCGGGCAGGTGCTCCAGGGGCACGCCCGCGGTCTCCCAGAATTCGGTGGCGGTGGCGCCCGGGGCGACGGCCTGGATGCGGATGTTTTTGTCCGCCAATTCATGCTTGAGTGATTGGCTGAACGCCAGCACGAATGCCTTGCTGCCCCCGTACACGCCGTTGAGCACTTCCGGGTTGATCGCGACGATGGACGCGATGTTGATGACCGCGCCGCCGCCGCGCGCCACCATGCCGGGCACCGCGGCATACGTCAGCCGCGTCAACGCCGTCACGTTCAGGTGGATCATGTCGGTCATCTTGCCGACGTCTGCTGTCAACAGCGGGGCGCTGGCGCCAAGCCCCGCGTTGTTTACCAGCAGGGTGATGCTGGCGTCGGTTCGCAGTACCTCTTCTACCCGCGCCAGGTCCGCCCAGTCGCTCAGGTCGGCAGCGACGACTTCGATGCTGCGGCCGGTCTCATCGGCCAGACGGCTTGCCAATGCATCCAGGCGCTGGCGGTTGCGCGCCACCAGGATCAGGTTGTAACCACGACGGGCAAGACGCTGTGCATAGACGGCGCCGATGCCGGAAGACGCGCCCGTGACCAATGCGGTGCCGGGGGAAGATTGGAGGGACATGGTTTGCTCCTTGGGACTCTTGAAACGCCGGAAGTGGCGTCGATGCAGGAAGAATAGGGAATTCCTGCTTTGTCCTAAAGGTCATATATGCCACTTTTTAGGACAGCGCTATGATGGCGGGAGTCCATTTGCGCGGAGACTGCCATGCAACGCATTGGTTTTGTCGTATTCCCCGATTTCCAGGTAATGGGCTTTGCCGCCCTGACCGCCTTCGAGATCGCCAACGTGATTTCGGGCCAAGCCTATTACCGCATTCAACTGCTGTCCGAGCACGGCGGCCCCATCCGGGCGTCGGCCGGCTTTACCGTCGAGACGACCGCCATCGGCAGGAAGTCCTTCGACACCGTGGTCATCGGCGCCGGCATGGAGCCCTATCCGGCCTCAACGGGCATCCTGGATTTCGTGCGCCGCTCCGTGCGCACGGCCCGCCGTGTGGCCGCGCCCTGTATCGGCGCCTTCACGCTGGCCGAGGCCGGCGTGCTGGATGGCCGCCGGGCCACCACGCACTGGGCCTTTGCGCGAGAGCTGCAAGCCCGCTTTCCCCAGCTGAAGGTCGAAGAAGATCGCATCTTCATCATCGATGGCCCCGTGTGGACGTCGGCCGGGATGAGCGCCGGCATTGATCTGGCGCTGGCCATGGTGGAGAAAGACCTGGGTCCGGAGATCGCGCGCGACACGGCGCGCAAGCTGGTCGTTTATCACCGCCGCGCAGGCGGCCAGTCGCAGTTTTCCGCTTTGCTGGAACTGGAACCGAAATCAGACCGCATTCAAAAGGCGCTGGACTTCGCCAAGCAGAATCTGCGCCGCGACCTGACCGTGGAAGACATGGCCCGCGCCGCCAATCTCAGTGCCCGCCAATTCAGCCGCGCCTTCCGCGCCGAAACCGGGCAGTCTCCCGCCAAAGCCGTCGAGAACCTGCGTGTGGAAGCGGCTCGGGTATTGATGGAGCAAGGCCGCCTGTCGATGGATACGATCGCCGACGAAACCGGATTTGCGGATCGCGAACGCATGCGTCGCGCCTTTCTGCGTTCGTTCGGCCAGCCGCCTCAAGCCATGCGACGCCAGGCGAGGATGACGGGCTGATTAACCGCAGATGTAACAGGGTAGAAATACCTGCAATATCGTGAAGCCTGGACAATAAACAGGCCTCGTATACTCGCCTCCGCACCGAATATCTTGCCGGCCTTCAACGTCAGTTAATGGCGGCCTGCGCCAGAAGATCGATCGTTCTATACAGAAATAAACAATCAAAACGCTTTTATAGAAATTCGACAGGACGTTTCCTAACTCATGAGAACCCTTCTGAAGGTCAGCCCGAGTATGCGCCAATGGTGCGTCCGCACCGCCATGGCCGGTCTGCTTGCCTCCACCTTCGCGGTATTCGCCGCGCCTGCGCTGGCCGCCGACGACAGCGCGCCCGTCATACCGCGATCCACGGCTGCCGCCGTGACGCCTCCCGACGCGGCCACGGTGATGTACTTCATCTACCAGATCGACGGCAAGGGCGAGACGACGTATGAAGTGGCGAACGGCAGCATCGCCACCTACTGGTTTGGCCATGCCTTCGAATCCGAAGGCAAGCACTACTACACCGGGTTTGTTTGGGAAACGGCGGAACGTTACGGCAAGCCGGGTGAAGACCAGGTCGGCCCCGAGACTCGGGTCAATCTTGCGGAATCCACCTTCGTATTGAACGATCCGGCCTCGGAACGCCCCTGGAAATTCCGCGGCTTGGAGCACACCATTGGCGAATTCGGCGCGTATGAAAGAGCGCCGGACGTCGACACCCGGCGCAAGCCGATCGAGCACCGCACGCCCGCAGGCAAGCTGTTGCTGGCCGTGCCGGACACCAGCTTCGAAAACGGCATCACGAGCGACGGCTATTCCCTTCTGGTATTCGACCCCGAACGGTTGAAGCAAGACTCCGACAACAAGGTCTGGACTTACGTGGGCAACGTCCTGACAGGCGAAGACAACAGCGCCGCCTGCGCGGACGGCGAAGTCATGCCGTGTACCAGCAGCACCGGCGAATTGGTGTTCTCCGCGGACGGCACCAACGACATGCCGCGCGTGACCGTCAAACCCAGTGGCACCACCATCTCGGGGCCGAACAAGACCCGCCAGTTGGGCGCCGCCGACGTCACGAATTACTCGTACGACGCCAAGACCAAACAGTACGTCAGCCGCTGACGCACAGCCGTAACACACCGTCGCTACGCACGTAGTGGCCTTCACTGCCCCCACGCCATGAACCAGTTCCTGCTTGCCTTGATCGTGCTGCTTGCGGCGGCAAGCGTCGTCTATCGATACGTACGCCGCCACCCTCACGACACAGGCCGCGCCATTGCCCGGGATGTGCTTGCCGGCGTCGCGGTCTATGGGCTGATCGGCCCGCTGATCGGCTTGCTGGTCGTGACGTTCACGATTTCGCTGCCGGCCACCCTGTTCAGCCTGGACGGCGTGCGTACGGCCTATCTATTCGGCGCGATGCCCGCCGTGCTGTGCGGCGTGACGGCCGGCGCTTTCAAAGCGGCGCGCACGTCGTGGCGCACGCCGGCATGGATATGCGCCGCCGGCGCGTTGTACGGGTTTCTTTTCATCCTGTCGGTCTTCGGCGCGCATCGCCTGGGCTACGTCATCGACGCCGCGAAGGCGGGCGCCCTGCCCGGTCTGGCTGCGGCAATCGTGTGCACGCTACTGTTCTACGGCAGGCCGCGGCAGGCGATCGGACCTGCCGCGCAAGGACAATGACAATCCGCTGAAACCTCGCTGGGACAGCGCTTTCGCGCCGTCCGCTTAAAGGTGTTATTAAGCCTGCATGACTACAATTTCCGAATCGCATTCCCGATTCACCCGTCATGCCGTTGCAGCAGTTTTCATCGATACATCCCGACCGCGGCGGCATCCGTATCGCACCGCCCGATCCGCGCCAAGCCCCCTTGGCGTTGCAAGCCATCCAGCGCTTTCTGTCGGAACTGGGGCTTGGCGATACGGCAAACTGTTCGGGCGTAGCCGGCGCCGCGCCGGGCGCGCAAGCGTGGCTTAATGCCGCCTTCGCCGCGGCCTGCATGCCGGAGCACGACACCACGCGCGTCGCGCACGCATTGAACCTGTGCACGCACGCAAGCGACATCGACCTGGACCGCGAGATCGTGTTGGCGATGCTGGCCAGCCCGGTGGCGTTCTCGTTTCCCACCATCGCGGAACTGGAATCGGCGGTACGCATCCGCCGCTATATCGTCCAGGCCGCTCGCAAGACCGCATTGGCCTTCGATACCGAACACGCCGAACGGCCGTCCGACTACTGGACCTATGATGAGGCGCGCGGCTTTACCGTGTTGCCGGGAAAGTCGCTGATCGAAGGCCTGCGCAAGGCCACGCAGCCCGAGGCCTCGGGCCAGTTGTATGCCTTCTCGTGCTACCGGGCCACGGAATATGTGACGGTGCTTGGCATTGCGCAGGAACTGCAGCAGGCCAATCCCGAACTGGGCCGTCGCCTGCAACGCCAATGGGAAGCCCGCGCCGTCATGTCCGGCCGCTTTCACGAAGCCTTCCTGCACGAATACGGTTCGCTTGCCGATCCCCTGCCCCATCGCTTTTACGTGCCGGGCGACCGGCTGTGGTTCCGCAACCCAGATGCCGCCTCGTCGGACGTCGAGGGGTACGAGGGGTCATGGGTGTTCTATCTGGGGAATGGCGAGTTCAATAATTTCTGGGAACGCGGCAACCCGTTCACGCTGACCACCAAATGCGTGGAGATCTTCCATTGGCGTCATGGGTTGAGCACGGACGCGGCCGGCAAGCTCTGCATCGACGAAGGCATCGTCAAGGAACGCGCCAGGCAGACCCTGGCGGATCCCGAAGCCACGGCAGACGTCCTGGCGCGCATGACGCGGATCCGCGATCCGCAAGGCGTCTATGAACAAGGCGGCTGCATCGACGCGACGCGCGAACGGGTACGCTGGGTGCGCCCGGGCCATGCCGACATCGCACTGCCCGAGTACCCGACGCCGCTGCCCTTGTGGTCGATCGCGGCCTGATCCCGCCCGGCCCCTTCAGGCACCGGGGCAATAGGCGACCCAGCCCTTGAACGTGAAGCCGGCGTAGAACAGTTCTACGGATTCGAAGCCGGCTTCGTGCAGCAACGCGACGTCTTCTTCAGGCGTCAACAGGGGGAGCCGGGTGCTGATGGCTTCACTGGCGTTCCTGGCGTTGGCCGCCGGAATACCCGAGGCCGCCCCGAACGCCGCATACCGGTCCAGCCAGCGCTTTTTCTCGCGCGCCGTCTGCGGAAAGCTATGGTGCGCCACCACCAGCGGCGCCCCCGGTTTCAAGCGGCGGCGCAATTCCTTGAGCGTGTGCAGCCGTTCGTCCGCGGCCAGGAAATGCAGCGTCAACAGGCACGTCGCGGCATCGAACGGGCCCGTGGGCGCCGCATCGACATATCCCTCAAGCAGATCGACACGCCCGGCCTGCGGTCCCAACGTCGCCTGCGCCAGCGCCAGCATCTGCGCGGAAGGATCCACGCCGACGAAACGCCATCCCGCGTGGGCGTCAGCGAATACTTTCAGCTCCAAGCCGCCTCCGGCGCCCAGCACCAGGACGCGGCCATCATCCGGGACGGCTTCTGCCAGCAGCAGCGCCGCCATCTGCTGAAGCGCAAGAAAGCCCGGGACCTGCTTGACGGGGCCTTCGGCGTAACGGGCGACCGCCTGGGGATCGGAGAATGAGGTCATCGACGCGGCTATCCGGAAGCGAAACCGTCGATGCTATCGCATACGGATGGATGGCAGGATGAATTCGAATTTCAGGCGGCGGGTGGCAAGCATTACCGCCGCAAGCACGGCAATGCCGGAAAGAATGCCCGACAGCCGTAGCAGCGCGGGCATCGGATCGTTTGCCCACTGGTGGTCCTGCACGAACACCATGATGAACGCGATGGTGAACTGGCGGCCGACATAGCTGGCGCCCTGCGGGCCAGACTGCACATGGCATCCTGTCCAGACGCCCAACGACAGCACCAGCATGGACAGTACGGCCTGCCCCTGCGTCACCGGCAGCAACGCCATTCCCAGGGCACCGGCCAACAAGCAGCCGATCACGCGTTGCACCATTTTTTCGATGATGGGCTGGCGCGTCCCATCCACCAGTTTGCCGGCCGGCAGCATCAGCACGGCAATCGCCGTCACCAGTGATTGCGCGAAGCCAGGCATGTCCAAAAAGTACGTGGCCGCAGCCAGCAAGACAATGGCCAGGGCGGCCTGCATGCCCAGCACCAGCCGGTTGCGCCGCAACGATTCGGCCGACGGCGCCGGGATTGCCGCGGGCGGCGTCGCGCCCTCGCCCCCGCCGAATGCCGTTGCCGATGCGGCGGGCGGACGGATCCGCCGATACCAGCGCGGCCCGAAATGGAACACGCAGGCCACCACCACGCAAGCCAGCGTGCCGATCACGACTTCGGCCGCCCGCAAGGCGGCGAACACGGCCGTCGCTTCCAGAGAATTCAGCACGTGCGCTTCGTAGGTCACCATCAGCGCCGTCACCCCGCCCAGCATCCAGGCGTAAGGTGCCTTGGACCCGTTGGCGTGGTACGCCGCCACGCCGCCGATCACGCCGAGCGCCGGCACGAACAGCCAGGGGCGATCACCGATCAACGGACCCGCGATGGCGCCCAGCGCCGCGCCCATCAAAGTGCCGATCACGCGATGCGCGGCGCGCTCCACCGACCCCGCGAAACTGGTCTGCATCACGGCAAAGCCGCTGATGGCGGCCCACCAGGTATAGGAAAGATGCAAGGCGTTCGCCAAGGCGACGGCAAGCGCGACCGACAGCACCGCTTCGGCGCTGAAAATCGCGCGGTCCCGTGACGGCTTCCAGGCGGCCAGTTCACGCATCAACGCGGAAACGGCCGCCCGGCAGGTGCGTAGCAGCGTGCTGGCCAGGTTCATCGTATTCATCCTAGCGCCCGGCCATCCCCCCGGGCAAGCACGGCGTCAATCGGCCAACCCGGCCACCCTGACCTTCAGGCGCGGGACGGCAAAATCCAGGAAGGCGCGAAGTTTCAGCGGCAGGATGCCTTGGCCGGTATGCACGAGGTTGATGGGCCACGGCGTCGGCTCGAACGGGACAAGCACGATCCGCAGCGAGCCCGCACGCAACGCGTCGGCCATCTGATAGGACACCACGCGCGTGATCCCCACGCCCGCGACCGCCGCATCGACGGCCGCCTCAGCGGTACTGACGGCGAGCCTCGACCGCACGGGCACCGCAAGCTCGGACTTGCCGGACGCGAAGTGCCAAACTTGCCGCGATGCCATCTGTTCAAACGTGATGCAGGCGTGGTTTACCAGTTCGCGCGGGTGCGACGGCGTACCGTGTTCGGCCAGATAGGCGGGGCTTGCGCACACCACACGTCGCACCCAGCCGAGCGGCGCCGCGATGAAACTGCTGTCTGGCAAGTCGGCGATACGCAATGCCGCATCGACGTGTTCTTCAATCAACGCCACCACGCGGTCGGTCAGCATCATGCGCACATCGATATCGGGATATGTCATGAGGAAATCCGCGACCACGGGCAACAGATGCAGGCGGCCGAACACGATCGGCGCGGTCAGGACAAGCTCGCCTTTGGGCGCGGCGTACTCGCCCGAGGCCGCGCGCTCGGCTTCCCCCACGGCTTCCAGGATCTGCCGGCAGGCAGCGACATAGGCCTGGCCCGCTTCGGTCAGAGATAGTTGCCGGGTGGAACGATGCAGCAAGCGCGTGCTCAGGTGCGCCTCCAGGTCCGCAACCTTTCGGCTGACGGTTGCCAGCGGCATCTTAAGGTGGCGCGCCGCCGCCGAGAAGCTGCCTGCTTGCACGACCGTCACCAGAATGGACATGGATTCAAGACGATCCGCCATATTCTCAATTTCTGAAAATAATATTCCCAATAATATTGGATTATCTATTTGAATGAAAACCCATAAGCTCTGCCTCTTCAAGAAGCCGGAGTACCCGTCGTGTCCACGCTGTCAAACTCGAACCCGCAATCTTTGCCAGGCCCTGCGTCCATCAGGAACCTGCCCGTCAATTTGTTCGCTTCGGTAATGGGCCTCGCTGGCCTGTCCCTCGCATGGCGCCAGGCCAGCCAGGAATTCGGCGTGAGCGTGGCAATATCGGAAGCCGCGGGCGTTGTCGCGCTGGCCGTCTTCGCCGTCCTTGCCGCGGGCTATCTTGCCAAGGCCATCCTGCACCCGGACGCGGTCCTGGGCGAATACCGCCACCCTGTAGCCGGTAATTTCTTCGGCACGATCACCATCGCCATCCTGTTGCTATCGTCGGTTATCGCACCGTTCAGTGCGCCATTGTCCCAAGCGGTCTGGACGCTGGGCTCGGCCTTGACCGCCGCACTCAGTTTCGTGATCGCCGCCCGGCTGTTGAAGGGCAAGATAGACGCCGCGCATGCCGTCCCCGCTTGGTTCATCCCGGGCGTGGCCACTCTGGACATCGCCGTCACAGGCGGCACGATGCCGATGCCATGGGCGCACGAAATCAACGTGTTCGCCCTCGCGGTTGGCACGATGATCGCCCTGCTGTTCTTCACCATGATCATGTCCCGCATGATTCACCATGAACCGCTGCCTGCCGGCATGGTCCCGTCGCTGTTGATCCTGATGGCGCCGTTCGCGGTCGGCTTTCTTGCCTACACCAGCTTTACGCAGCGCGTCGACGCGTTCGCCGGACTGCTGTTCTATTTCGGGCTGTTCATCTTCCTGGCCCTGGCGCCGAAGGTGTTCCGCCGCGGCATGCCGTTCGCCTCCGGCTGGTGGGCGATCAGTTTCCCCATTGCGGCGTTGGCCTGCGCGGCGCTGAAATACGCGGCATACGTACAGGCCTGGCCCATCAAGGCCATCGCCCTCCTGTTGCTGGCCTTGCTGAGTCTCGCAATCGTGGTGCTGTTCATCAAGACGCTGCACATTCTTTTCAACGGCCGGCTGCTGGCCGCCTGAAGCGAGTCCCGATGCCTACCTGCGCCCCCGGCCAAGCCCCGCCCCCGTCTCTGCCAGACCTGTTGTCGGCAAACCTGGCAGTCGTCTTTTGCGGCATCAATCCGGGCTTGCGCGCCGCTGCAACGGGCCATCATTTCGACGGGACCGGCAACCGCTTCTGGCGAGTCCTGCATCTGGCCGGGTTCACCGCCGCGCAAATCCATCCGGCCGACGATCGGGACCTGCTCGCCTACGGCTGCGGGCTGACGACGGCGGTTGGCCGGCCCACGGCGCGGGCCGACCATTTATCGCGGCAAGAGCTGATCGATTCGGCCTTGGCGCTGCGGCAAAAGATCGAACACTATCGCCCCGCCCACGTCGCGTTCCTGGGCAAAGCCGCTTACGCGGCCATTACCGAACAGCGCGACGTCCTGTGGGGCCGTCAGGTCGAGCGGTTTGGTGGCGCCCGCGCCTGGGTGTTGCCAAACCCCAGTGGCTTGAACCGGTCGTTCAGCGTGGACGATCTGGTTCTGGCTTACCGGGAACTGTTCGACGCTATGTAGCCAACCCGGCAGCCAACGCCAATGCGTGCTGCAGGAACGCAGACTGGTCATCCTTGCGGTAGCTGACGATGACTGGCGACACGAAGGCGTCGCCTTCGATCCGCACGTGGGCCACATCCTGCCGTTGCAAGCGCTGCACCGAAGCCGGCACCACCGACACGCCCAGACCCGCCGCCACCAGCCCGATCGCGGTCTGCAATTCGTTGGCCTCCTGGACGACCTGCAACGCGTAGCCCGCGGCGCGGAACAGCCCCAGCACATGGTCCGCGAAGTTCGGCCGTGGCCGCGCGGGGTACAGCACGAACGGCTCTTGCGCCAAGCGCTCCACCGATACGCTGCCCATCGCCGCCAACGGATGATGCAGCGGCACGGCGGCCATCAGCGGTTCAGTCATCAACACACGGCGTTCGATCGCCGGATCATCCAGCAGGATCCGGCCGATGCCCAGATCAATGCGCCCTGCTTTCAACGCTTCCAGTTGCGGCAGCGTCGTCATCTCCGTCAGGCCCACTTCCACTTGGGGATCGGCGCTGCGCAGTTGGCGGATCAGTTCCGGCACGAAGCCATACAGGGTCGACGGCACAAAGCCGATGCCAAACCAGCGCCGCTGCGTTTGGCCCAGGCGGCGCGTACCTTCCAGTACTTCCTCCAGGCGGGCGGTCAACAGCCGCGATTGCTCCAGCAGGAAGCGCCCGGCTTCGGTCAGCCGCAAGGCACGGGTGGTGCGTTCGAACAGCTGCACGCCCAATTCTTCCTCGAACTGGCGGATCTGACGGCTTAGCGGCGGCTGGGCGATGTGCAGCCGGGCGGCGGCACGCGTGAAGCTGCCCTCTTCCGCCACGGCCTGGAAGTAGCGCAGGTGTCTGAGCTGCATGGCTATTTAGACTACATAGGTATGAATAGAAACCCATATAGTCTTGGACTCAAGGTGAAAGCGCAAGCCATACTGGTGCCATCGCTTAATTTCTGGCAATAAAAGTATGAATCCGGCAAGCATTCTCTCGGTTGAAGCCATTCTGGTGGATCTGCCCACCATCCGCGCCCATCAACTGGCCATGGCGGTCATGCAGCGGCAAACGCTCGTGATCGTGCGCCTGACGTGCAGCGACGGCATCGAAGGCATCGGCGAAGCCACCACCATTGGCGGCCTGTCTTACGGCGAAGAAAGCCCCGAGGGCATCAAGCTGGCAATCGATACCTATCTGGCCCCGGCTTTGGCCGGCCTGGACGCCACCAACATCCACGCGGCCATGCAGCGCCTGGAAAAAGTGGCCCGCGGCAACCGCTTCGCCAAGTCCGCGCTGGAAACCGCGCTGTTGGACGCCCAGGGCAAGCGGCTGAACGTGCCGGTGTCGACTTTATTGGGCGGCGCCGTGCGCACCCGCATGCCGGTGCTGTGGACCCTGGCCAGCGGCGACACCGCCCGCGATATCGAGGAAGCCGAATCGCTGCTGCAAAGCCGCCGCCACAACACGTTCAAGCTGAAAGTGGGCCGCCGCGCCGTGTCGGAAGACGTGGCGCACGTGTCGCGCATCAAGCAGGCGCTGGGCGACCGCGCCCGTGTGACGGTGGACGTGAACCAGGCCTGGAACGAGGCCGATGCCGCCGGCGCCATCGCGCGTCTGGAAGCGGCCGGCGTGGACCTGATCGAACAGCCCATTCCGCGTGCCAACCTGGCGGGCATGGCCCGGCTGGCCGCCCGCTTCGTCGTGCCGATCATGGCGGACGAAGCCGTGAATGGCCCCGAAGACGCGCTGGACATCGCGCGCCAAGGCGCGGCCGACGTGCTGGCGCTGAAGATCGCCAAGTCGGGGGGCCTGTATGAGATGCTGCGCACCGCCGCGGTGGGCGATGCCGCCGGCATGTCGCTGTATGGCGGCACGATGCTGGAAGGCTCGGTGGGGTCGATCGCGTCGGCGCACGGCTTTGCCTGCCTGCCGCGCCTGTCGTGGGGCACCGAGCTATTCGGCCCGCTGCTGCTGAAGGACGACATCGTCGCCAACCCACCGCGCTATGCCGATTTTGAACTGGAACTACCCGCCGGCCCCGGCCTGGGGCTGACGCTGGACGAAGACAAACTGAATTTCTACCGGCGGGACCGCTGACGGCCCGCAGGGACGCAAACCACGACACCCGGCCGCGCCCGCCTTGAAGGGCGCACCCACAATAATTCAAGCATCACGGAGACAACCATGCGCATGCGCCATGTATTCAAACCCTTTGCCCGCGCCATGCTGGCCCTGTCGCTCTTGGGCGGCGCATCCGCCGCGCTGGCCGACAGCTACCCTGACCGCCCGGTCAAATGGGTCGTGCCCTTCCCGCCCGGAGGCGCCATGGACAGCATCGCCCGCACGTTGGGCGAATCCATGGGCAAGCAGCTGAACACGTCCTTCATCGTCGAGAACCGCGCTGGCGCGGGTGGCAACATCGGCGCGGCCACCGTCGCACGCTCCAAACCCGACGGCTACACGATCCTGATCGTGGCCAACGGCATGGCCGTCAACCCCGCGCTGTACGCCGACCTGAACTACGACCCCATCAAGGACTTCACGCCGATCTCGCTGCTGGCCGTTGTGCCCAATGTGCTCGTCACCAATCCGGCCCGCACCGGCGCGACCAGCGTGCAAGACGTGATCGCCAAGGCAAAAGCACAGCCCAACCACTACACCTACGCCTCGGCCGGCGTGGGCACGTCGATCCACCTGGCGGGCGAACTCTTCGTATCAATGACGGGCGTCGACATGCTGCACGTGCCCTACAAGGGCAGCGGCCCGGCCGTGGCCGACCTGCTGGGCGGCCAGGTGGACTACATGTTCGACAGCATCACGTCGGCCAAGCCGCATGTGGCCAGCGGCAAGCTGCGCGCGCTGGCCGTCACCACCACCAAGCGCTCCGCCGCCCTGCCTGACGTGCCCACCCTGCAGGAAGCCGGCGTGCCGGGCTATGAGTTGATGCCCTGGTTCGCGGCGTTCGCCCCCGCCGGCACGTCGCCGGAAGTGGTTGCCAAGCTGAACGAAGCCATGCGCAATGCGCTGGCTGAACCGAAGGTGAAGGCAACGCTGGATTCGATCGGCGCCGAGTCGATCGGAAGCAGCCCGGACGCGCTGCGCGACCATCTGGCCAAAGAAACCCAACAGTGGAAGACCTTGGTCAAGGAACGCAACATCAAGATCAACTGAGGCACCGGGGCGGGCAAGTCCGCCCCGACTCCTCAGGCCGGCGCAAGCGTTGCCGACGCATCCAGCAGATGATCGACAATGGCCAGTATCTGTTCGGCCGCTTGCCCGATATGCCGCTCGAGCGCGGCCTCGGCCTTTTCCGCCTGGCCTTGGCGGCTTAGCGCGATCAATTCCTTGTGCTCGTCGTGGGCCTGCTGGCGGATGGGCGCATTGACGATCTGGAAGCGGAAGTAGCGTTCGGATTTCTCGTGCAGCGCGCGGACCATGCCTAGCGCCGCCGGCCGTTGCGCGGAACGGTACAGCAGTTCGTGCAGCTGCCAGTTCAGGCGCCCCCACTGCTCGGGCGCCGCTGAATCCATCTGCGTCACCACTTGCTCGGCGCGGTCCAGATCGCTGTCGTCATGCTGATGCACGGCCAGGCGGAACAACCAGGGTTCCAGCCGCATGCGGATATCGAAAAACTCCTGGACTTCCGTGCGCGACAGCATCGATACATAGGCCCCGCGGTGCGGAATCATGTCGATCAGCCCTTCGGCGCTGAGCTGGCGGATGGCCTCGCGCACCGGCAGCCGGCTCACGCCCAGCTCTTCCGCGAACAGCTCCTGGCGCAGCGCCGAACCGGGCGGGATGAGGCCGGAGAGGATGCGGTCGCGCAATTCATCCACGACCAGATCGACGGCGGTCTTGCGGACAAGCCGGCCGGCGGGTCCAGTCTGGGGACGGGGCGAAGAAACGGAAAGCGGCGAATTCTGAGACACGTAAAACCTGCCTGGTTGGGCCGCTCGACAGACGCCGAGCGGCATGGAAATACCGGCACCGGGCCCGTTGTGCCCAGGAAAACCCCGAGAGACAGCCGGTACCCGCAGCCCTTTTAATACGAGTATATTGGATCCATGATCCAGTTGGTACCGCCCGTCCCCGGGCGTGGCGGTTCGAGGCCAGTCGCCTCGTTTTTTTGGCCTTTTCTTTTTGGATCCAATATCCAATAACCAATATCCGCCTGAGCACCGACAGGCGGCCACGTATCAGGAGCCGCAGCATGAGCATTCAATGGAAAGGCGTTTTTCCCGCCGTCACCACCAAACTGAACCCCGATTTCTCGTTGGACCTGGACGCGTTGCGCCAAGGCCTGGAGCGGCTGATCGCCAATGGCGTGGGCGGGGTCGTCATGATGGGCATGGTGGGTGAGAACGCCCAGTTGTCGCCGGACGAGAAACTGACGGTCTTGCGTACGGCCGTGGAAACCGTGCGCGGACGCGTGCCGGTCATCTCGGGCGTGGCCGAAACCGGCACGGCGCGTGCCGCGGCGTTCGCCCAGGAAGCCGCGAAGATCGGCGTGAATGGCTTGATGGTGTTCCCCGGCCTGACCTACAAGTCGGACAACCGCGAAACGGTCGCCTTCTACCGCACGGTGGCAGAGGCCACTGCCCTGCCCATCCTGCTGTACAACAACCCGCGCGGCTACGGCGTCGACCTGACGCCGGACGTGGTGGCCGAATTGCTGGAAGCGCCGACCATCGTCGCCATCAAGGAAGAGTCCTACGACACGACCCGCGTAACCGATCTGATCACCCGTTTCGGCGATCGCCTGGCGGTAGTGTGCGGAGTGGACGACCTGATTCTGGAAAGCGCTGCGCTGGGCGTGACCGCCTGGGTGTCGGGCATGGCCAACGCCGTTCCCAAGGCCTCGGTCGATTTGCTGCGCCTGGCGGCCGAGGGCGATTTTG
Organism: Achromobacter sp. 18P8.1.1; assembly: GCF_057799415.1. Taxonomy (NCBI): domain Bacteria; kingdom Pseudomonadati; phylum Pseudomonadota; class Betaproteobacteria; order Burkholderiales; family Alcaligenaceae; genus Achromobacter; species Achromobacter sp. 18P8.1.1. Next base: position 62,827 of record NZ_JBYOKH010000005.1, on the reverse strand, counting down.
TGCGCGCCCGCAAGCTGTACGCGGCGCTGACCCCGCTGTTCCACCTGGATACGGTGGTCAAGCTGGTGCAGCACATCAAGCTGGCCGAGCACCTGATTACCGGCAGCGCCGAAACCGTCAAGCCGCCGCGCCTGGACCTGGCCGGCGCTGAACGCGAACGCACCATTGCCATCACCAAACAGACGCTTGCGGACCTGTCCGCCCTGGGTTACTGATCACTGATTCCGGAACCGCCACCATGCGACTCATCCGCCTGCCCGCGCTGGTCATCAGCGCCCTGATTGCCCAGTCTGCCGCCCACGCCGCGGACTATCCAACCCGCTCCATGGAACTGGTGGTCGCCTACCAGCCTGGCGGCGGTAGCGACAACACCGCCCGCGCCATCGCCGAAGCGGTGCGCCCCCCGCTGCTGGCGCAGCCCACGGTGGTGATCAACAAGCCCGGCGCAAGCGGCTCCATCGGCTGGGCGTACGTGGCCAACGCGCAGCCCGACGGCTACAAGCTGGTCCTGATGACCCCGGAAATGCTGGTGGTTCCGCTGATGGGCATCGGCAAAACGACGGTCAACGACTTCCAGCCGATCGCGCGCTTCACCGACGACCCGTCTTCGGTGACGGTGCGCGCCGATGCGCCGTGGAAGACGGTGGAAGAGTTCCTGGAATACGCGAAGAAGAATCCGGAGCGGGTGGCGGTGTCCAACGCCGGGATCGGCACCGTTCCGCACATGGCGGCCGCCGCGCTGGGCGAACAGACCGGCGTGAAGTTCGTGCACGTGCCCTATCAAGGGTCGGCGCCCGCCATCATGGGCCTGCTGTCGGGCGACGTGCAGGCCACCACGGTCGCCTACGCCGAATTGCAGCAGCACGTCGACACTGGCAAGCTGCGCACGCTTGCCGTGATGGCGCCGCAACGGCTGGAAAACCTGCCCGCCGTGCCCACCATGAAGGAACGCGGCGCCGACCTGCAATTCAGCGTATGGCGCGGCATTGGCCTGCCCAAGTCCGCCCCGGCGGACGCGGTGGCGAAATGGCGCGCCGCCGCCAGCCAGGTGGCGCAATCCAAGGAGTTCCAGACGCTGATGCGCAAGCAGAACCTGACGCCCTCCTATGCCGACCAGCCGCAGTTCGCCGCCGATGTGGCGCGCCAGGAGCAGGCCTTCAATACGCTGGTGCCCAAGTTGAACCTGAAACCGTAAGTCCAGCCGAGCCCCAAGCGCGTCACTCCACCGTTGCGCCGGATGTCTTCACGACTTCGGCCCAACGGGGGATCTCGGTGGCCATCAAGGCGCGCAACTCGTCCGGCGTGCTGCCCACGAGTTCCATGCCCATGGTCTTGCCCAGCTTCTCCTGCACGTCGGGTTCCTTCAGGATGACCGCGATTTCCTGCGCCAGCTTGTCCAGGATCGGCTTGGGCGTGCCCTTGGGCGCGTAGACGGCCTGCCAGGACGCCATCTGGAAGCCCGGCACGCCGGCCTCCTGCATGGTCGGAACCTCGGGCGCCAGCGAAATGCGATCCTTGGTGGTGACGGCCAACAGCTTGAGCTTGCCCGTCTGCAGCAGCGGCAAGGCGGCCGTCATCTGATCGAACATGAACGTCACGGCGCCAGACGACACGTCCACCATCGCCGGCGGCGTGCCCTTGTACGGCACGTGCGTCAGCGGCACGCCGATCATGCTGGAAAAAAGTTCACCCGCCAGGTGCGTCGAGGTGCCCGCGCCCGAGGACGCAAACGTACGCTTGTTCGGGTCGCGCTTGAGCAAGGCGATCAGATCGGCAACCGAGTTCACGCCCAGGTTGGGATCCACCAGCAGCACGTTGGGCAGGTAGGCGATCAGCGACACTGGCTCAAAGTCCTTCACCGGGTCGTACTTCAGGTTCTTGTACAGGCTGGCATTGATGGCGTGCGTGCTGATGGTGCCGCCGAACAGCGTGTAGCCGTCGGGCGGCGCCTTGGCCACATAGGTCGCGCCGATGCCGCCGGCCGCGCCAGGCTTGTTTTCGACGATGACGTTCTGGTGCAGGCGGTCGCCCAGCTTCTGGGCCAGCACGCGCCCCACCACGTCGGTCGAACCGCCGACCGTGAACGGCACCACATAGGAAATCGGCTTCTGGGCGGGCCAGTCGGCGGCGCTGGCCGACATGGCCAGCGTGCTTAGGACGGCGCCAGCCAGCAGCGCGCCCAACGCGCTGCGTCGTTGAGATTTCATGTTGTCTCCTGCCTTGATTTATAGGTATGGCTCGCCGGCCGGGCGGCCGGCGGCAAGGCTCAGCGGCCCTGTTCTTTGCGCCAGGCGGCGAATTTGTCTTTGGTGCCCGGGTCGGTGGGCGGATACAGGCCCAGGATCGACGCCCCTTCTCGCACCTGGCTGGTCACGAAGTCTTCGAACGCGGTCATCTCCACGGCCTCGATCGAGATCTCGTCGGCCAGGTGCGCGGGGATCACCACGACGCCCTCGCGGTCGCCCACCACGATATCGCCAGGCCACACCGCCACGTCGCCGCAGCCGATGGGCGCGTTGATGTCCAGCGCCTGGTGCAGCGTCAGGTTGGTCGGCGCCGAGGGCCGCTGGTGATAGGCGGCAAAACCCAGTTCAGCGATTTCGGGCGAATCGCGAAAGCCACCATCGGTGACCACACCCGCCACGCCGCGCTTCATCAGGCGCGTGACCAGGATGGAACCCGCGGACGCGGCACGCGCGTCCTTGCGGCTGTCCATGACCAGCACCGCGCCTTCCGGGCAGGTCTCGACGGCGACGCGCTGCGGGTGCGAGCGGTCTTCGAACACCTTGATGGTGTTCAGGTCTTCACGCGCGGGGATGTAGCGCAGGGTGAACGCCGGGCCGACCATATTGGGCAGATTGGCGTTCAGCGGGCGCACGTCCTGGATGAACTGGTTGCGCAGGCCGCGCTTGAACAGGGCCGTGCACAGCGTGGCCGTGCTGATGCCGGCCAGGCGGGCGCGGGTTTCGGGATTCATTTGGGACACGATGACTCCGGGGTCGATAGACGATGAATAAGGGGGGCACGCGGCGGGCACAGCCCGCCTGGCGTCTTCAGAAGATTTCGGGTTCCGGCACGGGCGCGCCGAATTCGGTTTCCAGGAAGTCGAAATCGCAACCGTCGTTGGCTTGCAGGATGTGCTTCGAATACATCCAGCCGTAGCCGCGTTCATAGCGCTTGGGCGGCGGCGTCCAGGCGGCGCGGCGCGCGGCCAGCTCTTCGTCGCTGATGTTCAGGTGAATGCTGCGGGCGGGCACGTCCACCGTGATCGTGTCACCCGTCTTGACCAGCGCCAGCGGGCCGCCGATGTAGGCTTCAGGCGCCGCATGCAGGATGCAGGCGCCGTAGCTGGTGCCGCTCATGCGCGCGTCGGACAGGCGCAGCATGTCGCGCACGCCCTGCTTCACCAGCTTGGTCGGGATCGGCAGCATGCCCCACTCCGGCATGCCGGGGCCGCCTTGCGGGCCGGCGTTGCGCAGGATCATGATGTGCTCAGGCGTGACGTCCAGGTTCTCGTCATCCACCGCGGCCTTCATGCTGGGGTAGTCGTCGAACACCAGCGCCGGGCCGGTGTGCTGCAGGAACTGCGGCGCGCAGGCGCTGGGCTTGATCACGCAGCCGTCGGGCGCGATATTGCCGCGCAGCACGGCCAGCGCGCCTTCGTCGTAGATGGCCGTGTCCAGCTTGCGGATCACGTCGTCGTTGTAGACCTCGGCGCCGGCGATGTTCTCGCCCAGCGATTTACCCGTGACCGTCATGGCCGACAGGTCCAGGTGGTCGTGCAGGCGCGACATGAGCGCGGGCAAACCGCCCGCGTAATAGAAGTCTTCCATCAGGTAGGTGTCGCCGCTGGGCCGGATGTTGGCGATGACCGGCACCTTGCGGCTGGCGGCGTCGAAGTCGTCCAGACTGACCGCATGGCCGGCGCGGCGCGACATGGCGACCAGGTGCACGATGGCATTGGTGGAACAGCCCATCGCCATGGCGACGTTGATGGCGTTCTTGAACGACGCCAGGCTCAGGATGCGATTGGGCGTCAGGTCGTCCCACACCATGTCGACCACGCGGCGGCCGCATTCTGCAGACATGCGCATGTGGTTGACGTCCGCCGCCGGGATCGACGAGGCGCCCGGCAGGGTCATGCCGATGGCTTCGGCGATGGCCGTCATGGTGCTGGCCGTGCCCATCGTCATGCAGGTGCCGTAGCTGCGGGCGATGCCCCCTTCCACTTCGGTCCATTGTTCTTGCGTGATCTTGCCCGCGCGGCGCTCGTCCCACAGCTTCCAGGCATCCGAGCCCGAGCCCAGGATCTTGCCCTTCCAGTTGCCGCGCAGCATCGGGCCCGCCGGCACGTACACGCACGGCAGCCCGGCGCTGATGGCGCCCATGAGCAGCCCCGGCGTCGTCTTGTCGCACCCGCCCATCAATACGGCGCCGTCGACCGGGTGGCTGCGCAGCAGCTCTTCGGTTTCCATGGCCAGGAAGTTGCGATACAGCATGGTCGTCGGCTTGACGAAGGATTCCGACACCGAAATCGCCGGCAATTCCACCGGAAAGCCGCCCGCCTGGAACACGCCGCGCTTGACGTCTTCGACGCGCTGCTTGAAATGGCTGTGACAGGGGTTCAGGTCCGACCACGTGTTGATGATGGCGATGATGGGCCGGCCGACCCAGTCGTCAGGGGCATAGCCCATCTGCATCATGCGGGAACGGTGGCCGAACGAACGCAGGTCATCCTTGGCCATCCAGGCGGCGCTGCGCAGACTTTCGTAGGTACGTTTCATAGGGGAATGGGAGTGAGGCGTGGTGGGTATGGGATCATTTAAACACTAATACATTAGTGCGTCAGCTAGGTAAAAACCCGCTACACTGCGGGCTTCGACCACCGTACTCCCGACACGCCTTCGGATGCAAAGCCAAAAGCTCAGACTGGACCGGTCGCGCCACGCCGCACCCCAGGTCTTTGAACACCTACGCGAACAAATCGTGTCGCTGGAACTCGCCCCGGGCACCGCGTTATCGCGCGTCACGCTGGCGGAAACCTACGGACTGAGCCAGACGCCCATCCGCGACGCCCTCATGCGCCTGGCCGAAGAAGCGCTAGTCGAGATCTATCCGCAGCACACCACCGTCGTCAGCCGCATCGATATCCCCGCCGCCCGGCAGGCCCATTTCCTGCGCCAATCCCTGGAACTGGAGATCGTGCACCTGTTGGCGCAACGGCCCGACCCGGTGCTGCACAAGCGCCTGAAAGCCAGCATCGACCTGCAACGCGTCAGCCATGCCAATGGCGAATACCAGCAGTTCATCGACGCCGACCAGGCCTTCCATCGCGACATGCATGCGGCTGCCGGCGTGACCAGCCTTTGGGAACTGGAGCAACGCTACAGCGGCCACCTGGACCGCCTGCGCCGACTGCATCTGCCCGAGGCCGGCAAGGCCGAACGCATCATGGACGACCACCAGCGCCTGCTGGATGCCATCGTGGCGCAGGAGCCTGGGCGGGCACAGCAAGTGCTGCGGGAACACCTGTCCGGCACGCTCAGCCAGGTCGCAGAGATCTGCAAGCGCTATCCGGAATACGTGCTGGCGGAGTGATGCGTCGCGGCGCGGGTTACCGCGTGCCGTCGTCGGCCGATTTCTTGAATGCCGCGGTCAGCGCTTCGGACGTGTACGCCACCAGGATGGACGCCCCCTGCTCCTTCATTTCCCTGCCGAGCTCATCCCACACGCGCGTCAGCTTGGGCACGACCGAAGACGACTTCCCCTCGCGCCGCAACGAATTCAATTCGTCCGCGCTGAAGAATTTTGAATACGAGGCGGCAAGCGTCTCGTTCCACCTGGGCTGATATTTGGGCAGCGCCCCCGCCAGTTCCGTTTCGACGTAACGGTCGGCCTTGCTTTGCCCCAGATTCGATACCATCCCGCGATACGTGACGGTACTGGAGATGGTTTTCCGGGCCATCATCGGCAGGTTTCTGCCAACCTGCTGTTCCTCGACAAACCTCAGGGCCGCCGCGTAGGCTGATTCGTCTGCAGCGGAGGCTGGCGTTGACCAAAACAGGCTGGACGCGAGCGTCAAAAAGGTGGCCGCCGTTGCCCGGCGAAGCGGGCGAGAAAACGTGTCGTCAATCTTAGCGAACAAGCATTCCATAGCATCACCCGAGGTAATGTGAAGAGAGTTGTCTATTGCCTTGAATTCCAACGAGAAAAACGTCCTGCCACCTCAATCCAGCGGATACCGCCGGATCACCGTCTTCCCATCCCGCTCCGCCAGCGACAGTAAGGCTTCGCCCGACGCGTCCATGCCCAACAAGCCCGTTTCCACGTCCTGCGGAACTTGGAACGGACGCCAGGTCTTGCCCTGGTCTCGCGTCGTGAAATAGGTTTTGGTGTATTCGTTGAATGAAAACAAATGGTCCGCGTAGGTCTTGATCACCCAGGCCTTGTGGCCGAACCAGGCGTCGCCGATCCAGCTGGGTTTGCCCTGCACCGTGGGCGACGCCGAACGCTCGTTCCAGACGCGTTCGGCCTGATCCAGTTCGTAGATGGCGTTGCCCGAGGTCTCGAACACGGCTTCCCCTCGGGTATAGCGCGCGTCGGGCGCCGGCGCGGGGACCGGTGGCACGTGCGGCGTGATGCGGAAGGCGGGTGAGGCGCCGTCCTGGAACTCCACTTCGAACCGCCGGGTTTCCAGCACTTCATTCTTTTCCGACGCATTCAGGCTGATTCGCGTGCGCCAGCTCCAGCCCACGGCGCGTCTCTCGTCCAGGGGGTACAGCGACCAGTCATAGGCCAATTGGCCGCCGTCCATGCCGGCTTTTTCCTGGAAGGCGCGGTCGAAGGCTTGCGCGTCGGGCCAGACCTGCTCGTCCAGCAAGGTGGCCGACCAGCGCCTGGCGCCGTCTTCGCTGACCAAGAGGCGCTGGCCGGCGTCGTGCCGCTCCAGGGCGATGACGCGATCCTGGGTCAGGAATACGGTGAACTGCAGCGGTGGCCCCAGCGTCACGTCCGGGTCGTAAGTCCAGGTCTTGCCCAAGTCATCAGAACGCAGCGTTTCCCACGCGGCTGGGGGCTCGCCCCCGGTCGGTGCGGCGGCGCTGCGCGGCGTGCCGGTGATCAGGTACAGCGTACGGCCTTGGGGCGAACCGATCAGGCTGACGCCCGTGTCGCCGCTGATCGAACCCAGCAGTTCAAACACGCCCGTGCCCTGCCCGCCATAGATCAGATTGCGCGTGTCGGCCAGCTGCCACGGATTCTGAGGGCGCGTGTTCAGGGCAGGCACCAGCGTGTCCAGCAGCGGCGCCTTTTCCAGTGCGGCCATCTCTTTGCCCGAGACCAGCCGTTGGCCGATCAGCAATTGGCGTTCGCCGAACCGTTGCAGGGACACCCGGGACGACAAAGCAAAGGGCGGGCCGTTGAGTTCGCCGATCACCTCGCTGCGCGCAAGCGGCTGGCCCAGGGGCACCAGTTGATAGATGCCATAGCCGATGATCCCCGCGACCGCGATCGCGGCGCCGCTGGCAAGCAGTCTAAGGTTCATGGCTGCAAAGCATCCTGATGCGTGGGCGCCCGCCATCTGGCCGGCGACTTTTAGGAAATTGACGAAACTATAGCGTGTCGCACATCGTTCTCTATACTGGCGTGACATACTCTCACGCCGCACCCGGCTGCACACGGAAACCCGACATGATCGCAAGGCACGCACGCTTCGCCCTGGCCCTGGCTATGCTGGGGACGGCCGGTTGGATGCAAACGGCAACTGCCGCGCCGCCCGACGTCTGCCAGGCCGTGACCGTGCGTGAAGGGGACCCGATTCCGCCCGATGCCTGCGCCGTCAATATCGCGCCTCGGAACCTGGACGTGTCGAACATCATCTTCGGCGACGGCCCGGCATGGACGCCACTGGATCCGCAGGCGATGCCCGGCGTCTTCTACGACACGGCGTCGATTGCGCCGATGACCGACCGGCCGGTCGTAATGGCGGTGACGGTCGCGTGGTTCTATGCGCAGCCGCGCGTGTCGGAGACGACCGGCCAGTCGTATGGTTCGGTGTCGCAGCCCGTTCTGCTGAACTGCAGCGCCAACACCTATACCGTCACGGAAACCCGGCATTACGCCGGCAGCAATGCCACGGGCGCGCTGGTGGAATCGATTCCGGTGGCGGGCATCCACAACGCGCCGGTGGCGCGCGACCCCGTCCAGCGCAAACTGCGCGCGATGGTCTGCCCGCCCCCGGGCAAGACCGTGCGCAAGTAGGCTTGACGCCCTACCCGCGCCAATAGCGGTACAGCGCCCGCGCCGCCGCATCCAGCAGGAAGCCCAGCACCCCGATCATCAGCACCATGGCCATCAGCTCGGAATAGGCCAGCCGATCACGCGTGTCCAGGATGAAATATCCCATTCCCGCAGACACGCCCAGCATTTCGCAAGGCACCAGCACGATCCACAGGATGCCGATGGCCAGGCGCACCCCGGTCAGGATATGGCCCAGCACGCCGGGCAGGATCACGCTGCGCAAGGTCTCCCAGCGCGTGGCGGCCACGCTTTGGGCCAGTTGCAGCCAACGGGGATCCAGCTGCTGCACGCCAGCCGCGGTGTTCAGCACGATGGGCCAGACCGCCGCGAAGGTCAGCAGGAAATAGACGGGGTCGTCGCCCACGCCGAACACCATCACCGCAATCGGCATCCAGGAAAGCGGCGAGATCATGCGCAGGAACTGCATGGCGGGCGACACCGCGGCCTCCAGCCGCCGCCAACTGCCGATCGCCAGCCCGAGCGGCACGCCGATCAATAGCGCAAAGCCCAGTCCCACGGCGATGCGCCGCAGGCTGACCAGGATATGCATGGGCAAGTCCGATGCGGTCAGCAGTTCGCCCAGGCTGACGAACGTGGCGCCGGGCGAAAAGCGCCGCGCCATGCCGCCTGCGGGCGAGAAGACGTCAGTGCCTAGCCACCACAGCGCCAGCAAGGCCGCCAAGCCGGCCAGCCCCAGCGCGCACCGCCCGCCCAGGCCCAGGCCGGCGTTACCGGCACGACTGGCCGGTTTGGCGGATGATCCGGCCGGAGCAACGGCGGCGTGCCCTTGCGAGCCAGCGACGGACTCGCGAGCCGTCACGCCTGCACCATTTCGGTCCGCGTATAGGCGTCCGGGAAGCCGAAGCGGTTCAACCCGCCCACGGATTCGATCGCGCGTCTGACGTAACGGTCGTCGACCAGCTCACGCGCGGCGCGTGCCGGGTCCAGGTCGGCCAGGAAACCCCGATCGGCCTCGATCAGCGTGTCGCGCAGGCGGCGCACCAGTTCCTCGGTATAGCTGGGGAACGGATAGGGTTGGAAGTCGATGCGCCGTTCGTCCCAGTCGGCGTGGCGGATGGCGCCAGTGCCCAGGTACCCCTCGCGGTCGGACGCGGGCGGCGCCAGCACCTTGGTCAGCGCCGGCAGGCCGTGCGGCGTATAGCGGTTAATGCCTTCCTTGGACAACAGCTGGGCGGTTTCGGCGCGGTTGTCGCGTATCCACAGTTGCGCCTGCACGATGGCGTCCACCACCTTTTGCGACCACTCCGGGCGTTGCTCCAGGTCGCGCTCGTGCATGAAGACCACGCAGCACGCATGGTTGCGCCAGACGTCGCCGGTAAAACGCAGCACCTTGCCCACGCCCAGGGTCTCAGCGACCGCGTTGAAGGGTTCGGCCACGATGTAACCGGCGATGCGGTTCTGCGCCAGCGCGGGCGGCATGTCGGCCGGCGCCATGACGATCAGGTTGACTTCGTTTGCGCCGACCGACCCGTCTTTCCGCGCCACGGGCGTCAGGCCGTTCTCGCGCAGCAGATACTGCAGCATGACGTTGTGGATGGAATACCAGAACGGGATGGCGACCGTCTTGCCGCCCAGTTCCTTGACGTTGTTGATGGCGGGCGCCACCGTCAGGCCCGATCCGCCCACGTGGTTCCAGGCCACAACCTTGGCCGGGACCTTGCTGCCGAAGCGCGCCCAGACCGTCATCGGCGACAGCAGGTGCACCACATTCACCTGGCCCGAGATGAAGGCCTCGATCACCTGCGCCCAGCTGCGCAGCAGCGTGGGCTTTTCCGCCTTGACGCCGGCCTTGTCGAACAGGCCGTTGTTATGCGCCACCAGCAGCGGCGCGGCGTCGGTGATGGGCAAGTAGCCGATGCGCACTGGCGCGTCGGGCTCGCTTTGTGCACGGGCGTTGAACGCCGACAGCAATGAGGTTGCGCCGCCTGCCGTCAGCAGGGCCGAGAGTTTCAACCAGTCGCGACGCGACATGTGTTCCAGGCACATCAATGAGCTCCTAGCAAGGGGTCAAACGTCAGTTCAAACGTGCACGGCATCGCCGCGCACGGCCCGCAGCGCAGCACGCAAGCGGGTCAGGATTTCCAGGCGCAGCGCGCCCATTTCGGGCAACAGGTCGGCGCGCGGGTGCGGCAGATCGACCTGCCATACGCCCAGGATGCGGCCAGGCACGCCGCCCAGCAGCACGATCCGGTCGGCAAGCACCAGCGCTTCGTCGATATCGTGCGTGATCAGGACGGCGGCGGTCTGGAAGTCGGCCACCACCTTGCGCAGCAGCGCCTGCATCTCGCTGCGCGTCACTTCATCCAGCGCACCGAAGGGTTCGTCCAGCAGCAGCACCGACGGCTGCCGAGCCAGACATCGCGCCAACGCGGTGCGCTGCGCCATGCCGCCGGACAACTGCGCCGGGCGCAGGTGCCGCGCGTGCGACAGGCCAACTTCGTCGATGGCTTGGTCCACCCGCGTCCGGCGCTGGCTATCCGTCAGTGCGGGTTGATGCTTGAAATCCAGGCCGAAGGCGACATTGCGTTCCAGCGACAGCCAAGGCAAGAGGCTGGGGTCCTGGAACGCCACGGCCACGCGGGGGTGCACGCCCGTCAAGGGCGAGCCTTCCATCAACAGCGACCCAGCGGTCGCAGCCTGCAGCCCGGCCAGCACGCGCAGCAGGCTGGACTTGCCCGCCCCGCTGGCGCCCAGCACGGCTACCACTTCGCCGCGTGCCAGATCCAGGTCCACGTCATGAAACACCGGACCCGCCGCGCCGGGATAGCGCAGCGCCAGGCCGCGCGCCTGCAATACCGGCGGCGCGCCGCCCGTCATGCGGCGGCCTCGGCAGCGAGTTTGGCCTGGCGTTTGGCCAGCTCGGTCTTCAACTGGACCAGACTCGGCGTGACGATCGGCAGGAATGCGGCTTCGCGCCAGCGCCGGGCGAAACCGGCACCGGCAGGCTTCAGATACGCCGCGCCGCCGCTGGCCTGCAATTCCAGCTGCACGGCTTGATGGGCCGCTTCCGCCAGCGCGATGCGGATTTCGAACAAGGCCCAGGGTTCGGCCACGAAGCGTTCGCTGCGCACGCCGGCGATCAAGCTGGCGCTAAGCGCTTCGACCTGCGCGTGCAGGGCTTGCAGCGGCTCGCCCAGGATGCCGCGCGATGCCTGGCCTTGGCCGGTTTGCGTGGCGGCCTGCAGGGCGCGGCGCGCCAGTCCGATGGACAGGCCGCATTGCAGCCCGGCGAACGCCGGCCGGGCGCGCGGCAAATACTGCCGGGCATCCGGATGGATCAACCATTCCGGGCCGATACGCACGCCCTGCACTGCCAGCGCCGCCGTGTTGCTGGATTGCAGGGCCAGCAAGGACAGGTCGGGGCTGCGGGCGAGGCCGGCGATGTCGTGCGGCAGCGCCACCACGGCAGGCGTGCCATCCGGCGCGGTGACGGCGGCGGCCACTAAAAAGCCTTGCAGGCGCAAGTTGGTCACCCACGGCATGCGGCCATCCAGCACCCATTGGCCATCGGCTTGCCGGGCGCTGATCTGCAGGGACTCGATGCCCGACAGGAATTTCATGGCGTTGGACAGCGCGGTGGCGCCGGCGTGTTCGCCGGCCAGCAGCGGCGTCATCCAGGCGTTGGCCAAAGCCGTATTCGGGCTGCGCAGCAGGTATTCGATGAAGACGCGCTGGCTCCAGGCCACGAAGGCGCTGGCGACCGACCGCTCGGCCACCTGGGACACGGCCTCGATCGCATCGCCGATGTCGGTGCCCGGCAAACCGCCCTGATCCGCCGGCACGCCGATTCGGAAGAGGCCCGCGTCGGCCAGCCGGGGCAGCACCGTGACGGCGTCCAGGCTGCCGTCGTCCAGGGCATCGGCATGCTGGTCCAGCCATGCCGCCAAGTCCGGGGGCAAGCTCCAGCCCGAGGCGGGGACTGCGCTAAGCGGTTGCCCCGCCATCACGCGCCGCTCCAGGCGTAGTCACGCAATTGGTCGTTCAGCGGCGTCTGGGCCAGGTTGTTGCCGAAGTTGCAGATGGTGGCCAGCCCGACGCCCACAATCACTTCCAGCGCGTTGCCGTCCGTGTAGCCGGCTTCACGCAGGGCCTGCAGGGCCTCGTCACTGACACGGCCGCGCGTCTGGATCACGGCTTCGGTGAAGGCCGCCAACGCCTGCAGGCGTTCATCGGGCACCACGCCCTGGGCGCGCAGCGCGTCCACGACTTCGGGCGACAGCCGCGCCTTGTTGCGGGCCAGCGCCGTATGGCCGGCCACGCAGAACGTGCAGCCATGGCGGGTGCCCGCCACCAGTTGAACCACTTCGCGTTCCTGCAAGGTGAGGCCGGCGCGCGCATTGATCTGCGACAGCGTCTGGTAGGCCTCCAGCGCGACGGGCGCGTTGGCCAGCACCCCCAGCAGATTGGACAGGTATCCCGAAGCCTGTTCCGCGGCGGCCAGCGCGGCGCGCGTGGGTTCGGGAGCGCTTTGCGCGGTATGGACGGGCAGACGGGCCATGAAGATCTCCTGGTGTATCGTGGAAAAGCATATTGTGCGGGTGCCCGGCGGCAAGCGACAATGCACGAAGATCGCAACTTGATGCTAGATCTTATCGACTTTCAGCTATGCGCTTATAACCGGATTCGATCTTCCATCATCCTCCCAAACTGCGACGGCGTTCCGACCGGATCAGTTTGACGCCCCTACCCGGCCCTCTACTTTGCCTTTCAAACCCGACCATACCGACCAAGCCGCCGTCGACGCCCTGTTGCTGTCCAGCCTGGAAGTCCAATCCAGCTTGTATCACCTGGGGCAATACTGCGGCAATTGGTCCGCCAGCACCAGCGGGCGGGCGCGCGCCAGTTTCCATCTGATCCTGCACGGCCGCTGCCGGGTGGACCTGGGCGAAGGGCAAGATGCGCTGACGCTGGCTGCGGGAGACGGCATCTTCTTCCTGCGCGACATCCCGCATGCCTTGACGCCGCTGGATCCGCCCGCCTCCGCCAGTGCCTTGTGCACGGCCATGGAGCCGCTGCTGCCGCGCCAGGCCGACAGCACGGGACTGGCCTGCGGGTTTTTCCAGTTCCGCCCCGGGTTGGCCGACCTGCTGGCCGATACGCTGCCTGACTACCTGGTGCTGCGCGCCGACGACGAACGCTTCCGCACGGCGCGCGGCGTTTTCGAATTGATCCTGGGCGAAACGGCGCGCGAACCGGGTGCGTCGCCCGTAGTGCTTGAACGGCTGACGGACCTGCTGATCTTCTTCATGCTGCGCTATCTGGCCATCCACGACCGGCAGGCCTATGGCCTGTTCGTGCTGGCGCGGGACCCGGCGATGGCGGGCCTGCTTCAGGCCATCCTGAAAGATCCTGCCGCCACGTGGAGCATGCAGGACATGGCGGACCGCCTGCATATGTCCAAGGCGACGTTCCATCGGCGCTTCACCCTGCAAAGCGGCACGACACCCGCGCAGCTGCTGCAACGATTGCGCATGCGCGTTGCGCGCCGCCACCTGAGCCAGGGCATGGGCATCCAGGACGCGGCCGAACGCGTGGGGTATCAATCCCAAGCCGCGTTCAGCCGCGTGTTCCAGCGTACAGAGGGGGTCGCGCCTTCGGCTTGGCGCAAGCGCGGCCCCGCCGTGGGCTAGGACCCGCCGGCGCTTTAGCCCAGCTTTAGCCCAAGCCCAGCAGCAGTTCCGCCAGCACGCCGGGATGCGTGATGTGCGCCTCGTGCGGGGCGGCGATGTCCACCCACTTCCAACCCTGCTGCGACTTCACCAGCTTGCGCGATTCTTCCAGCACCGCCAGTTCAGGCTGCGTGCAATGGATATAGGTGCGCGGACGCCCGTTGCCGATGGGATTCTTCAACGTCAGCGGCGTGGTGTAGCTGGCCAGCGGATGCGCGGTCAGGCGGCGCTTGACCCATTCGTAGTCCGCGCTGCCCGGGGTGAATCCCCAGGCCGCGGGAATCGGATCCGGGATCGGCACGGCCAGGCCGCCCGTGGCCTTCGAGGCTGCGGCGATGCGCGCGTCGGCATCCGCCTTCGGGTAGACCGAAAACGCATTCTGGCCGCTTTGCAGCACGATGGCGTCGAAGTACACCAGGTGCGCCAGGCGCTCGGGAATGCGGTCGGCCACGCCGGTAATGGGAATGCCGCCGAAGCTGTGGCCCACCAGGATCACCTCATTCAACTCTTCCGTTTCGATGACCTGCACCAGGTCTTCGACGAAGGTATCGATGGTGATGCCCTTGTTCAGCAGGTGGGCGCGGTCGCCCATGCCGGTATAGCTGGGCGCGTAGACGCGATGGCCGGCCGCCTGCAGGCGATCCGCTACCGGGCGCCAGCACCAGCCGCCGTGCCAGGAACCATGCGCCAGCACATAGGTCTTGGCCTTCTTGGCCGGCGCGGCGGCAAGCGCCGCCGACCCCGCCGCCAGGGCGGGCAGCCCGGCGGCCAGTTTCAACAGGGTTCTGCGGGGAATCATCGTCATTGCATTACACCTGCGCCAGCGCCTGTTCCAGGTCGGCGATCAGGTCGTCGATGTGTTCGATGCCGATAGACAGGCGGACCGTCTCTTCGCGCACGCCGGCCTTTTGCAGCTCTTCGGGATTCAGCTGGCGGTGCGTGGTGGAGGCGGGGTGCGTCGCCAGCGACTTGGAGTCACCGATGTTGACCAGTCGCGTGAACAGCTGCAAGGCATCCTGGAAGCGCGCACCGGCGTCGCGGCCGCCCTTCACGCCAAACGTGAACAGGCCCGGGACCTTGCCGCCCAGATACTTCTTCGCCAGCGCGTGGTCGGGGTGATCCGGCAGGCCGGCGTAGTTCACCCATTCCACCTTCGGATGCTCGCGCAGGAAGTTGGCGACCTTGACGGCGTTCTCGACGATGCGGTCCACGCGCAGCGCCAGCGTTTCAATGCCTTGCAGGATCTGGAACGAGTTGAACGGCGAGATCGCGGCGCCCGTGTTGCGCAACGGCACGACACGCGCACGGCCGATGTAGGCAGCGGCGCCGAAGGCTTCGGTGTAGACCACGCCGTGGTAGCTGACGTCGGGTTCGTTCAGGCGCTTGAAGCGCGTCTTGTGTTCGGCCCACGGGAACTTGCCAGAGTCGATGATGGCGCCGCCCAGGCTGGTGCCGTGGCCGCCCAGGTATTTGGTCAACGACTGCACCACGATGTCCGCGCCGTGCTCGATCGGGCGCAGCAGGTACGGCGACGGTACGGTGTTGTCCACGATCAGCGGCAGGCCGTGGCGGTGGGCCACGTCGGCCAGCGCGGCGATGTCGGTGATGTTGCCCAGCGGGTTGCCGACCGATTCCGCGAAGATGGCCTTGGTGCGGTCATCGATCTGCGCTTCGAAAGCGGCCAGATCGCTGGGGTTGGCAAAGCGCGTGGTGATGCCGTACTGCGGCAGCGTGTGCGCGAACAGGTTGTAGGTGCCGCCGTACAGCGTGCTGGACGAGATGATGTTGTCGCCCGCTTCGGCAATGGTCAGGATGGCGTAGGTGACCGCGGCCTGGCCCGAGGCCAGCGCCAGCGCGGCGATGCCGCCTTCCAGCGCCGCCACGCGCTGTTCCAGCACGTCGGTCGTGGGGTTCATGATGCGGGTGTAGATGTTGCCCGGCACCTTCAGGTCGAACAGGTCGGCGCCATGCTGCGTATCGTCGAACGCGTAGGCAACCGTCTGATAGATGGGCACGGCAACGGCGCGCGTCGTCGGATCGGGGCGGTAGCCGCCATGCACGGCAACGGTTTCCAGGCGCCAGTTGGGCTTCTTCGGTTCAGTCATGTGTCTCTCCAGGAGATGCGTTATTGATGATTCAGATCAGACGGCAAGCGCGCGCGGCGCGCAAGATGCGTTCAACGTCTGCATGATTGTTATAGGCGCCGACGGACAAGCGCACGTAACCATACTCCACTACGCTGGCCACCACGCCCGCTTGGCTCAAATGGGCCAAGGCGGCGGCGGGATCGGCCACGCGCAATGCCGTGGTGGTGCTGCGCAGCGCGGCGTCGGGCGGCGACACCACGTGCGCGCCCAATGCGCGCAAGCCCTCGCTGAGCGCTTGCGACAGTTCCAGGACCCAGGGTTCGATGCGCTCGGGTTGCGCGCCTTCGATCAGGTCCAAAGCGCCGGCCCAGCCGGCGATGCCGGGATAGTTGAGGTTGCCGGTTTCCAGCCGCCGGGCATCGCCCGCATCGGACACGCCCACCTGCCATTGCAGGCCGGTCTTGTCCAGCGTGGTCACGCCCGACGGGCCGATGTACAGCGGATCCAGCGCGTCCAGCAGCTTGGGCGACACATGCAGCAGCCCCACACCCAGCGGGCCCAGCAAGCCCTTGTGCGCACCGCAAGCGAAGGCGTCCACACGCCATTCATCGACGTGGGCGCGCAACAAGCCCGCGCCCTGGATGCCGTCGACCACCAGCCATATGCCGCGTTCCGCACAGCGGCGGCCCAGTTCGGCGATGTCGGTGCGCAAGCCCGTGCCGTACTGCACCCAAGACACCGCGATCAGGCGGGTGCGGGCGTCCACGTGCTGCCACAGATCATCGACCGTGTAGCGGTGCGATTGAGCTTGTGCCACCCGCACCTGCACGCCGCGGCGGCGCAGGTTCAACCAGGGCAAGGCGTTGGTGGGATGTTCCTGGTCGTCCACGATCAGGTTGTCGCCGTCCTGCCAGGCCAGGCCTTGCGCAACGGTGTTCAAGCCTTCGGTGGTGTTCTTGGTGAAAGCGAGCCGGCGCGCCTCTCCGCCGATCAGGCGGGCCAGGCGCACACGCAGCGCATCGGCATCGCGCAGCCATTGCGGCTTGTCGCTGCGGGCGTGCGTGATGCCATCGAAGAAGGCCGCGACGGCGTCCGCCACCTTGGGCGACAGCGGGCTGGTGTAGGCGATGTTGGCGTAGGCCTTGTCACGCGTGATGGGAAACAACTGCCTGAATTCGTCCTGCCAGCTCATGCGCGACCTTCCGTGTGAATGCAACTTGGTATGCCGGAATTCTAGGTATATGACGCCAATCTGGATAAGGCTAAGTTCTTATATTCATATGACCATATAGTCGCTCGAAAAACGCCGTCGGCCCCATAGAATTCATGCCTTTCTTGCATACACACAATACGGGAACGGCATGCGATTGACTCAACTCTTCAAGGCGGCGGGCGTCGCCGCGGCGCTGACGATTGCCGGCGCGGCGCACGCCGGCACGGTGGACACCATCAAGAAGCGCGGCGAACTGGTGTGCGGCGTCAGCCAGGGTTCGGCGGGACTTTCCATTGCCGACAAGCAAGGCCGCTGGACGGGCCTGGACGCGGACCTGTGCCGTGCGCTGGCCGCCGCCGTGTTGGGTGACCCCGAGAAAACGCGCTTCGTCCCGCTGAGTTCGCAGCAGCGCTTTCCGGCGCTGCAGTCGGGCGAGATCGACGTGCTGAACCGCAACACGACCATCACGTCCAGCCGCGACGCGGGTCTGGGGATCGTGTCCGCCGGCATCGTCTTTTATGACGGCCAGGGCTTCCTGGTGCCGCGCAAGCTGGGCGTGAAAAGCGCCACCGAACTGGATGGCGCGCAGGTCTGCGTGCAGCCCGGCACGGTCAACGAACAGAACCTGGTCGACTACTTCAAGAAGCACAAGCTCACGTACCGCCCGGTGGTGATCGAGAACCTGGTGGAACTGGAGCAGGCTTTCTATGCGGGCCGTTGCGACGTCTATCTGTCGGACGCCTCGACGTTGGCTGCCAGCCGCGCCGCGCGGGCCGGCAAGCCCGACGACTTCGTGATCTTGCCCGAGCGCATCAACAAATCGCCGCTGGGTCCGTTCGTGCGGCAGGATGACGCCCACTGGGCCGCCATCGTGCGCTGGACCGTCAACGCGCTGGTCGCCGCCGAAGAGCTAGGCATCACGGCGAAGAATGCCGACAGCCAGACGCAAAGCACCGACGCGCAAGTGCGCCGCCTGCTGGGCGTGGAGCCGGGCATCGGCAAGAGCTTTGGCCTGGACGAAAGCTGGGCGAAGAACGCCATCAAGGCCGTGGGCAACTACGGCGAAGTGTGGGACCGCAACCTGGGCGCGGCCACGCCGCTGAAGCTGGACCGCGGCCTGAACGCGCAGTGGAACCAGGGCGGCCTGCTGTATTCGCCGCCGTTCCAGTGAGTGTGATCCCCTGAACGCGGCAGGCGGGCTTTGGCCCGCCTTTTGCATTGGCACCGGCCATCATGACTGCAACGACCCTTCCCTTCCCCCCTCCCGGCCCGCTGCGCCGCTGGCTGCCGTCGGCAGCCTGGATCCTGGCGCTGGGCGGCATGGCCGCCGTGCTGCTGCTGCACATTGAATCCGTACAGACGGCGCGCGGCATCCAGGGCGGATTCGGCTTCCTGTTCCAATCCGCGGGCTTTCGCATTTCGGAAAGCCTGCTCGCCGTCTCGCCCGACGATCCTTACTGGATGTCCATCGCGGCCGGCCTGGTCAATACGCTGACCGTGGCGGCCGTGGCCATTCCGCTTGCGACCGCGTTGGGCATCGCGCTGGGCCTCATGCGCCTGTCGTCCCACGCCTTGGCCGCGCGCTGCGCCGCCGCCATCATCGCGCCGCTGCGCAACACGCCGGTGCTGCTGCAACTGTTCGTCTGGTACGGCTTGCTGCTGCGGCTGCCGGACATGCGGCAAGCGTGGTCGCCGCTGCCTTCCGTGCTGCTGTCCAACCGTGGGTTGGCGCTGCCCGCCGTGCAGGGCTGGCTGCCGTATGCCGCCGTCCTGCTGCTTGCCGTGGCGCTGGCCTGGCGTGCCAGGCGCCGCTGGGGCAACGGCGCCGCACTCGCCGCATTGGCCGTCGCCGCCTTGGCCTGGGCTTTGCTGCCCGCCATGCAGGTAGACCTGCCGGTCAAACGCGGCTTGGGGCTGCAAGGCGGCTGGCAGCCCAGCATCGAATTCGCGGCGCTGCTGATCGGTTTGGTCGTCTTTCATGCGGCCTACATCGCCGACATCGTGCGCGCCTCGGTCCGCGCGGTGCCCGTCGGGCTGGTCGAGGCCGGCCAGGCAATGGGCCTCGCGCCTTGGGGCGTGCTGCGGCTGGTGATCGCCCCCTACGCCACGCGCGTCGCCCTGCCCCCCTACGCAAACCAGTGCCTGGCACTGGTGAAGAACAGCACGCTGGCGATCGCGATCGGCTACCAGGAATTGATGGCCGTCATCAACACCGTCATCACCCAGACCGGCCTGGCGCTGGAAGGCATTGCATTGGCCGTGGCGGTCTATCTGACGCTGGCGCTGGTGCTGGGCGGGGGCCTGTCGGCCTGGAACGCGCGCAATACCCGGCACGGCCCTGGCGACACGCACGGCGCGCGACTGAGCGACCGCCCCTTGTGGCGCGCAACGGGAAGCAACCCGCATCCGTGGCGCGGCAAAGTCCTGTCGACGGTGTTGGCCGTGCTGCTGGCCGCGGTGGCCTGGACAATGCTGGACTGGGCCGTGTTGCGGGCCGTCTGGCTGGGCGACCCTGCGGCCTGCGCCAACGCTGCCGGCGCCTGCTGGGCCGCCGTGGGGGAAAACCTGCCGCTGCTCTTCTTCGGCACCATGTCGCCCGCCGACCGCTACCCGGCCTTCATCGCCTGCGCGGCGCTGCTGGGCGGAATCGGCTTGACGCTGGGCGCGCGCCGCCTGCCCGCCCGCGCGCGCGCCGCTGCGCTGGCTATCCTGTTGCTGATCGTCATCAGCGCCCTGACCGGTTGGCCGTGGGGCGGCGTCCTGATCGGCCCGCAGCGCTGGGGCGGCTTGCTGGTGACGTTGATCCTGGCCATCGCCGCCTTGGCCGCCGCCGTCCCGCTGGCCTTTGCGCTGGCCCTGCTACGCCGCTCCGGCAGTCGCGCAGGTTCGCTCGCTGCCGCCGGCCTGATTGAAGCCGTGCGCGGTGTTCCGCTGGTGACGCAACTGCTGTTCGCCTCCTTTGTGCTGCCCATGCTGCTGGGCGGCGGGGTCTCGAAGTTCAGCATGGCGCTGGCCGCGCTGACACTGCACACGGCTTGCCTGCTGGCCGAAGTGCTGCGCGGCGCGTTGCAAGCCATCCCGCCTGGCCAGATGATGGCAGCGCGGGCGCTGGGCATGCGCCCCGCCACGGCCTATGCGTCGGTCATCTGGCCGCAGGCCCGCCGCATTGCTGCGCCGGCCGCGCTGGGCGTCTTCGTGGGCGCCGTCAAAGATACATCCCTGGTCAGCATCATCGGCGTGTTCGATGTGCTGGGCGCGGCCAAGGCGGTGGTCGCCGGAACCGAATGGCGGCCCTACCACGTCGAAGTCTATCTGGCGGTGGCACTGCTGTACTTCGCGGCCAGCCTGGCGTTGTCGAAGGTTGCCCGGCGGATGGAGGCCCGCGCCGCCTAGAATGCGTGCCGACTCAGCCCTTGTTCAACGCCGCGGCGGCCTTGATCAATGCCTTGAACGCCTTTTCGTCGATGTTATCGCCTTCATGGATGTCGATGGCGCGGCGCGTGTTGCCCTCCAGGCTGGCGTTGAACAGCCCCGCCGGATCGGCCAGCGCCGCCCCCTTGGCGAAGGTCAGCTTCACCGCCGCCTTGTAGGTTTCGCCCGTGCAGAGGATGCCGCCATGCTCCCATACCGGCACCCCGCGCCATTTCCAGGTTTCGGCTACGTCCGGGACGGTCTGCTTGATCCACTTTCTGACCTGGGCCAGCGCGTCGCCGCGCCAGTCGTCCAGTTCGCGGATCCTGGCGTCGATCTTCTCGGAAGCGGTAGCGTCCTGCTCCGCGCCGGCTGCCTGGCTGGTTTTTGTTGCCATGCCTGTCACCCTCCTCGTCGGGATGGAATCAGCCCGCCCGCGAACCGAGCGGCGTGCGGTTCAGAAATCGGTCGAAGGCGCTGAGATACGCCGCCTCCGCCGCAGTCAGTTTGCGCTGCTTGTGCCAGGTCAGGAACACGTCCATCTCGGCCACGGATTCGGCCGGCGGCAGGCGCCGCAGTTCACCGTTGACCACATCCTGGCGTATCAGGTGTTCCGGCAGGAAGCTCAGCCCGATGCCGGCCACCACCATGCGCCGAACCTCTTCGATGTTGGACGAGGTGCCGACGATCCGGCCGGTGAAACCCTGCTGGTCCCGGAAGATGGTCAGCGGTGACAGCGTGTCGCCGATCTGGTCGCTGGCGAAGCACACGAAGTTCTGATCCATCAGGTCTTCGATGCTGACCCGCTGCTTGGAGAACAGCGGATGATGGCGCCCGCAGACGACGGCGTAGTGGTGGCGCAGGAACAGGCGCCGTTCCAGTCCCTCGACGGGTTTGCGGCACAGGCAGATGCCCAGTGCGGGCACGCGTTTGGTCAGCGCGTCCAGGATGGCCGCGCTGGGCAGCACGTCCATATGGAATTCGATCTTCGGGTAGCGCCGATGAAACTGCGCCAGGAAGTCGTCGTAGGCCGGGCTTTGCACCTTGCTCATCACCAGCAAACGCAACGTGCCGGCGATTTCGGCCTTGTCCTGGATAGCGGCATTTTCGATGCGCGCCATGGTGCCGTACATGTCCCGGGCGATCGCGTAGACCTCGTCGCCCAGGCCGGTCAGCCGGAATTCGCCATTGCGGCGGTGCAGCAGCATGCCGCCCACCGCGTCTTCCAGCCGCTTGAGCGCCTGGCTGACCGCGGGTTGGCTCAGATGCAGCGCCTGCGCGGCGCGGCCGACCCCGCGTTCCTGCACCACGAACATGAAGGTGCGCAGCAGGTTCCAGTCCATGCGCTCGGGCGCAAGCGGCAATGAGGTGGGATTTCGGGCGGGCGGCTGGGGCATGGCGTCGCGTACGGGGTCCGGGAAAAGACAGGATCGAACCCACGCAAGCGACGCCGCGTCCCAGTGCTCAGACGCCGGCCAGCCCCGCAAAAAACCGCGACGCGTTGGATTCCAACCCTTCGATATAGTAGCCGCCTTCCTGCACGATCAGGGTCGGAAGCCGCAGGCTGCCCACCTCGCGGCCCAGGCGCTCGAAGCCGTCTTCCGTGACGCTGACCATGGCTTGGGGGTCTTTCTCGAAGATATCGAAACCCAGCGACAGCACCAACGCGTCAGGCTGGAACAGTTCGATCGCGCGGCGCGCCTGCGCCAGGCGTTCGAAGAACACCGATTCTGGCGACCCGTGCGGCATCGGCAGGTTGACGTTGTAGCCATAGCCCTCGCCCGCCCCGCGTTCGTCCTCGAAACCCGCGACCACGGGATAGAAGTTCTCGGGATCGCCGTGGATCGACACGTACAGCACATCGCTGCGTTCGTAGAAGATCTCCTGGATGCCCTGGCCGTGGTGCATGTCGGTATCCAGGATGGCCACGCGCTGATACTTCGAACGCAAGCGCTGGGCGGCGATGGCGGCATTGTTCAAATAGCAGAACCCGCCAGCCGCGTCACGACGCGCATGGTGGCCGGGCGGCCGGCAGATCGCGTAGGCGTGGCGGTCGCCCGCCAGCACGGCCTCGGCCCCGGCGACGGCGCACTGCGCCGACCAATAGGCTGACTGCCAGGTTTGCGGACCTACCGGGCAACTGCCATCGGCCAGGTAGCGGCCGGCCTTGGCCAGCACGCCGCGCAGCGCGTTGGGTTCGCGCACGAACACGTTGGAGACGACTTCGCCGCCCCAGTCGCCCGGCAGCTTCATCCAGTCCTCATGGGCGCTTTGCAGGAACTGCAGATAGTCCAGGGAATGCACGGCCGACAACGCGCCTGCCCCATGGTCGGCCGGCGCCTGCACGTCAAACCCCAGCTTGCGCGCCGCCTGCACCAGGCCGTCCAGACGCGCCGGCACTTCCTGGGGCGTGCGCATCTTGCCGCGCGAAAAATACGTCTGTGGATGGTGCAGCTTCTGGTCGTCGTGAAAAAATGCCTTCATGCTTGCTGATCCTTCAGTTGGAATTGCTCGGTGCGCTGGCCCACATTGCCCAGCAGCAGGACGGAAACCAGGGAAAGCAAAGAAATCGCCGAAAACAGCAACGCCAGCGGCCACCACTGGCCTTTGAAGTTCTCGGCCAGCACGGTGCCCAGCAAGGGCGTCAAACCACCGAAGATCGCGCCCGACAGCTGATAAGCCATCGAGATGCCGGTGTAGCGGATGCTCGTCGGAAAGCTGTCGCTGACGTAGCCCGCGATCACCGCGTAATACGCGCCCATGAAGAGTACCGCCACCCCCACGCCCAGCGTAATACTGGTAAGCGAGCCCTGGTCGACCAGGTTGAACATGGCGTAAGGCGTGAACATCGACACGAAGGCCATCGCACCCAGGAAGCGCAGGTTGCCAACGCGACTGGCGATGTAGGCGGCCAGCGGCGTGATGAAGAACTGCATGATCGACACAACCAGCAAGCAATCCAGGATCACCGCCCGGTTCAGCCCGACGTACTGCGTCGTGTAGGCAATCATGAACGTGTTGGTGAAGTAGAAGCCGGCAATGCCCAGCACGTTGGCGCCGACGGCCAGCGCCAGCAGCCGGGGTGCGCCGCGCAACACCTGTGCAAGCGGCGCCTGGGCGGGCTTGGCCGGTTTGTGGGATGGGGCGGACTTGGCGCGGTCGGCCTGCGCCTGCTTTTCAGCCAGGAAGTCCGGCGATTCGTTGACACTTAGCCGGATCACGAACCCCACGACCAGCAGCACCGCCGAAAACAGGAACGGCACGCGCCATCCCCAGCTGAGGAACGCCGCGTCGTCCAGGCCCGTCACCAGCTTGAACATCAGCATCGACAGGATCAGCCCGGCGGGGCTGCCCAATTGCGCGAAGGACGCGAAGAAGGTGCGCTTGCTCTTGTCCGGCGAATGTTCGCCGGCCATCAGCACCGCCCCGCCCCATTCGCCGCCCACGGCAATCCCCTGCACGATCCGCAGCAGGATCAGCAGCACGGGCGCCCAGAAGCCGATGGATGCATAGGTGGGCAACAGGCCGATCAGCACCGTGACCGTGCCCATCATGACCAGCGTGATCACCAGGGATTTCTTGCGGCCGATCTTGTCGCCGATGTGGCCGAAGATCGCGCCGCCCAACGGCCGGGCGAAGAAGCCCACCGCGAACGTGCCCAAGGCGGCCAGGGTTCCGTAGAAGCCCGTGGCCGACGGGAAAAAGAGTTTGCCAAACACCAGCGCGGCAGCGGTGGCATAGATATAGAAGTCGTACCACTCGATCATGGTGCCGACGAAAGCGGCGGTGGACGCGCGCACCGGCTGGTGCCCCGTCGCAGGTTTTCCCCTCATGTTTATCTCTCTTAAGGTAGGTTGAGGTCTATCAGCCCGCTGTTATAGCCCTGGCCCAACCATAAGAAAAATTCTTATTTCTTATCCGCCGAATTACTTCGGCTAATGAGTAAAAACCCTTATCACGTATTTTCGCGCCGCCGTCTTGCAGCTAGCCCGCGGCCCCGCTCATCCGCTGCAACCACGCCGGCCGCGGTGCCGCATCCAGCCAGTTCTTCACGATCAGCCCCAGCTCGGTATCGCCCGATATTCGCAGCCGGCGCTGGAAGAACAAGGTGTCCGCGTCGGTCTCAGCCCGAATCAAACGGAACAGGTCAGCCAGCTTCGCGCCCAGTTCCAATTCACATGGTGCACGGCTCCACGCAGGCCGGAACGCGCTGTCGCGCACCGTAAAGGCACTGCGCAGGCCCAGGTCTTCGATGGTGATGGCGAAACTGCGGCCGTCGAGTTCCGGCGACGGGGACAGCCATTTGAGCCGTCTTGCCAATTCCAATCCCGCCACGAAGTGCAGGGATACCACCGGCGTGGGCACACGCCGGCCCAACTGCGCGAATAGGGCCGGCGGGTTCAGGTTCCAGGTCGCGCTCATGCCGTGGCCTCCAGCAATTCGATGCCGGAGCGGCCGTGGTAATAGCCGTTGCACCGTCCGATACCCGCAGGTGGCGCGACGGCGGCGGGCGTGCCGCCGCGACGCGTCGCGTCCAGCGCAGCCACGGCGTCCAGCGTGCCCGCCGACTGCGGGCTGACACGCAGCACGTCGACGCCCATGCGGGCCAGTTCAGGCGCCTGAGCCAGCAAATCCAGGCAGGCGGCGGACTGCACCTGGATGCCGTTGATGCCCAGGAATTCACGCGACTCGCGCGTGCGCATGTCCAAGCCATCTGGGTGTTCGATGCAGCGGAACCCGCAATCGTCCTTCTTCAGCCGAAAATGCCGCGCGGTGAAGCAGCGTGCGGAAAAGGCCAGTGCCATACGGCCCCACACCATCACTTCGGCCGCCATGTCTGCCGGCCGCTCTTCCAATAGCCGTGCGAGCGTGCCGCCGTCCATTTCCAGCGGCGCCACGAAGCGCACCGCGCCCTGGCTTGCCAGCCATTGCAGCGTGCCGCCGTGATAGGCGTTCACGTGCGGGCCCGCCACGAAAGCACGGCCTGCCAGGTGCCGCACGGCGCCCAGTTCGCCCGCTTCGACCATGAAGTCATCCTGGTCGCAAAGCTTCTTCAGCGCGTGGGCCTCTGCCCCGGTTTCGATCAAGGTGCGGCCGGACAGCACCACGGTCTTGCCTGCGGCGCGCAGGTCGCGCGCCAGGTCCAACCAATCGTCCGCCCGCAGTTCGTGACGTCGGCTACAGACGGTTTCGCCGATATAGAGGATGTCGGCCGCGCTATCGGCCAGGTCGGCGTAAAAGTCCAGCGTACGCTGGCGCGGCCAGTAATACAGCAACGGGCCGACGGATATCTGGAATGCGTTCGGTTTCATTTCCATGGACGTTCAAATGCGCCTTGGGTGACTTGGGATCCTTCCGCGTGGCGCGCCAGCAAGGCGTTCCATTCGGGTCGCGGCGAGAAGCGCGCAGCGTCGGCATGCACGCTGTCCAGCGCCGCACGCAAGGTCGACACCACTTGCGTGACATAGGCGGGGCTACGCTGGCGGCCTTCGATCTTGATGGCGGACACGCCCATTTCGGCCAGGCGCGGCAACAGGCCGATGGCGTTCAGGCTGGTGGGCTCTTCCAGCGCATGGTCGGCCTGCCCGTCGATTTCGAAGCGGCCTTTGCACAAGGTGGGATAGGCGGCGGGTTCGCCGGGTTCGTAGCGGTCGATCAAAATGCCGGACAGGCGCGCGTCCATGCGGCCGTTTTCTTCCACCCAGCGCACGGCGTGCGCGGGCGAACAGACGCCCTTGTTGTTGGGCGAATCACCGGTGGCGTACGACGACAGCAGGCACCGGCCCTCGGCCATGACGCACAGGCTGCCAAAGCCGAAGACTTCGACTTCCACACTGACGTTGGCACAGATGCGCGCGACTTCGGCCAGGGTCAGAACGCGTGGCAGCACCACGCGGCGGATGCCGAATTGCTCTTTCATCAATTCAATGGCGTCGGCATGCGTGGCGGAACCCTGCACGGACAGATGCAGGCGCAAATCGGGATAGCGGTCGCTGGCGTAGGCCAGCAGCCCGGGATCGGCCATGATGACCGCATCCGCGCCCAGCCCGTGCGCAGCGTCTACCGCGTCGCGCCATTCCTGCGCGCGGCCCGCCTGCACGAACGTGTTGATGGCGAACAGCACCTGACGCCCCTTGCGATGCGCCAGTTCGACGCCTGCGCGGATGTCGTTTTCGGTGAAGTTGAGCCCGGCGAAATTGCGGGCGTTGGTCGCATTCTTGAGCCCGAGATAGACGGTGTCGGCGCCCGCCTCGATGGCGGCTTTCAAGGCGGCGAGGCTGCCGGCCGGGGCCACGAGCTCGATGGGAGAGGTTCGAGTTTGCATGCCGGCCAGTCTAGGGTCCGGCGGGCATCCCGGCCTTGTCGCAGATCAAACCGGGGTGCGGCCGCAAGCGTGATGGCGCGGCGCTATTCCTCGGAATGCAGCCCGTGTTCCACGGCGTACACGGCGACCTGCACGCGACTGGTCAGGTTCAGCTTTTTCAGCACGTTCTGAACGTGGATCTTGACGGTGCTTTCGCTCACATCGAGCTCGCGCGCAATGACCTTGTTGCTGGCGCCGCGCGCCAGGCATTGGACGATTTGCGTTTCGCGCGCCGTCAGCCGGTGGCGTTCGGCGCTGCCAGAAGCCTGGGCCGCCTGCGAGGCCGCCCCGCGGAACTGATCCACCAGCTTGGCCGTCATGCTTTCGGCGATGACCGACTCACCCGCCGCGGCGCGGCGGATGGCAGAGGTCAGGACCTCGGCATCGATGTTCTTCACCAGATAGCCGCGGGCGCCGTCGCGCAGCGCCTGGCCCAGTTCGTCGGCCTCTTCCGAGACCGTCAGGATGATGACCGCACAGGACGGCAGGTCCTGCGTCAATAGTTGCAGCGTTTCCAGGCCGGACAGGCCGGGGAGGTTCAGGTCCAGCAGGATGACGTCGGGCTTGAGTTCCTTGGCGCGCTTGATGCCTTCCACGCCGTCGCCGGCTTCGGCCACCACTTCGAAATCGGGCTGGCGTTGCAGCAGCAGGCGCACGCCCGAGCGGAAAAGCGTGTGGTCATCGACAAGCAGGATACGGATAGGCATGTTCAGAACGTGTCAGGCGGCCTGGCGTTCGCTGCCAGGCAAGGTCAGCGCCACGCGCGTGCCGGCGCCGGGCTGGGATTCCAGTTTTATCACGGCGCGCATCCGCGCGGCGCGCTCCTGCATGATGTGCAGGCCCACGTGGGACTCGCCGCGCGCAGCCACTTCGGCGGGGTCGTAGCCCTGCCCGTCATCCTGGATCATCAGCGAGAAGTCGCGTTCGTTGTTGACCGACACCTGCACCTGGCTGGCCTCGGAATGCTTGCGCACATTGGACAGTGCCTCTTGCAGGATGAACAGCACTTGCAGCTGCTGCTCGGGCGGCAACGGACCGCCCTCGTCCCCGCCGAAGCGCAGCTCGGTCTGGATGCCGGTCTGTCGGCGGAAGCGCTCCACGGTGGATTCAATGGCGGCTTGCAGATCGCCCTGCCCCAGCTTGCTGCGGAAATTGGTCAGCAATTCGCGCACGTCCTGGTAGCTTTCGTCCACGCCCGTACGCAACAGCGGCAGGATCTCGGTAATCTCTTCCTGGTCGCCGCGCTTGACTGCCGCGTCCAGCATCTGCAGTTGCAGGTTCAGGAAGTTCAGACCTTGCGCCAGGCTGTCGTGCAGGCCCTGGGCGACCAGCCCGCGCTCCTGCACCACCGCCAGTTGGCGGGCCTGCGCGCTAAGCCGCCGGTTATCCAGCGCCACGCCCAGGTGCTGCCCCAGGGTTTCCAGCAACTGGGAGTCCGACGGCGCCAGACGGCGTTGCTGGCGGAAATGCAGCGAATACGATCCCAGCACTTCGTCGCGGGTCACGATGCGGAACACCGCCACGCTGGCAAAGCCCTCGCGTTGGCAGTTCAGATCCAGTTCGGGCGGCGAATGACGGAAATCCTGGATGACGATGACGCCTGCCTGGCGCGTGGCGACGCCGCAGTAGCAGTCGTCCACCTTCATGCAGTGTTCGGATTCCACGAGCTCGTTCGACAGCCCCACCGACACCACCAGGTTCAGCTTTTCATTGGTGGGGTCCAGCGCGCGGATGCTGCCGCCTTCGGCGTCGAACTGCAACATGACGCGGCGCAGGAAGCCGTCGCACATGGCTTCGATCTCGTTGGGCTGGTTCAGGAAGGCCGCCATGTCGTACAGCGCGCCGATATCCCGGTTCTGCGCGGCCAACTGCGCCGTCTTGTGCTCGACGCGCTGTTCCAGGCCGGTGTACAGGTCTTGCAGCTCGTCCGCCATGCGGTTGTAGCCACGGGCCAACAGGCCGAATTCGTCCTGGCTTTCCACCGGCAGCCGCGTGCTGAATTCGCGTTCGGCCATGCGCTGCAAGCCGTCACGCAACCGCAGCACCGGCGCGATGATCCATAGGTAAAGCAGATAGATCATGGCCAGCGTGCCGGCGCTGGCGATGGCCGCCAGAATGCCTTGCGACAGGCGCAGCGACGTGGTCTTGCCGGCGTTGTCCTGTTCGATCATCCGTACCAGCGTGTCGGCGCGCGACACGAATTCCGGCAGGGTCTGCAGATAGGCGGCCGCATCGGGCTGCGCAATGGCGCGCAAGGCGGCAGGTCGCATCACGTCTTGCCAGTAACTGGCCACATCGTGCCATTGCGCACGGATCGCTTCGTCACTGGGGATGAACAGCGGACGGGCGGGGTTGCCTCTTGCCAGCCGCGCAATGGTCTCGTCCAGCACCGCGATCTGTTCCTGGGTGCGGACTTCTCGGCCGGCTTGCGGGCGCATCAGCTCCACTGCCACGCGGTTGGCGCGCATGCGCAGGCTGCCCGTGTCGTTGATGGCGGCGCCCGCCCCTTCCAGTTGCCACGACAGCCACAGCGTCCAGCTGATCATGGACAGCACCACCACCAGCGCCACCAGCGAACTGGCGATGATGCGCGTAGACAGGCGATGCCGGGGGGAAGGCAGGCCGTCAAGTCCGGAAATGGGTGAAGAAGACGTCATGAAGATCGGTGCGGGCGGCGCGGTACGGTTAATAGTGTAGTCGCCTTCAACCCAGGCCCAGCGCGCCGCACAGGAAGTCCGCCACGTGCGCCGGGTCGTTCAGCGGCAGGCAGGGCAAGGCGGTGTCCAGCGGCGCGTCGGTCACGATCGCCAGGAAACTGCCGTCTTCAGCGTGCAGCGGCGGCTTGCCCAGCGCGGGGCGATAGACCTCGATGCGCGGGATTGCCGCCTGCTTGAATCCTTCCACCAGAACCAGGTCAGCCGGTGACAGGCGTGCGAGTTGGTCCGCCAGCGATGGTTCCGGCGCATCGCGCAGTTCGTGCACGATGGCATACCGGTACGGCGAGGCCACCATCACCTCCTGGGCGCCCGCCAGCCGGAAGCGCGCGCTGTCCTTGCCCGGGGGCTCCATCTGGAAGTCGTGATGGCTGTGCTTGATGACGTTGACGCGCAGCCCCCGCGCCGCCAGCAAAGGCAGCATCGCTTCGATCAAGGTGGTCTTGCCGCTGCCGGACCGGCCGGCGATACCGAAAACTGGGCTCATGCATGCTCCGTAAACAAGGGACAGACCATAGGTAAAAACGCGTCCGCCCGCGGCGAGTATGCCAGCAAAGCCCCGGCCACCAGGTCGAAATACCAGCCATGCAGCGTCAGATCGCCCGCCTGGACGGCGCGGCGCACGAAGGGCAATTCCTCAAGGTTGCGCAGCGAAATCAGGATGGACGCCTGCTCGCAGGCGCGGCGGCGTTCGGCGTCAGTGGCGTGAGGCATCTGGCGCAGCACCCGATGGCGGGCCGGCTCGGCGATATCCATCCAGCGCTCCAGATAGTCGGTTTCGCCGTCGCTCCGCGTGCGGCGCTCCATCAGCGCGCGGATGCCGCCGCAGTGCGCGTGCCCTAGGACGATGACGCGGCTGACCCTCAGCTGCTCCACCGCGAACTGTATGGCGGCCAGCACGCCTTGCAAGCCGCGGTCGGCGCTGGTGGGCGGCACCAGGTTGGCCACATTGCGCACGGCGAAGATGTCTCCGGGGTCGCAGCCCAGCATCATGGCGGGGTCCACGCGGGAATCGCAGCAGCCGATCAGCAAGGTGCTGGGGTGCTGGCCGTCACGCAGGTTGCGGTACAGCGCGGGCGCCTCTTCGTAATACTGCTGTTGAAAGCGCTGGAAACCGTCGATGAAGCGTTCGATGTCTCCCATCTCAGCCCCCCGTCTGCGCCATGAACCGGACGATGCGCTCGGGGCGCGTGACGAAATCATGGCGTTCCGGCTTGGCGGCAATGCCCGCCAGGATCGCGCGCACCAGTTCGGCGTCGCTGGCTCCGCCGCGCAGCAGGCGGCCCAGCGGCACCTGGGCTTCCTGCCCCAGGCACAGGTACAACGTGCCATCGACGCCCAGCCGCACCCGGTTGCAGGTGGCGCAGAAGTGCCGCGACATGGGCGTAATCACGCCCAGCACCGGCGCGCCCTCACCCACCGTCCAGTACCGCGCCGGGCCCGTTCCCGAACCCGCCAACGCCGGCACCAGACCCGCCTCGCCGGCCAGGCGCGCGCCCATGGCATTCAAATCCGTGTGGGTGAAGCCGCGGCCGCACTCCCCCATCGGCATGGGTTCGATCAGGCGCAGCACAAAGCCCTGCCCCATCGCGTAGTCCAGCAGGCGGCGCACATCGGCCTCGGGCGTGGCGGCATGCACCACACTGTTCAGCTTGATGGGCGAAAAGCCTGCCTGGCGGGCGGCCGCCAGCCCCGCCAGCACAGAATCCAGGCAATCGCGCCCGGTGATCTGGCTGAAGGCGGCGGCGTCCAGCGTGTCCAGGCTGATGTTCAGCCGCGTCACGCCTGCGGCGCGCAGGTCTTCGGCATGACGAACCAGTTGCGTGCCATTGGTGGACACCGACAGGTCGGTGAGGCCCGGCATCGCCGCGATGTCACGGGCCAGGCCCGCCACGCCGCGGCGCAACAGCGGTTCGCCGCCCGTCAGCCGGACCTTGCTGACGCCCAGGCGCACGAACAGGCCCACCAGCCTGGCCATTTCGTCATGGCGCAGCCAGTTGGCCGGGGTTTCGAAGCCCTTGAAATCCTTGGGCAGGCAGTAGCTGCAACGCAGGTCGCAGCGGTCCGTGACCGAGACGCGCAGGTAGTCGATCCGGCGTCCGAAGCCGTCTGTCAGGGGGCCCGCAGCAGGCTCGTCCATCATGCGGCGCTCCCGCCATAGACCCGTTCGGGCTCGCCGCCCGCCTCCAGGTCGATCCCCTGGACGTCGGCGCGTTCGACCAGCAGCTTGGTGTATTGCCGCCAGGCGGTGTCGCGGCTCATGGACGTGAGCGCCATGGCGATCTGCTGCGCCACGTGTTCATAAGGCAGCAGCCGGCCTTCGATACGGCGCGTCACCCGCACGATGTGCAGGCCATGGCGGGTCTGCAGCAGTTGCGGCAGCAGGCCGCCCGAAGGCAACGCGAAGACGGCGCGCTCGAACTCCGGCACCGTGTCGCCACGGCCCAACTGACCCAGGTTGCCGCCCACCGTCGCCGACGGGCAGTTGGATTGCTCGCGCGCCACCTCGGCAAAGCGCGAGGGGTCGGTCAGCAACTCCTGCAGCACCACGTTGGCATGAGCGCGCAGCATGTCCAGGTTCACGGTGGGTGTCACCTGGAACAGGATGTGGTCGGCCTCGACCAACTCTCCCACCATGAAGCGCTGCGGGTGCATCTGGTAGAAGCGGCGACAGGCGGCCTCGTCGGCCTCCGGCGCGGGCGCCTGCGCGGCGAGCAAGGCGCTGATGGCGCCCTCCTCGTCCTCGGCATCCAGGCCCAGACGGGCCGCTTCGTCCAGCAGCACCCGGCGCAAGACCAGCGCGGTGACCGCGTGGCGCATAGGGTTGCCGGCTTCCGCGTGCAGCGGCAGTTCGCGTTCCAGATCCGCGTCGTTCAGTTCGACGCCATTGACGATGACAGGCATGTTCGGCTCCTGGTGCGTGGGTTCAGCGCGGGCGGACCAGCTGCCAGGCGCGGCCCAGATAGCCCAGCGAGGCAAAGCCGCTCCAGACGTGGACGAGACGCGTGAACGGGAAGATCACGAACAAGGTCAGGCCCATGAACAGGTGCGCCTTGAACAGCAGCGGCACGTCGGCGATATGGCTGGCCGCGTCGCCCTGGAAGGTGACGATGTGCTGCGCCCACGTCATCAGGCGCACCATCATTTCACCGTCCATGTGGCCCGCGGACAGCACGATGGTCGACAGGCCCAGCAGCAAGGTCACAAGGATCCACAACAGCAGCAGCTTGTCGCCGGGACGCGTCGTGCGGGCGATGCGCGGATCGGTCAGGCGGCGGTGGATCAGGATCAAGAGGCCAATCAGGCAGATTCCGCCCATGACGCCGCCAGCCACCATCGCGACCGTCTGCTTCAACGTGTGCGAAACGCCCAGCGTGTCCCACACCACCACCGGCGTCAGCAGCCCGGCAAGATGCCCGAAGAACAGGCCCAGGATGCCGACGTGGAACAGGATGTTGCCCAGCCGCAGTTGGCCGCGGTGCAGCAACTGCGAGCTGTCCGTCTTCCACGTGTATTGTTCGCGCTCGAAACGCGCCAGGCTGCCCAACAGGAAGACCGTCAGCGCGATGTAGGGGTAGATGCCGAAAAGAAACTGATTCAGGGAATTCATGATGCGTCTTCCTGAGCATTAATGGGCGGCCGGCGCCCGGGGGTAGAAGCGCACGGTTTGCGCGCCATCGCCCGAGAACGGCCGCAACAGCGGCTCTACGCCGTCCTGGCTGACGCCGTAGGTCTCCATGGCTTCGTCCATGTCGCGCACGGGCGCTTCGGTCTGTTCCCGCGGAATCACCCGGGACTCGGCGCGCAGCACCGCGAAGATGCCAGCGTAGGGGCTGCCGCCCTTGGCCAGCCGCGCGCCGATGGCCGCCAGCACGTGAATGGCTTCGTCCAGCAGGTCCTGCGCCTGAGCTGGATCGATCACGCCCAGGAATTCCAGGAACAGCGGCACGTGGTCCGGCAGTTCGGACACGACCGGCTCGAACCCCTGGCCGCGGTAGGTCTCCAGCAGGTCGACCATGGCCTGGCCGCGGTCGCGGCTTTCGCCGTGCACGTGTTCGAACAGGTGCAGCGAGTGCGAACGGTTGCGGTCGAACGTCGCCACGTAGTTCTCCTGCACGGCGATCAGGTCGTTGGTGGCCAGGTAACCGACCAGGGGCTGCAGGGCTTCCTCGGCGTCGGGGAAGTCAGCCAGCATCGACTCCACGTCGCCCAAGGCATCCAGCAGTTCAGGCTCGGGGTAGCTGAGCAAGGCGGAAAGCAAGCGGTACAAATTCATGGTTTTCTCCTTTCCTAGCGGGCCAGCGCGGCCTTCTTGCGGGATTTCGGCATTTCGATGAAGATCTCGTTACCTTGGGGCTTGCGACCGAACAAGGTGCCTTCGGACACGCCGCCCGAGCAGCCGTTGCCGAAGGTGAATCCGCAACTGCCCTTCTCGTTGAAGCTGTCTTCCACCACTTCCTTATGGCTGCTGGGCACGACGAAACGGTCTTCGTAGTCGGCAATGGCCATGATCTTGTACATGTCCTGTACGGTTTCCTCGGTCAGGCCGACCTGTTCCAACAGCGCCGTGTCGCGTTCGCCGTGCACGGTCTCGGACCGCTTATAGGCGCGCATGGCCAGCATGCGCTCCAGGGCCTGCAGCACGGGGGCTTCCTTGCCCGCCGTCAGCAGGTTGGCCAGGTAGCGCACCGGGATGCGCAGGCTGGACACGTCCGGGATCATGGCGCTCTTGCCCACGGTGCGCTGCGGCATCTGGCCGGCTTCGGCTGCCGTCTGGATGGGCGACAGCGGCGGGATGTACCAGACCATCGGCAAGGTGCGGTATTCAGGGTGCAGCGGGAAGGCCACGCGCCATTGCACCGCCATCTTGTAGACGGGCGACTGGCGCGCAGACTCCAGCCACGATTCCGGAATGCCCTGCTCGCGCGCGGCGGCGATCACTTCCGGCGAATGCGGGTCCAGGAACAGGTCCAGCTGCGATTCATACAGGTCCTGCTCGTTGGCGGTGGCCGCGGCGCGTTCGATCTGGTCGGCGTCATACAGCATGACGCCCAGGTAGCGGATGCGGCCGACGCAGGTTTCCGAGCAGACGGTAGGCTGGCCGGCTTCGATGCGCGGATAGCAGAACGTGCACTTTTCCGCCTTGCCGCTGCTCCAGTTGTAGTAGATCTTCTTGTACGGGCAGCCCGAGATGCACATGCGCCAGCCGCGGCACTTGTCCTGGTCCACCAGCACGATGCCGTCGTCTTCACGCTTGTAGATGGAACCGGACGGGCAGCTGGCGACACAGGCCGGGTTCAGGCAGTGTTCGCACAGGCGGGGCAAGTACATCATGAAGGTGTTCTCGAACGTCGAGTACATCTCTTTCTGCACGCCCTCGAACAAGGCGTCGCGGCTGCGCGAGCTGAATTCCCCGCCCAGGTCGTCTTCCCAGTTCGGGCCCCAATGGATCTTGTCCATCTTCTTGCCGGTCAGCACCGAAATGGGACGCGCGGTGGGCGGCGTCTGCAGCAAGGGCGCGTTCTGCAAATGCTCGTAGTCGAAGGTAAAGGGCTCGTAGTAGTCGTCAATGGCCGGCAGGTTCGGGTTGGCGAACAGGTTGGCCAGGATGCGCAGCTTGCCGCCCTGGCGCGGTTCCAGCTTGCCGGCAGCCGTGCGCTTCCAGCCGCCCTTCCACTTGTCCTGGTTTTCCCATTCCTTGGGATAGCCGATGCCGGGCTTGGTTTCCACGTTGTTGAACCAGGCATATTCGACACCGTCGCGGCTGGTCCAGACGTTCTTGCAGGTGACCGAGCAAGTGTGGCAGCCGATGCACTTGTCCAGGTTCAGCACCATGCCGATTTGGGCGCGTATCCTCATGATTGCTTCTCTTCTTGTTGCGTTGCCTGCGTGGCGGGGTCTTCAACGAGCGGGCCTTCCAGCCAGTCCACTTTCTTCATCTTGCGCAACACCACGAACTCGTCGCGGTTGGCGCCGACCGTGCCGTAGTAATTGAAACCGTAGGCCTGCTGGGCGTAGCCGCCGATCATGTGCGTGGGCTTGAGCACCGTACGCGTGACCGAGTTATGGATGCCGCCGCGCTTGCCGCTGGTTTCCGCCCCCGGCACGTTCACGATCTTTTCCTGGGCGTGGTACATCAGGCACATGCCCACCGGCACGCGCTGGCTGACGACCACGCGCGCGGTCAAGGTGCCGTTGACGTTGAAGACTTCGACCCAGTCGTTGTCCACCAGCCCGGCCTGCTTGGCCTCGGCTTCCGACACCCACACGTGGGGGCCGCCGCGGCTGAGCGTCAGCATGCGCAGGTTGTCCGAATAGGTGCTGTGGATGCCCCATTTCTGGTGCGGCGTCAGCCAGTTCAGGACCAGTTCCTTTTCGCCGTTCGGGTAGCGGCCCAGCATGGGCGCCACCGTCTTGGTGTCGATGGCCGGCTTGTAGACGCAGGAGCCTTCGCCGAAATCCAGCATCCAGCGGTGGTCCTGGTAGAACTGCTGGCGGCCGGTCAGCGTGCGCCATGGGATCAGTTCGTGCACGTTCGTATAGCCGGCGTTGTAGCTGACCTCTTCGCTTTCCAGGCCCGACCAGGTCGGCGCCGAAATGATCTTGCGCGGCTGCGCCTGGACGTCGCGGAAGCGGATCTTGTCGTGCTCGCGGCCGATGGCCAGATGGGTGTGGTCGCGCCCGGTAATCTTGCCCAGCGCTTCCCAGGCCTTGACCGACACGTGGCCATTGGTCTCGGGTGCGAAGGTCAGGATCATTTCGGCCGCGTCGATGGCGGTGTCCAAGCGCGGACGGCCCTGGCTGACACCAGCGTCAGAGACGCTTTCATTGATGCCGGCCAGCTCGCGCACTTCGTGCTCGGTGTTCCAGTTGATGCCCTTGCCGCCGTTGCCCAGCTTGTCCAGCAAGGGGCCGACCGACGTGAACTTGCGGTAGATGTCGTTGTAGTCGCGCTCCACCACCGTCATCGACGGCGCAGTCTTGCCCGGCACCAGATCGCACTCGCCCAGCTTCCAGTCGCGGGGCTCGAAGGCCTGACCCAGTTCCCCCGGGGTGTCGTGCATCAGGGGCGTCATCACCAGGTCGCGGCGCTTGCCCAGGTAGGGGCCGCCGATCTCGCTGAACTTCTTGGCCAGCAGCTTGTAGATCTCCCAGTCGGTCTTGCTCTCCCACAAGGGTTGCACCGCTTCGCTCAAGGGGTGGATGAAGGGGTGCATATCGGACGTGTTCAGGTCGTCCTTTTCGTACCAGGTGGCCGTCGGCAGCACGATGTCGCCGTACAGGCAGGTCGTGCTCATGCGGAAGTCCAGCACGGTCAGCAAGTCCAGCTTGCCTTCGGCCGCATCGTCCTGGAAGGTCACTTCCGTGGGCTTGATCGCGTCGCCTTCGTCGCCGAACACCGCGTTTTGCGCGCCCAGCAGGTACTTCAGGAAGTACTCGTGGCCCTTGCCGCTGGAGCCCAGGATGTTGGAACGCCAGACGAACATGTTGCGCGGGAAGTTGGCCGGATCGTCCGGGTCTTCGCACGACATGCGCAGCGCACCTGACTTCAGCTGTTCAACCGCATGCGCGATGGGGTCGCGGCCTTCGGCCTCGGCCTGGGCCACCACATCCAGCGGGTTGGTGCGCAGTTGCGGGGCCGACGGCAGCCATCCCATGCGCTCGGCGCGGGCGTTCAGGTCGATCATGCTGAGTTCGCCGTACTTGGCGCGGTCGGCGGTCGGGCCCAGGATTTCCTGCACGTTCAGCTTTTCATGGCGCCACTGGCTGGTGTGCGCATAGAAGAACGACGTGCCGTTCATCTGGCGCGGCGGGCGCGCCCAGTCGGAACCGAATGCCAGCGGAGCCCAGCCGAACTGCGGGCGCAGCTTTTCCTGGCCCACGTAATGCGCCCAGCCGCCGCCGCTCTTGCCCACGCAGCCGCACATCATCAGCATGTTGATGATGCCGCGGTAGATCATGTCCATGTGGTACCAGTGGTTCAGGCCGGCGCCCACGATCACCATCGACTTGCCTTCGGTGTCGTGCGCGTTTTGCGCGAATTCGCGCGCCACCTGGATCACTTGCGCGCGCGGCACGCCGGTGTGCTTTTCCTGCCAGGCCGGCGTGTAGGGCACGTCGTCGTCGAACGAGGCCGCAACGTTGCCGCCGCCGAGTCCTCGGTCCAGGCCATAGTTGGCCATCTGCAGGTCGTACACCGTGGCGACCAGCGCCTCGGTGCCGTCGGCCAGACGGATGCGGCGGGCCGGCACATTGCGCACCAGCAATTCGTCGTGTTCGCTGCCGAAGTACGGAAAGCCCACGCCGACGACATCGCTGCCAGCGTCCAACAGGCTCAACGTCGGTTCAATATCGCGGCCATTGCCGCCGTCTTTGGATTCCAGGTTCCAGCGGCCGACCTTTTCGCCGCCGTTGACCGCGCCCTCACCCCAGCGAAAGCCGATGCTGCCGTTGGGCGCAACCAGGTCGCCGCTCTTGGCGTCCAGCACCAGCGTCTTCCAATCGGGGTTGTTCTGTTCGCCCAGCGCGCCGTCCAGGTGCGAGGCGCGCAGGAAGTGGTCGGGGGCATAGAAGCCGTCGCGGGGTTTCAGCAGCACCAGCATCGGCATGTCGGTATAGCGCCGCACATAGTCCTGGAAGTAGGGCGACGGGTTCGCCGACAGGTGGAATTCCTTCAGGATCACGTGGCCCATGGCCATCGCCAGCGCGGCGTCGGTGCCCTGCTTGGGCGCCAGCCAGATGTCGCCGAACTTGACCATTTCGCCAAAGTCGCTGGAGACGGCCACCGTCTTGGTGCCCTTGTAGCGGACCTCGGTGTAGAAGTGGGCGTCGGGCGTGCGGGTCTGGGGCACGTTCGAGCCCCACACCATCAGGTAGGTCGAGTTGTACCAGTCGGCCGATTCCGGCACGTCGGTCTGTTCGCCCCAGATCTGCGGGCTGGCCGGCGGCAGGTCGCAATACCAGTCATAGAAGCTCAGGCACACGCCGCCCAGCAGGCTCAGGTAGCGCGCGCCGGCGGCGTAGCTGACCATGGACATAGCCGGAATCGGCGAAAAGCCGATTACGCGGTCGGGGCCGTACTTCTTGATGGTCAGCGCATTGGCGGCGG
The DNA here is from genome assembly GCF_057799415.1 of Achromobacter sp. 18P8.1.1. Classification (NCBI taxonomy): domain Bacteria; kingdom Pseudomonadati; phylum Pseudomonadota; class Betaproteobacteria; order Burkholderiales; family Alcaligenaceae; genus Achromobacter; species Achromobacter sp. 18P8.1.1. The sequence goes on along the minus strand of NZ_JBYOKH010000005.1, from coordinate 23,941 downwards.
CGATGATCTCGGTGGCCGTATCCCAGTCGGCGCGCACGAAGCCGCCCAGGCCGCGGATGGACTTGTAGCGCTTGGCGCGCACGGGGTCCTGGCTGATCCATTCCCACGCGGCGATCGGGTCCATGGTCTTGCGCGCTTCGCGCCACATTTCCATCAGGCGGCCCCGGATCATCGGGTACTTCACCCGCTGCGCCGAATACACGTACCAGCTGTAGGACGCGCCCCGGGGACAGCCGCGAGGCTCGTGGTTGGGCAGGTCGGGACGCGTGCGCGGATAGTCCGTCTGCTGCGTTTCCCAGGTGATCAGGCCATTCTTGACGTAGACCTTCCACGAGCACGAGCCCGTGCAGTTCACCCCGTGGGTCGAACGCACGACCTTGTCGTGCTGCCAGCGGGAGCGGTATGCGTTTTCCCACTTGCGGTCTTCGTTGACCGTTTCGCCGTGGCCGTCCGCAAACGTGGACTTCACCCGCGACATGAACTTCAACCGGTCCAGAAAATGACTCATTGTGTTTCTCCAAGAACGCCGGCCTGGCCGGCGCGTACTGCGATCGTTGCCGTTGAATCCACTTTAGGCGCCGCTCTGTCCCCCGCCTATTCGCCAGTGGCACAGGCGGCGCACGGCAGAGTGACTAGTCACAGCGAGGAAAGCGACGGGGTGAGTGGTTGGTTGCGAGGTGCGCGCGTCGTGTAGGCGCCGGCGTCATGATGGGTTTCGCGCGTTGGGCTTTCGGGTTCTTACCGGGTGGGTGGAGCGCGACCCGCGCTAGCCACGCACACCCCCTTCCAGCGCGCGCAACCCATCGACTCCCCCAGTCAGCACGGCACCGGGGCATTGCGGCGGGCGTAGAACCACCAGGTGATCACCATGCAGGTGGCGTAGAAGCCGATGAAGCAATACAGCGCGGCCTGCACGCTGCCCGTCATTTCCAGCGACGTGCCGAAGCTGCGGGGAATGAAAAAGCCGCCGTAGGCTCCAATGGCGCCGGAAAACCCCAGCACGGCCGCCGATTCCTTGGCCGCTTCGCTCATGGCCTGCTTCTGGCCGGCGGCGCCCTTGCCTTTGGCCGCCTGCGTGCGTTCGCGCAGGAAGATCACGGGGATCATGCGGAAGGTGGACCCGTTGCCCAGGCCGGTCAGTGCGAACAGCACGATGAACATGGCCAGGAAGCCGTTGAAGTCGCCCCCCTGCCCGCCCACGGGCAGGAACATCACCACGCCCAGCACCGCGGCGATCATGCCGGCGAAGGTGAACAGCGTGACGCGCGCGCCGCCCAGCTTGTCGGACACCCAGCCGCCCACCGGACGCGTGAGCGACCCCACGAGCGGCCCCAGGAAGGCATAGGCCATGGGGTCGACCTGCGGGAACAGGGTCTTGGTCAGCATGGCGAAGCCCGCCGAGAAACCGATGAAGGAGCCGAAGGTGCCCACATACAGCCAGCACATCAGCCAGTTGTGCTTGCGCTTGAAGATCACGGCCTGGTCGGCAAACGACGCGCGGGCGTCGGCGATGTCATTCATGCCGAACCACGCGGCGATGGCCGCAATGGCGATGGGGATCACCCAGATGAAGCCCGCGTTCTGCAGCCACAGGTTCTGCTGCGCGCCATTGACGGTGATTTCCTGCGGGGCGCCGCCGGCCACGCCGAAGACGCCCACCGAGATCACGACGGGCACCACGAACTGCACGAGCGACACGCCCAGGTTGCCGATACCCGCATTCAGGCCCGTGGCCAGACCCTTCTTTTCCTTGGGGAAAAAGAAGCTGATGTTGGCCATGCTGGAACTGAAGTTGCCGCCGCCCAGGCCGCACAAGAGCGCCAGGATCAGCAAGGTGGGAAACGAGGTGGTCGGGTCGCGCAGCGCGAAACCCATGCCCAGCGCCGGGATCAGGAGCGAGGCCGTGGAAATGGCGGTCCACTTGCGGCCGCCGAAGACCGGGACCAGAAAGGAATAGAAGATGCGCAACGTGGCGCCCGACAGCGCCGGCAGCGCGGTCAGCCAGAACAGCTGGTTCTTCGACAGCATGAAGCCCGCGCGATCCAGGTTGACCACCACCACGCTCCACAGCATCCAGATGCTGAACGCCAGCATCAGGGCGGGGATGGAGATCCAGAGGTTGCGGTTGGCGACGCGCGCGCCGGTCTGCTTCCAGAAGCCGGGATTATCGGGCTCCCAACGCGACAGGACTTGAGTGGACATGATGAAGGCTCTTTGTAGGGGTGGGAGGGATCAGGCGGATTGCTTGGCGACGGCCGCCGACGCGCTGGCCGCGCTTTCGGGCCGGAAACTGAAGTGCATGAAGATCAGCGATACGCAGACCGTGCCGTACAGCAGCATGAAAGCGCTGGAGCGCACGCCGGTCAGGTCGAGCAGCACGCCGAACAGGATGGGCAGCACGAAGCCCCCCAAGCCGCCGGCCAGGCCGACGATGCCGGACACTGCGCCGATGTTCTCGCCGAACTCGTCCGAGATGAACTTGAAGACCGAGGCCTTGCCGATCGCCATGGCGATGCCGACGATGAACAGCAGCACGGTGAACGACACCGGTCCCAGCGCGATGCCGAAGCTGCGCGGACCATTGGCGGTCATGACGGTGAATTCGGTTTGCGGATAGCTCAGCAGGAAGAACGCCACCCAGCACACCCACATCACCCACCAGGTGGTCTTGTAGGCGCCGTGGCGGTCCGAGATCCAGCCGCCCAGGGCGCGCAGCACCCCGCCCGGCAACGAGAAGCACGCAGCCAGCAAGGCGGCCAGCTTCATGTCGAAGCCGTATTCGCCGATGTAGTACTTGGTCATCCACAGCGCCAGCGCCACATAGCCGCCGAACACCACCGAGTAGTACTGGCAGTAGCGCCAGACGCGCGGGTCCTTCAACATGGCGAACTGCGCCGACAGGGACGCGCCGCGCGTGACGCGGTGCGCCGGGTCGGAGGCCGAGAACATCCAGAACAGCACGGCTGTGACCAGAAGCGCCACCGCGTATACCTGCGGCACGATGACCCAGGCGCCGCCGGCGGCGGCGATCAGCGCCGGCGCCACGAACTTGGTGATGGCCGACCCCGAATTGCCCGCGCCAAACACGCCCATCGCCAGGCCCTGCTTGTTGCGCGGAAACCAGCGCGCCACATACGGCGTGCCGACCGAGAACGAGCCGCCCGTCAGGCCGACGAACAGCGCCAGCACCAGGAACTGCCAGTATTCGGTGGCGTAGGACAGCAGCCAGATCGGCACCACCGCCAGCAGCATCAGGATGAAGAACACTGGCCGGCCGCCGTAGCGGTCAGTCCAGATGCCCAGCGGCACCCGTACCAGCGAGCCGGTCAGTACCGGCATGGCGGCCAACAGGCCGAATTGGGTTTCGGACAGGCCCAGCTGCGCCTTGATGGGGATGCCCAGCACCGCAAAGATCATCCAGACCGCGAAACAGATGGTGAAGGCAAACGTGCTGGAAATCAGGACCCGCATCGGCCTGCCGGATGGGGAAGTTGCTGCTGTCATGGTTACTCTCGCTTGGCTCACGGATACAGGGAATTCAGGGCTCTAGCCTAGGGACCGCATGCCCGTGCCGCCATTCGCCGGCTGACCATCCGGCCCCGCCAATGTGCCTAGTCACTGCCGGGTTCCCGGGCAGGTTTGCGCCAGATCAAACAATCGCGCTGGCGGGCGGGCAGGCGCAGGATTAATATGCATTTCAAATACACCTTTAATCCGACAGACCGCCATGCCTCCGCTGCTGACCATCGACGAACCCGCTGCGCCCGCCCGGCAGCCCCGCCCCCAATGGGGCGCTTTCACCGAAATGGGGTTCCGTCCGCTGTATCTGGCGGGCTGCTTCTGGGCGCTGGCGTCCGTATGGCTGTGGGTGCATGCGCCGGCCCGCATCACGGGCGTCATGGGCGGCATGTTCTGGCACGCGCACGAGATGCTGTGGGGCTTCGTTGCCACCATCGCCGTGGGCTTCCTGCTGACGGCGGGCGCCAACTGGACGGGCAAGAATCCCTTGCGCGGCAACGCGCTGGCGGGCCTGTGCCTGCTGTGGATCGTGGCGCGCGCGGGCTATCTGGTGCCGGGCCGGCCCGCGTTCCTGGTGGCCGCCGCGGCGGATCTGGGCTTTTTCCTGTGGGGCGCCGCCGCCTTGGGCCGCGCCGTGTGGGTGACGCGCAACCAGCGCAATGCGGGAGTGCCTTTCCTGTTGCTGGGGCTGGCCGCCGCCAACGCCATGTACCTGTGGGCCGTGGTGCAAGGCGATTATCTTGCCCTGATGCGTTACTTCAACGCCGGCCTGCTGTGCATGGCGGTACTGACGCTGCTGATCGCGCGCCGCGTCCTGCCCTTTTTCGCCAAACGCGCCGTGGCGGGCCTGGATATCCCCGCGCACACGCGCAGCGGACATTGGCAACTGGGGCTGGGCGTGGTCGCCATCGCCTGCCTCACGGCCGACGTCCCGCGTTTGGCCGCGCTGGCGCTGGCGGCGACCGGACTGATCGCGCTGGCGCAATGGGTCTCCTGGAAACCCTGGGCCGTGCGCCGCGTGCCGCTGCTATGGATTCTGTATGCGGGCTATCTGGGCGTGGGGATCGGCCTGCTGGTGGGCGCCGCGCATCTGGCCGGCTACGTCGTGCGCCCGGCCTGGCCCGCGCATGTGATCGGGGTGGCCGGGTTTTCGGTGCTGATACTGGGCATGGTCACCCGCACCGCGCTGGGCCACCTGGGACGGCCGCTGCAGACCGACCGCAGCATGGTGGTCAGCTACGCGTTGATGATCCTGGCGGCGTTGCTGCGCCTGGCCGCCCTGCTGCCCACTGCCGCCACGGTCGGCTTGCTGCATGCCGCCACGACGGCTTGGGTGCTGGCCTTGGCGCTGTACCTGTGGCGCTTTTTCCCGATGATGATCCGCCCGCGCGCCGACGCCGCCAAGTCGGCGGCGCCCGTCATGCGCGTGGTGCCCGTGGCCCGGCGCACCTGACGCCGGGCGCCGCCCATCAGTCGCGGCCTTCGCGGCGCTCGATGGCTGCGATTTCGCGCTTCATCGCCTTGAGCCAGGACTTCAGCAGGCCCTGGTCCGAGAACTGCATGACCTCGTGTTCCAGTTCGCGGATGTATTCCTGGATGTCGACGATATCGGCGTCCAGGTCTTCCATCACCGTTTCCGGGTCGAACGAGGCGAACGGATCCAGGTCGTAGCGCAGCTTGAAGCCTTCTTCCGCGTAGGCGGCCTGGTGCAGGACTTCGTCCAACTGGGCTTGCAGGACGGCGTTGACTTGCGGCAGGCGCGCGTCGTCGATGTCGGCGGCCGTGTCCACATCGGCTTGAAGGTCGGGATTCTGCGCAGCCCGGCTGACGCGCACCTGCTCGGCGTCCTGCAGCGCTTGCCATGCCACGGCATTCGGCGTGTTGCTGCGGGTGGCCAGACGCGCCAGCGCCAGCAGCTCCTCGGCTTCGTCGTCTACGTATTGGTCCTGGATCAGGGCAAGCAGCCGGGCTGGCGACAAGGCGCCCGGGTCGGTGTCCGGATCCAGCCCCAATGCGTCAGCCAGTTCCACCTTGGCGTCTTCGGTCTCGTCCGCCGCGTCCGCGTCATAGTCCGACCCGCCGTGCTTTTTATAAAGCACTTTCAGGCGCCCGGTGTCGCAGGCCGCCGGCAGCTCGCTCTTGGCGGCCAATTCCAGCAGTTCTTCGGAAAACTCCACCACCAGTTCAGACACGAATTCGCGTTCCGACTTGGACAGCCCCATGTTCTTGTGCGCGTGGTCGAAGCACAGCACCAGCTTCATGCGCAGTTCTTGCAGCTTTTGCTCCAGCGGCGACAGCCCTTCGGAATACTTGCGCTGGTAGTCGGCCTCAACCGCCTGCCATTGCCGCACACGGGCGCGTTCCGTCTCCAATCGGGCTTGAAGGCGTTCGAACAACTGCCGCGGACTTTCGAGGGGATGCTCACCCATGGACCTGCTCCTTGCTGACCTGCTATTGAAAATAGCCGCCACTATAACGACTAGCCAGTCACGCCGCGGCGGAACTTGCGCCCAGGCGTGCCAATTCGACGCGATTGCCGCCCAGCGCCTTCGCGCGGTACAGCGCATGGTCTGCCGCGGCAAGGCCGGCGGCCAACGGCGGCACGTCGCCGTCGAACTGCGCCAGGCCGACGCTGACGGTGGCCGGTATCCCCACGCCCCGCGCAGGATCCGCCATCGTCTCGGCGAAACGCCTGACGATGGCTTCGGCCAGCAGGTGGGCGCGGCGCGCGTCGTCGCCCGACAGCAGGCACGCGAACTCTTCGCCGCCGATCCGGGCCAGTACGGCGGCCGGGCCGACCGTAGCCTGGGCTACGCCCGCAAACGACGTCAGCACCTTGTCGCCCGTTTCGTGGCCGTGCAGGTCGTTGATCGATTTGAAATGGTCAAGGTCGAACGCAAGCATGGCAACGGGGCCCTGCCCGGCCGGGCCGCCGATGACGCGCGCGCCCTGCTCGAAGAACCACCGGCGGTTGCCCAGCCGGGTCAGATAGTCGGTCTGGGATTCCTGCAGCAATTGGCCATGCGTCTCTTCGCGGATCAGCTTGACCAGCGTCATGGGCAAAATGACCGAATACAGCACGCCCTCGTACATGGTGATGTTGCTGGCGGCCCACAACACCTCCTGGCCGAAGGTCGCCACCATCCAGGGCAGCACGCCCGCGCGGCCGGCATACAGCAACGCATGAATGGCCGTCACCACCACGATGATCCGTCGGGCCGGCAGCGCTTGCATGGCTCGGCACCGCAACATCTCCAGCGACGTCATGCCACTGATCAGGGCAATCGGCACCGCGCTGGCGTAGGCCCACACGACATCCTGCCATCGCGTCCCGGCCACCGCCCACACCAGCGCCATCAGCGCCAGCAGCGCCACGGACCCGGCGCGGTATTGACGCCCCCGCAGGGACGCCACGCCGTTGAGCACCAGCAGGTAACCCGAGAGAATGACAAGGTTGCTGAGCGCCGACCCGAACGCTCCGGGAAGATCCCGCCGGAACAGGACCAGCACGCATCCCATCGCCAACGTGGCAAAGCCGCTTCCCAGCATGCGCAGCGTCTTGCTGCGCAGGGGATGGGCCCGAAGCTCCCAGAAGATCATCCCCGCGCTGGCCAGCAGCGTCCCGATGATAAGGAGATATAGGGTATGGAGATCGACGTACATGCCGTAGAAGAGGCGCATTGCGCCGGTACTTCGCGGCGACGGCCGGATTTTACGTTGAATTCCAGACAACCATATGGCGAAAACCCCTCTTGAAAACCTTCGTTAATAACGCTAATCATTATTATTAATATAGAATCTCGGCTGTCCGCAACATCCTGACTGGCAGCCCAGATGTCACTGCCCTCTTTCGCGGGCCACCCTTCCCGAACCCAGCGCCTGATCCTGGTCGCCGCCGCCCTGTTGCTGGCCGTGCTGATCGCGGTTGCGTACGGGTTGATGGGGAGTCAAGGCCCCGCCCCCGCCCGCCCGCCCGAATACGGGCAAATTCCCGTGGCTGTCAGCGTAGCCGCCGCCCGCATGGGCCCGCTGCAACGCGATCTGCACGCGCTGGGCACCATCACGCCGCTGGCGCAGGTGACTTTGCGCAGCCAGGTCGACGGCGAACTGGTCCGCCTGCATTACACCGAAGGCCAGGCCGTCACCCGGGGCCAATTGCTGGCCGAAATCGACGCCCGGCCCTATCTGGCCGCGCTGGGCGCCGCCGAGGGAGAACTGGCGCGCACCCAGGCGTTGCTGGACAACGCCCAGGCCGATTTGCAGCGCTACCGGCGCCTGGCGCGTCAGGAATCCGTGGCGGGCCAGCAACTGGATACCGCCGAAGCCCAGGTGCGCGCGTACACCGCGCAACGCCAATTGAACCGGGCCCAAGTCGCCGATGCCGAACGCCTGCTGGGTCATACGCGCATCGTCGCCCCGCAGGACGGCCGCATCGGCCTGCGCCGCATCGACGCCGGCAACCACGTGCGGGCCGACGATGCCAACGGCCTGACCACGCTGGTGCAGACGATGCCGATTTCGGCGATCTTCAGCATTTCCGAGACCCGGCTGGACATCCTGCGCCGGGCGCAGGCCAAGACGGCGGTGCTGCGGGTGCAGGCCTGGGACGCGGACGACCGCCGCATCCTGGCCGAAGGCACCCTGGAAGCGCTGGACAACCGCATCCAGACAGCCAGCGGCACCGTGCGCCTGCGCGCCCGCTTCGACAACGCCGACGAATCGCTGTTTCCCAACCAGTTCGTGAACATCAGGCTGGCCGTGGTGCAGCAGGACAATGTCATCACCATTCCGTCGGCCGCCGTGCAATATGGCTCCGAAGGCGCCTTCGTGTTCGTCATCGGCGACGACCAGCGCGCCACGCGCCGGGTCCTGCAACTGGGTTCCGCCAACGCCGGCCACGTGGTCGTGGAAGCGGGCCTGGCCGTTGCCGAGCGCGTCGTAGTCGAAGGCGTGGACCGCCTGCACGACGGACGCGACGTCCAGATCGTCGAGCCCCTAGCCGTCCCGCCCCTTACCTGATCCGCGCATGAGCCTGTCACGCCCTTTCATCCTGCGCCCGGTCGCAACGTCCTTCCTGATGATCGCCTTGCTGCTGTCGGGCATCCTGGCCTGGCGCATGCTGCCGGTCGCCGCCCTGCCGCAGGTGGATTACCCGATCATCCAGGTCACGACCCAGTACCCCGGGGCGAGTCCGACCGTCACGGCGCGCGCGGTCACGGCGCCGCTGGAGCGGCGATTCGGGCAGATCCCAGGCTTGAAACAGATGTCGTCCACCAGCGGCAGCGGCATTTCGGTGATCACGCTGCAGTTCTCGCTGGACGTATCCCTGGGCGTGGCCGAACAGGAAGTGCAGGCCGCCATCAGCGCCAGCGGTTCGCTGCTGCCGACGGACCTGCCCACGCCCCCCATCTACCGCAAGGTCAACCCCGCCGACGTGCCCATCCTGACGCTGGCCGTCACGTCCGATTCGCTGCCGCTGCCCAAGGTCTACGACCTGGTGGACACGCGGATGACGCAACGCCTGTCGCAACTGTCCGGCGTGGGCATGGTCAGCCTGGCCGGCGGACAACGCCCGGCCGTGCGGGTGCAGGTCAACCCGATGGCGCTGGCCGCCCGCGGCTTGCAGCTGTCCGACGTACAGGAAGCCATCAGCAAGGCCAATTCGAACCAGCCCAAAGGCAGCTTCGACGGCCCGGTGCGCTCGGTCATCATGGACGCCAACGACCAGTTGCAAAGCGCGGAGGAATACCGCGAGCTGATCGTCGCCTGGAAGAACGGCGCACCGGTGCGGTTGGGCCAGGTCGCCACGATCGAGGACGGCGCTGAAGACCGCTACCTGGCCGCCTGGGTCGACAAGCAGCCCGCCGTGCTGGTCAACATCCAGCGCCAGCCTGGCGCCAACGTCATCGCCGTGGCCGATCAGGTCAAGGCGTTGCTACCCCAGCTGACGGCCAGCCTGCCCGCCGCGGCACAGGTGCGCATCCTGACCGACCGCACCGAGAGCATCCGTGCGTCGGTCCGCGGCGTGCAGTGGGAACTGGTGTTCGCCGTGGGCCTGGTGGTGTTGGTGACCTTCCTGTTCCTGCGCAACCTGCCCGCCACCCTGATCCCCAGCCTGGCGGTGCCGCTGTCCCTGATCGGCACCTTCGGGTTCATGCATCTTGCCGGGTTTTCCACCAATAACCTGACGTTGATGGCCCTGACCATCGGCGCGGGCTTCGTCGTGGACGACGCCATCGTCATGCTGGAGAACATCGCGCGCTACCGCGAGCAGGGCCACAGCCCAATGTCGGCCGCGCTGAAAGGCGCCGGCCAGATCGGCTTTACGCTGGTGTCGCTGACGCTGTCGCTGATCGCCGTGCTGATTCCTCTACTGTTCATGGAAGACGTGGTGGGCCGGCTATTCCGCGAATTCGCCATCACGCTGGCGGTGGCCATCCTGATATCGCTGGCGGTGTCGCTGACCCTGACGCCGATGATGTGCGCGCGCCTGCTGCCCGCACACGTGGAATCCCGTCCCGGGCTGCTGGACCGCGTGCAGGCCCGCTACGCCGGCTGGCTGGACGTGACCTTGCGCCACCAGCGCCTGACGCTGCTGGTCATGGTGGCCACCGTGGTGCTGACGGGCCTGCTGTACCTGGCGGTGCCCAAGGGATTCTTCCCGGTGCAGGACGGCGGCGTGCTGCAAGGCGTGACCCAGTCGTCGCAGAACACCTCGTTCGACGCCATGTCGCGCCGCCAGCAAGCGGTGGCGCAATCCCTGTTGGCCGACCCGGACGTGCAGAGCCTGTCGTCGTTCATCGGGATCGACGGCATGAACACCACGCTGAACACCGGCCGCCTGCTGATCAACCTGAAACCCTGGGCCGAGCGCAGCGCCCCGCTGGCAGACATCATGGCCCGGCTGGACTCCCGCGCCCGCGAGGTGCAGGGCATTTCGCTCTTCCTGCAGCCCGTGCAGGAACTGAACATCGAAGACCGCGTCAGCCGCGGCCAGTACCAGTTCACGCTCACCTCGCCCGACAGCGCGCTGCTGACCCAGTGGAGCCACGCGCTGATGCAGCGCCTGGCGCAATCGCCCGAATTGGCCGAGGTCTCGTCCGACCTGCAAGGCGACGGCCGCCAGGCCTTCCTGCAAGTCAACCGCGACACCGCCGCGCGGCTGGGCGTGACGATGGACGACGTGGTGCAGACGCTGTACAACGCGTTCGGCCAGCGCCAGGTCGCCACCCTGTTCACCCAGTCCAACCAGTACCGCGTGGTGCTGGAAGTGGACCGGCGCCTGGCCTTGAGCCCCGACGCGCTGGAACGCATCCATCTGCAGACCGAAGACGGCCAGGCGATTCCGCTGTCGGCGCTGGCCACCGTCAGCGAACGCGCCGTGCCGCTGGCCGTGAACCACCTGTCGCAATTCCCCGCAGTGAACCTGTCGTTCAACCTGCCGCCGGGCGGCTCACTGGGCGAGGCCATCGCCGCCATCGACACCGCCCAGCGCGACATCGGCATGCCGCCCAGCGTCGAACTGCGCCTGCAGGGCGCGGCGTCGGCGTTCCAGGCGTCGCTGTCCAACACGCTGTGGCTGATGCTGGCTGCCGTGGTCACGATGTATCTGGTGCTGGGCATGCTGTATGAAAGCGCCATCCACCCCGTCACCATCCTGTCGACCCTGCCGTCGGCCACGGTGGGCGCGCTGCTGGCGCTGCTGCTGACAGGCCGGCCGCTGGACCTGATCGCCGTCATCGGCATCATCCTGCTGATCGGGCTGGTGAAGAAGAACGGCATCATGATGGTGGACTTCGCGCTGGAAGCCGAGCGCGCGCGCGGCCTGCCGCCTGAAGCCGCCATCCGCGAGGCCGCGCTGCTGCGCCTGCGCCCCATCCTGATGACGACGCTGGCCGCCTTGTTCGGCGCGTTGCCGTTGATGCTGGCCACGGGCTCCGGCGCCGAATTGCGCCAGCCGCTGGGCTGGGTCATGGTGGGTGGGCTGCTGGTCAGCCAGGTGCTGACGCTGTTCACCACCCCCGCGGTCTACCTGTTCTTCCACCGCCTGGGCCAGCGACGTGGCGTTGCCGCCAAGCCCGCCCGGACTGACGGGCCCGCGGCATGATCCGGGCGTTGCTGCACCGGCCGGTCGCCTGCATCTTCCTGGCGCTGGCGCTGACACTGCTGGGCGCGGTGGCCTGGCGGCTGTTGCCGGTGGCGCCGCTGCCCCAGGTGGATTTCCCCACCATCGAAGTGCGTGCCGACCTGCCGGGCGCCAGCCCCGAAAGCATGGCCAGCACCGTGGCCGCGCCGCTGGAGCGCGCCTTAGGCAGCATCGCCGGCGTCAGCGCCATGACCTCGTCCAGCAACCAGGGCGCCACGCGCGTCCAGTTGCAGTTCGATCTGGACCGTGACATCAACGAAGCGGCGCGCGACGTGCAGGCCGCCATCAACGCGGCCCGCGCCGAATTGCCCGCGGGTATGCCGGGCAACCCCAGCTACCGCAAAATCAACCCGTCGCAGGCGCCCATCATGGCGCTGGCGCTCAGCTCCCCTACCCGCCCGGCCGGCCAGCTCTACGATCTGGGCGCGACGGTGCTGGCGCAGAAGATCTCGCAGATCAACGGGGTGGGCGAAGTGACGATGGGCGGCAGTTCGCTGCCCGCCGTGCGGGTGCAGGTCAATCCCAACGCACTGGCCCACTATGGCGTGGCGCTGGATGAGGTGCGCGCGGCCATCTCGGATGCGGCGCCCATGCGGCCGCAGGGCCAGCTGGATTCGGCCGGCCAGCGCTGGGAAGTCGGCACGCCAGCCCAGCCGCGCACCGCCCAGGAATACGAAAGCCTGATCGTGCGCCACGAAGATGGCGCCGTCATCCGGCTGGCGCAGGTGGCGAAAGTCAGCGATTCGGTGGAAAACCGCTACAGCAGCGGCTTTCACAACCGTAACCCGGCCGTGGTGCTGACCATCAGCCGCCAGCCTGGCTCGAACATCATCGAAACCATCAAGGCCATCAACGAGGCCCTGCCCGGCCTGCGCGCGCTGATGCCAGCCGACGTGGACCTGACCGTGGCGCTGGACCGTTCGCCCGGCATCAATGCCACGCTGCGCGAAGCGCACGTCACGCTGGCGCTGGCCACGGCGCTGGTCATCCTGGTCGTGTGGCTGTTCCTGGGCAATGCGCGCGCGGCGGCGATCCCCAGCGTGGCCATCCCGGTCTGCCTGATCGCCACTTTCGCCGTCATGTACGTGTGGGGCTTTTCGCTGAACAACCTGTCGCTGATGGCGCTGATCGTGGCCGCCGGCCTGGTGGTGGACGACGCGATCGTCGTGCTGGAGAACATCTCGCGGCACATCGAACGGGGCCTGTCGCCCAGAAAGGCGGCGCTGCGCGGCGTGCGAGAAGTCGGTTTCACGCTGGTCGCCATGACCGTGGCGCTTAGCGTGGTGTTCGTCTCCATCCTGTTCATGGGCGGGCTGGTGGAACGGCTGTTCCGCGAATTCTCGATCACGCTGGTGGCAGCCACGGTGATTTCGCTGGTGGTGTCGGTGGCCATCATCCCCGCCCTGTGCGCGCGCTGGCTCAAGCCGGGCGCGGCGCATCAGGCGGCCCCCCCTCGCCCCTCTCGCATGCAGGCGGCGTTTGCACGGGTGCACGACTGGTACGGCGCGTCGCTGGCCCGTGTGCTGGGCCATGCGCGCCTGACGCTGTTGCTGCTGGCGGGCGTCATCGGGCTGAACGTCTACCTGTATGTGGACGCCCCCAAGGGCTTTTTGCCGGTGCAAGATACCGGCCAGCTGGTCGGCTTCGTGCGCGGCGACGACGGGTTCTCGTTCCAGGTCATGCAGCCCAAGATCGACCAATACCGCCAGCTGGTGCTAAAGCACCCGGCCGTGCAGGACGTCATCGGCTACAACGGCGGCGGGCTGGGCATCAGCAATTCGCTGTTCCTGATCCGGCTGAAACCCGTGTCTCAGCGCGACGAGTCCTCGACCGAGGTCATCAACTGGCTGCGTACGAACTCTCCGGCGGTGCCGGGTGGCATGTTCTTCCTGAACGTGGACCAGGACTTGCGCATGCCCGGCGGCTTCGGCAACTCGGGCGACCACGAGCTGGCCATCATGGCCAGCGACGTGCCCGCCCTGCGGGAATGGTCCCGCAAGATCTCCAAGGCCATGCAGGCCATCCCGGAACTGCGCGACGTGGATGCCGAAGGCGATGGCGCCACCCAGCAGGTCGTAATCAACATCGACCGCAGCGCCGCGCAGCGCCTGGGCGTGGACATGAACACGATCAGCAGCGTGCTCAGCAATTCCTTCAGCCAGCGCCAGGTGGCCACCCTGTACGACGCCATGAACCAGTACCGGGTGGTTCTGGAACTGGACCCCCGCTACACCGAAGACCCCGAGGTGCTGGAACAGGTGCAGGTCGTGGCCGCCGACGGCACGCGCGTGCCGTTGACGGCGTTCGCGACGTACGAGAACGGCCTGGTCAACGACCGCGTCTTCCACGACGGGCTGTTCGCGGCCGTAGGCGTCGGCTTCTCGCTGGCCGAAGGCGTGTCCCTGGAACAGGGGCTGGCCGCCATCGACGCCACCATGGCAAAACTGATGGTGCCGTCATCCATCCAGACGCGCCTGGGCGGCGACGCCCGCAACTTCCAGCAAAGCGTGCAAGACCAGCCCTGGCTGATCCTGGCGGTGCTGATCGCCATCTATCTGGTGCTGGGCATCCTGTATGAAAGCCCGCTGCATCCGCTGACCATTTTGTCGACACTGCCTTCGGCGGGCGTGGGCGCACTGCTGGCGTTGCGCTTAGCCAACATCGAGTTCACCCTGATTGCGCTGCTGGGGCTGTTCCTGCTTGTCGGCATCGTCATGAAGAACGCGATCCTGATGATCGACTTCGCGCTCAGCCTGGAACGGCGTGAAGGATTGACGCCTGAACAGGCCATCCACCGCGCCGCAATGCTGCGCCTGCGGCCCATCGTCATGACCAATCTTGCGGGGCTGCTAGGCGCGCTGCCGCTTGTGCTGGGCATGGGCGAAGGCTCCGAACTGCGGCGCCCGCTGGGCATCGCGATCGTCGGCGGCCTCATGATCAGCCAGTTCCTGACGCTGTACACGACGCCGATCGTCTACCTGGCGTTGGAACGGCTGCGGCTGAAAGTCCGCTCCACACGGGCCCGCACGGCTTAGTCCCATCGCCCTAGTCCGGCAGGACCAGTGCTTCGCATATCAATCCCCAGGCGTACATGGTAATGTCGCTGCGTGTATTCCGATAACAGCGCGTAACCACGGCGTTCTGGCGCCGACGCAGAAAAAGGGGACTATGCACGCGTCCACGCCACCCATTGTTTTTCCGCATCAAGTGGCGAACCCATCCCCGGTTTCTGATTCGTTGAAGCTTCAAACGCTGTTTACGTGATTGATCAGGCCGAAGAGACCATGACTGTGCAAACGGAATTTCCCATTGTGGGTATTGGCGCTTCCGCTGGCGGCGTCGAGGCGTTGGAAGGCTTTTTCCGCGGCGTGCCCCCGAAGCCGGGGTTGGCGTTCGTCGTGCTCACGCATTTGAGCCCCGCGCGCGAAAGCCACCTGCCCGAGGTGATCCAGCATTACACCGGCCTGAAGGTCCAGACCGCCACGCAGGACGCGGAAGTCCTGGTCGACAACGTCTACGTCCTGCCCGCCGATGCCGTGATGTCGATCCATGAAGGGCGCCTGCGGCTGCGCCAACGGGTACCCGAGCAGCGTGGCCCCCGTCCGATCGACCTGTTCTTCACGTCGCTGGCGCTGGATCGCGGCGAATTCTCGGCGGGCGTCGTGCTGTCCGGCGGCGACTCTGACGGCACGCTGGGCATTAAGGCCATCAAGGAGCAAGGCGGCCTGACCCTGGCGCAGTCGGCTGACGGATTCGGCCCGAGCAGCCCGGAAATGCCCGGCAGCGCGATTGCCACCGGCCTGGTGGATTTCATCGTGCCGGCTGATCAGATGGGCGCCAAGCTGGTCGATTTCGCGGTCGGGCTGGGCCACCTGGACGATCTGGACGACGCTGCGGCCCAAGGGCCGGAGCGCGGCCGGCTGGAAGCCGCCAAGCACGAGATCTACGCCTTGCTGCGGACCCGCATCGGCCACGATTTCAGCGGCTACAAGAGCAAGACCTTCATGCGCCGCGTGCAGCGCCGCATGCATGTGAACCAGATGCCCACGCTTGCCGCCTATGTCGAATTCCTGAAGCAGAACTCCCAGGAAGCGGGCGCCCTGTTTCGCGACCTGCTGATCAGCGTCACGAATTTCTTTCGCGATGCCGAGGCCTTCGAATCGTTGCAGGAGCAGGTCATTCCGCAACTGCTGAAAGACCGCGGCGCGTCGGAAACCATACGTCTATGGGTGCCGGGCTGCGCCACAGGCGAAGAGGTCTATTCCCTGGCAATCCTGCTGCGCGAATACCTGGATACCCTGGCGACCGCGCCCCGAGTGCAGGTTTTCGCCACCGACATCGACGACCGCGCCCTGGCCGTCGCGCGCGCGGCGCGATATCCCGCCGCCTTGCTTGACGGGGTATCGCAGGCGCGGCGCGAACGCTACTTCGTGGCCGATGGCGACAGTTACGTGGTCAGCAAGGCCGTGCGCGACCTGTGCATTTTCTCGCCGCACAACGTGTTGCGGGACCCGCCGTTTTCCCGGATCGACCTGGTGTCGTGCCGCAATCTGCTGATCTATTTCGGCGGCGGCATCCAGAAGCAGGTCATTCCCACCTTCCATTATGCGTTGCGGCCGGGCGGCTATCTGTTCCTGGGCATGTCGGAAAACGTCACCCAGTTCAACGACCTGTTCAGCCCGATCAACAAGAAACACCGGATCTTCCAGCGCCGCACGGATATCGGCGCGCAGCCACGCCCTACGATCACCCTGCCCTCCATGCATAAACCGGACCTGCCCCATTCCGCGCTGCGCCGCGCGCAGACCGGCGCTTCGGCGCTACGCCAATCCGTCGATAGCCAGGTACTGGCGCAACATGCGCCGCCCCACGTGCTGGTCAACCGCGACGGCGACATCGTCTATTACTCCGGGCGCACCGGCAAGTATCTAGAGGCCGCCGCCGGCGTACCAACGCGCCAAGTGCTGACCCTGGCGCGCAAGGGGCTGCGCCTGGACCTGCGCACGCTGTTGCACGAGGCCGCCGAAACCGGCCTGCCCGCCGTGCGTGAGAGCGTGGCCGTGGAAGGCGAGGACGGCCGCGTCCAGATGGTGACCCTGACCGTGGAACCTCTGGCCGACCACAAGGAAAACGAGCCGCTGTTCCTGATCCTGTTTGCCGATCACGGCCCCCCGCTGAACCGCGACGAAGCCTACGCGCAAGGCAGCATCACGCAGCAAGGCGCGGCCCAGCAGATCGAACTGGAGCTGCGAGACACGCGCGAGCGCCTGCAATCCATGATCGAGGAATACGAGACCGCGCTGGAGGAACTGAAGTCTTCCAATGAAGAGCTGGTGTCGGTCAACGAGGAATTCCAATCCACCAACGAGGAATTGGAAGCCTCCAAGGAAGAGCTGGTATCGCTGAACGAAGAGCTGCACACCGTCAACGCCGAACTCCACGGCAAGGTCGACGAGCTGGACCGCAGCAACAGCGACCTGCACAACCTGTTTGAAAGCACGGCGATCGCCACGTTGTTCCTGGACCGCGACCTGATCATCCGCAGCTTCACGCCGGCCATGGGCGACGTCTTCAACATCCTGCCCAGCGACTGCGGCCGCCCCATCACCGATCTGGCCAGCCGTTTCGACCTGCCCTCTTTCGCCAACGACATCGCCCAGGTCTACACCCACTATCAACCCATCGAACGCCGCATCGCCGGCACCCTGGACGGCAAGCACTACCTGCTGCGCCTGGTGCCTTACCGCAGCAGCGACAGCCAGGTCGACGGCGTCGTCGTGACGTTCATCGACATCACCCTCATCACCCGCGCCGAACGGCGCCACCGCGTCCTGATATCCGAACTGCAGCACCGGACCCGCAACTTGCTGGCGCTGGTGCAGAGCGTGGCGCGGCGCACCTTGGGCGACGGCGAACCCTTCCAGCGTCTGGACACGCGCCTGGCCGCCCTGAGCCGCGTACAGGGCATGCTGAGCGAAACCAACGGGGAAAAGATCGAACTCAGCGGCGTCGTGCATCGCGAACTCGACGCGGTCGGCAACGAACGCCAGGTCACGATCAACGGCCCCGAAGTCCGCATCAGCCCGGAACGCATCCAGACGCTGGCACTGGCCGTTCACGAACTGGCGACCAATGCCGTGAAATACGGCGCACTGCGCTATGAATCGGGCCGGCTGGACGTGAAATGGCGGATCGAACGCCGCGACGGCGACACCGAGCACCTGGTCCTGGATTGGACGGAGTCCGGCCTTCCCGCCGCGCCGGACGCGACGCATCAGGGCTATGGTCGTGAATTGATCGAGCAGACGCTCGTCGTCGCGCTACGCGCGAAGACCGCCCTGGAGTTCAAGCCGGACGGCATCGCCTGTCATATCGACATGCCGCTTGAGCACGCAAACGAAGCCAACGACGACGCGACGCCCAAGTAATCCTGGCTCCCGCGGCCGTCTTCACTCGCGGGAGCCGATTCGGCGGGCTTACTCCGGCAACCGCGTCGCCGCCGTCAACCGTTCGGCCATGAACGCCAGGAACTCGCGCGCCAGCAACGGCAAGGTCCTGCCCTGCAATGTCAGCACCTGGATGCTTCGTTGCCGCATTTCCGGATTCGTGAACGGCACGCCCGCCAATTTGTCGCTGCCCACCTGGCCCATCAGGGTCAGATACCCCGTCAACGCCACGATCCGGCTACCGGGCAGCATCGGCAGAAACGCCGCCGAATGGTTCGACACATAGGCCGGTTCAATGTGCAGCCCCGCGTTCGCGCAGGCCGTATCGAACAGTTGCCGCACCGTCGTGCCCTGGTCGCCGAGCGACAGCGGATAGTCCGCCAGATCCCGCATGCCCACGCTGCGCCGGCTGGCCAGCGGATGATCCCGGCACATCACCGCGTACACCGGCGCCCGCGTCAGCAGTTCGGTCTTCAAGCGTTCGTCCTGCACTGTGGAATAGCGCAATGCGATCTGCGACAGGCCTTCCAGGATCTGCCGGCTGACCTCCTCGGGCCGCTCCACATGCAGATGAAACCGCGCCTGCGGCCGTACCTGCTTGAATTCGGCCATGCTGAGCGGCAGGAAGCGATGGGCGAAACCTTCGGTACACGCCAGCCGGATGGTGACGTCGCCCACGTGGCCGCGCTGGCGGATCTGGGTGGTGACGCGCTCGGCCTCCAACGCGGCGGCGTTGGCGTAAGCCGCAAGCTGCCGGCCGGCTTCGCTAAGCGCCATGCCGCGCGCCTGGCGCTCAAACAGCACGATGCCCAGGTCGTCTTCCAGCTTGGCGATCTGGCGGCTGATGGCCGAAGCCGCCACGTGCTGGGCGGCGGCCGCGCCGGCAATCGATCCGCAACGGACGACTTCCAGGAAATACCGCAAGGCCAGTGAAATCATGATGGGCTCCAAATCCATGCCTTAAAGGCATGGGAAAGATGCTAATTATCTAATTGTGGCACGGGGTGAAGCGTAATAACTTTGTGCTTCCTTTGCGTACCCGAGAGCCGATGTGATTCGCGAACAAGCCGTCCTCCATGCCGTTGAAGCCTTTGATTCCGGCGCCCTGCTGGCCACGTTGACGCGTCGCGTCGCCTACGCGACGGAAAGCGAAGTGCCGGAACAGGCGCCCGCGCAGCATGCCTACCTGAACGAAGACCTGATCCCGCTGCTGACGGCGCTGGGCTTTTCCTGTGAGGTCCACGCGAATCCCGCCGGGGTCGACCTGCCCATCCTGGTCGCGCGCCGTATCGAACAGCCCGGCCTGCCGACCGTGCTGATGTATGGCCATGGCGACGTCGTGCGTGGCAACGCCGCCAAATGGGAAGGGGGCCGCGATCCCTGGCGCCTGCAAGTCGAGGGCGACCGCTGGTACGGCCGCGGCACGGCCGACAACAAAGGCCAGCACTCCATCAATCTGGAAGCGCTGCGGCAAGTCATCGCCGCACGGGACGGCAAACTGGGTTTCAACACGACCTGGCTCATCGAAACCGGCGAAGAAGCGGGCTCGCCCGGCCTGGCCGCCTTCTGCGAAGCCCAGCGCGAGGCGCTGGCGGCCGACGTGTTCATTGCCAGCGACGGCCCGCGCCTGAATGCAGAACGCCCCACGCTCTTCATGGGATCGCGCGGGGCAGTCAATTTCGAATTGAAGCTGCGCGCACGCGAACGCGGTTACCACTCCGGCAACTGGGGCGGCCTGCTGGCCAATCCGGCCATCGTGCTGATGCACGCCATCGGCACGCTGGTGGATGCCAAGGGCCGCATCACCGTCGACGGCCTGCGCCCGCCCCCCATCCCGGCCGCGGTGGCTGACGCGTTGGCCGACCTGCACGTTGGCGGCGGCGAAGACGACCCCGAGATCAACGCCTGGTGGGGCGAACCCGGCCTGTCCGCGCCCGAGAAGGTGTTCGGCTGGAACAGCCTGGACGTCCTGACCTTTGGCGCGGGCGATCCCGCCAAGCCCGTGAACGCGATCCCGGCGGAAGCCGTGGCCTGGTGCCAGCTGCGTTTCGTGGTGGGCACCGACTGGCGCGCGCTGGAAACCCATGTGCGCGAACACCTGCACCAGGCGGGGTTTGCAGACGTGCAGGTGCGGATCGGCATGCAGGCCGGCGCCACGCGTTTGTCGCCCGACAATGCCTGGGTGCGCTGGGCCGCCGCGTCGCTGGAACGCACGACCGGCAAGCGGCCCGCGCTGTTGCCCAATCTGGGCGGCTCGTTGCCCAACGATATCTTTGCCGACCAACTGGGTTTGCCCACCCTGTGGGTACCGCACTCCTACCCCGCCTGCGCGCAGCATGCGCCCAATGAACACCTGCTGGGCAGCGTGGCGCGCGAAGGGCTGGCCATCATGGCCGGCCTGTTCTGGGACCTGGGCGACCAGGGCCCCGCCCTGCGCGACGCGGCGGTGGCCTCGGCTACCGCGTGAATGCGTCTTCCCTTTTTCGCTTTCCCCTTTTGACTGATCGAGAGCTTTGCCATGACCGCTAGATTTTGTGCCGCCGTGATGGCGTTCAACCTTGCCGTCGCCGCCTATGCGGGCGAGGCCCATGCCGCGTATCCCGAACAGCCGATCAAGATCGTCGTGCCGTTCACGCCGGGCGGCGCCACCGATGCGGTGGCCCGGCTGCTGGCCAACAAGCTGTCGAGCAGCCTGGGGCAATCCGTGATCGTCGAGAACCGCCCTGGCGCGTCCACCGTGATCGGCGCCGACGCCGTGGCGCGCGCGCAGCCCGACGGCTACACCCTGCTGTTGTCGGGCAGCACGACCTATACCGTGCTGCCGGCGTTGAAATCGACGTTGCCCTATGACCCGATGCACAGCTACGAACACATCGCCATCGTTGCGATGGCCCCGGTCGTGCTGCTGGCGCAGAACGGGCTGGCGGCCAATACGGTGCAGGAAGCCGCCGCGCTGGCCAAGCAGCAAAGCGACAAGGGCGGCCTGATGTACGGCACCTTCGGCCCGGGCTCCGCGCCACACCTGGCTGGCGAAATGTTTGCCGAAGCCGTGGGCGCCAAGATGATGCCGGTGCCTTACAAGGGCAGCGCGCAATTGATCACGGCCATGATCGGCGGCGAGGTCGCGTTGGGCGTGGACACGGTGTCGTCGGCCGCGCCGCAAGTGCGCGCGGGCAAGGTCCGCGCACTGGCCGTCACGGGCGAACACCGTGTACCGCAGCTGCCGGACGTGCCCACCTTCACCGAAGCGGGCATTGCCCAAGTGTCCTTTGTGGGCTGGTACGCGCTGGCCGCCCCCGCGCGCACGCCTGCGCCGGTCATCGACACGCTGAACCGCGCGGTCGCCAAGATCATGGAAGATCCGCAGGTGCGCCGCGCAGTCTCGGATCTGGCGCTGGAGCCGGTCTACCTGCCGGGCCAGGCGTTCCAGGAGCAGATCGCCCGCGAACTGCGCACGTTCGGCGACGTAGCCAAGCGCGCGAACATCACGCTGGACTGATCGGGAAGGCCCAGCCGGACACGGCGTCCGGCCGGGCCCGCCGGATCAATACTTGTAGTTCACGCCCAGCATGGCGCTGAACGGCGCGCCATAGTAGTTGCTGTAGACGTTGGTGCTGGCGTAGTACTTCTTGTCGAAGACGTTGTTCAGGTTCAAGGTCGCCGACCACTGGCGGTTGAACTGGTAACGCGCCATCAGGTCCACCAGCGCATAACCGCTTTGCGACGACTCCAGCGGCTGGCCGCCCGGGCCGCGGCTGGAATAGTTGCTGCCGCTTTCCCAGCGCACCCCGCCGCCCACCGTCAAGGCGCTTAGATCGCCCGGCAGGCGATACGTGGTGTACAGCTTGGCGATGTGGCGCGGCAGGCCGACTTGCGTGATGAAACCTTGCGGCAGGCGGCGATCCACATAGGCGTAGGACAGCTGCATCTGCCAGCCCGGCGTCAGTTCGCCGGTGATTTCGGCTTCCACGCCCCGCATCACCGCGCCGTCGGCGGCCACGTAGGCGTTGTCGCCATTCGGGGCCAGACGGTCGCCGTCCAGCATGGCGTAGTTGTCCTGACGGGTCCGGAACAAGGCCAGCGAGCCATTCAGGCGACCGTCCAGGAACGCCGACTTCAGGCCAATCTCATAGGTATTGCCCTTGATGGGTTCCAGCACGCCGCCCGTCACGCTTTGCGCCTGCTGGGGCTGGAAGATGCTCGTGTAGCTGGCATAGGCGGACAAGGTGCTGGTCAGGTCGTAGACGATGCCGGCATAGGGGGTGTAGACGCCCTGCTCGCGCATGTTGTCCGGGTAGGACGACCCATCGGTGTAGTTGTAGGACGCCTGTTGATCCCACCACGTCACCCGCGATCCCAGCACCACGGACAGCGCGTCGGTCGGACGCAGCCGGACCGCGCCATAGATCGACGCCTGCTTTTCGGTGTAATAGCGCTTGCCGGTCGACTGCCAGTCCGGTTCGGGCATGTCGCCATTCCACTGGCGGATGTCGGGAATCTTGGGGTCGTAGCCCGGCGCGGTCCAAAGCGGATAGGTGTCGTAGTCGCCCTTGGTGCGCGATGCGCTTGCGCCCACCACCAGGTCATGCTGGCGGCCGAAGGCGTCGAAGGCACCGGTCAGACTTGCGTCGACCGCATTCTGGGTCTTGGGAATGGGCCATTTGGCCACCCACACCGACGCACCCTGGCCCGTCGTCGAGTTGGCCCAGCCGTTGCTGCTGAACCAGCCATAGGTGCGGTCGTTGTCGTCGCCGGTGCGGGACACGGTTACCGAACCCTTCCACAACGGCGCGAACTCGTGGTCCAGCGTGGCGAACACGTTGTAGCGCGTGCGGTCCTGGCGGCTCCAGTTGGTCGCCGAGTTGAAGCGCTGCGGGAAATCCGTTTTCGTGCCGTCCGCATACGCGGCCGGAAAGCCGAAGTACGAGCATGCCGTGCATTTCTTGCGCTGATATTCCGCGCCGAGCGTCAGCAGGGTGCTTTCGGCCAGATCCGCCTCGACCACGCCGTAAAGCAATTGCGAATCCTGCTTGACGCGGTCAACGAACGAACCGCCCTCCTGCCACGCGCCGACCAGCCTGCCCCGCAGTTTGCCCGATTCGTCCAGCGGGCTGCCCAGATCGAATTCCGTGCGCTTGTAGTCCCAGGAACCGA
Organism: Achromobacter sp. 18P8.1.1; assembly: GCF_057799415.1. NCBI lineage: Bacteria > Pseudomonadati > Pseudomonadota > Betaproteobacteria > Burkholderiales > Alcaligenaceae > Achromobacter > Achromobacter sp. 18P8.1.1. The sequence goes on along the minus strand of NZ_JBYOKH010000005.1, from coordinate 676 downwards.
CGGCCGCGCCCACGCCCGCCTCGAACTCGCGGGTGGGCCGCTTGCGCACCAGGTTGATCGACGCCGCGGGGTTGCCCGCGCCGTTCAACAGGCCGGTGGAACCGCGCACCACTTCGATCCGGTCGTACAGCGCGGTGTCCAGCCCCAGGGCATTGAAGTCCTTGTGCGTGGGCACGCCGTCCACCTGCATGTTGGTGATTTCCATGCCGCGGGCGTACAAGCCCTTTTCGTTGTCGTCGGCCGACCCCTTTTTCTTGAAGGTCAGGCCCGGCGTGTTGGCGATGGCGTCCTCCAGGGTGTTAAGCCCCTGGTCCGACAGGCGCTGGCGCGTCATCACCGAAACCGATTGCGGTGTCTCACGCAGGGTCATCGGCAGCTTGGTGGCGGTGGTGGACAGGCCCACCGTGTACGAGTCCGTGCCTTCGCTGGGCGCGGGCTCGCGCGAGCCCAGCACTTCGACCGGGGCAAGCGTCTGCGCACCGGCCACGCGCAGGCCGTAGTTATTGCCGCCCTGGCTGACAGCCTCCAGCCCGGTGCCCGCCAGCATGGCCGCCAGGCCCGAGGCGATGCCGTAATCGCCTTGCAGGCCGGCGCTTTGCTTGCCTTGCGTCAGTTGGGCGTCAAAAGACAGCACCACGCCCGCCTGGGCGGCAAAACGGCCCAGCGCCAGGCCCAG